>NZ_JBHXWI010000015.1:0-183699 GCF_042671975.1 Rhodococcus sp. NPDC127593 | reverse complement strand
GCGACAAGATCACCATCACCCTCGAGATCGAGGCCGGCCTCCAGGCCTGACCCCACCCGCACCACGCGCCCCGTCATCCACCCGGATGGCGGGGCATTTCGTCGTTAACACGACGCAACACTTTCAATCGACGTGATCCAGGTCATTGTGATCTTGGGCGGGCTCGAGTGACTCTCTTCGGCATCGGCGACTGCGAAACGAAGGTGACCACATGGGTAGCGACTCCGAACTCTCGTTCGCGCTCGACCTCACGCTGGACGAGGCGCGGCGGCGCACCGCCGTTCTCGAAGCGATCGGCGAGGACTGGGACCCCGTCGCCGTGCTCGCGGAGGAAGAGCGGGCGTACGACATGCTGTACTCCGGTCTCGACCCCGAGCAGCAGCGAATCTACGACGAGCTGGTGCAGGCGGGTGTGCTCCCGGATCGGACGGTGGGCCGTGTTACCGATTGATCCGACCGCGGACTTCTCCCGTCGCGCCTGGTTGCCCTGCCCGGGCTGCGACCACGGCTCGGACTGCCGCGACTGCGGGTCCGGCCGCAACTGCGACCGGCATTGGCAGTACCTGCTGAGCAATCAGGGCACCCACGTCCACCTTCAGTGCCCCGACTGCACCCACCTGTGGAGTATCGACACCCGCCACGGGCGACCGCAGCGACGGCGGAAGGCTGCGTAGGCGCGGTTCCACCTCATACTCACCCCCGACCTCGCGGCCGGTCGGCAAGCAGTTGGGTGAGCCGGTGCGCCTCGCGGAGGAGGAGTTCTCCCAGTTCGCGGCGGCGCTCCTCGCGGAACCGGCTTTCCACACCCGTGATGCTCAATGCCCAGGCCGGTGATCCCTGGGCGTCGAAGACGGCGGCGCCCATCCCCCAACTGCCCTCCACGAGCAGTCCGGGATTCACGGCGTATCCGTTCAGGCGTGTCTCCGCGATCCGCTCGGCGATCTCGTCCCGCCTGTGCTGCGTTCCCCACTCGCCGGTGACGTCGGCGCGCGTCAGGTAGTCCGCGACGTCGCGGTCCGGCATGTGGGACAGGATCACCAGTCCCGCCGACGCCACCCCGAGCGGTAGGCGGATGCCGACGTACAGCACGTGGGAACGCAGCGGGAAGCTGCCCTCCTCGCTCGCGATGCAGACGGTTTCGTCGCCGCGGCGGGCGGACAGGAAGGCGCTCTCGCCGGTCTCGCGGGCGAGATCGCGGAGGATGTCGCGGGAGCGGTCCGTGATGTCGTACCGGCTGGCGGCGAGCGAGCCCAGCAGGTACAGCTCGGGCCCCAGCGACCATTTCCCCGACTTCTGATCGCGGTCCACCAGTCCCTCCTCGGCCAGCGAGACGAGCAGGCGATGCACGGTGGGGCGGGCGAGACCCGTCTCTCGCGCCAGGGCGGACGTCGAGGATCCCGACGACTCGAGGGCCGCGATGGCCCGGAAGAGGGATCCCACCCGTCGAATGACCTGCGGCCGCTGCGCGTCGTCCATGACCGCAGTATACGTTCACTCAGTGAACGCTATGCGGCGTGACGTCCAGACCGCGAGCACTGTGTCCGGATCTCTTGAAATGCACAAAGCGACCCCTTTTAGTGGAACAAAGCTCGTCGCACGGAGGCGTTCACCAGGTGGACGATTCGATGCGGAAGACGGTATCGCCGGTACGGCGGCCAGGAGAAAGGATGCACATGGGATCGAGAGTGTTCGACACCCCGGAAGAAGCAGTCGCGGACGTGTCCGACGGCGCGTCGATCGCCGTGGGCGGGTTCGGCCTGTGCGGAATCCCCGACTCGCTGATCCGTGCGCTCGCCGACTCGGGTGTCGGCAACCTCGAGGTCTTCTCCAACAACTGCGGTGTGGACGACCACGGGCTCGGAATTCTGCTGGGCGCCCGCCGGATCCGTCGTGTCACCGCGTCGTACGTCGGCGAGAACAAGGAATTCGCCCGTCAGTACCTCTCCGGTGAGCTCGAGGTGGAGCTGACCCCGCAGGGCACGCTGGCCGAACGTCTCCGGGCGGGCGGCGCGGGCATCCCCGCGTTCTTCACCCCCGCCGGTGTGGGAAGCCCGGTCGCCGACGGCGGACTGCCCTGGCGGTACGCCGCCGACGGTTCCGTCGCGCTCGCGTCGCCCCCGAAGGAAACCCGCGTGTTCGGCGACAAGCGTTATGTCCTCGAACTCGGCATCACCGCCGACTTCGCACTGGTCCACGCACTGCGCGGCGACACCGCCGGGAACCTGGTGTTCGACAAGTCGGCCCTGAACTTCAACCCCCTCGCGGCGATGGCCGGGAAGGTGACTATCGCGCAGGTCGAGGAACTCGTCCCCGCCGGCACCATCGATCCCGCCCAGGTGCACCTGCCCGGGGTCTTCGTTCAACGCATCGTCGAGACCGGACCCCAGAACAAGCGGATCGAGAAGCGGACAGTCAGCAGCACGGAAGGAGCCACTCGATGACCGGCACCAACGGATGGACACGTGAGCAGATGGCCGCCCGCGCGGCCGCGGAGATGGTCGACGGCGAATACGTCAACCTCGGCATCGGACTGCCGACGCTCATTCCCGGATACCTCGGCACCGACGTCACGGTGACCCTGCATTCGGAGAACGGAATCCTCGGCACCGGGCCCTACCCCACCGACGAGAACGTCGACCCCGACCTGATCAACGCCGGCAAGGAGACGGTCACCGTCAACGCCGGTGCCGCATTCTTCGATTCCGCGCTGTCATTCGGCATGATCCGCGGCGGCCACATCGACACCGCCGTCCTCGGTGGCATGCAGGTCTCCCGCACCGGCGACCTCGCCAACTGGATGGTCCCCGGCAAGATGGTCAAGGGCATGGGCGGCGCGATGGACCTCGTGCACGGCGCGAGCCGCGTCATCGTCCTCATGGAACACACCGACCGGGACGGCAACCCCAAGATCATCGACGCCTGCACCCTGCCTCTGACAGGCCAGGGCGTGGTCAACCGCATCATCACCAACCTCGCCGTCATCGACGTGGTCGGCGACGGCACCCTCGCTCTCCGTGAGATTGCCCCCGGCGTCACCGTCGACGAGGTCGTCGCCGCCACCGGAACCCCCCTCGAGATCCGCGAATCCGCGCTCGTCTGAGCGACATTCGTCACGACACCAAGGACACTCCCATGACTTCTCGCACCAGGTCCGTCATCGTCGCCGGAGCCCGGACCCCCGTCGGCCGGCTGACGGGTTCGCTCGCGTCACTCTCCGGATCCGATCTCGGTGGCATCGCCATCAAGGGCGCCCTCGACAAGGCCGGGGTGGCACCCGAACTGGTGGAGTACGTGATCATGGGGCAGGTCCTCACTGCCGGCGCCGGTCAGATCCCGGCCCGGCAGGCCGCGGTCAACGCGGGCATCCCGATGTCGGTGCCCGCCTTGACCGTCAACAAGGTGTGCCTGTCAGGTCTCGACGCCATCGCGCTCGCCGACCAGTTGATCCGCGCCGGCGAATTCGATGTCGTCGTCGCCGGTGGGCAGGAGTCGATGTCGCAGGCCCCGCACCTTCTCCCGAACTCGCGGAGCGGTTTCAAGTACGGCGACACCACCCTCGTGGACCACCTCGCCTACGACGGCCTGTACGACATCTTCACCGAGCAGGCGATGGGTGCGCTCACCGAGGACCGGAACGCGAACACCGACAAAATCGGTCGCGAGGAGCAGGACGCCTTCGCCGCCGCCTCACATCAGCGTGCCGCGGCCGCGTGGAAGAACGGGCTCTTCGACGATGAGGTCGTTCCCGTCACCATCCCGCAGCGCCGGGGCGAGCCGCTCGTCGTCTCCGAGGACGAGGGCATTCGCGCCGACACCACGGCCGAGTCGCTGTCGAAGCTGCGGCCCGCCTTCAGCAAGAACGGCACCGTCACCGCGGGTTCCGCGTCGCAGATCTCCGACGGCGCGGCCGCCGTCGTGGTGATGAGCAAGGCCAAGGCCGAGGAGCTGGGACTCGAATGGCTCGCCGAGATCGGCGCCCACGGCGTCGTCGCCGGACCGGACTCGACGCTCCAGCAGCAGCCCGCCAATGCCATCGACAAGGCGTGCACCCGTGAGGGACTCGAGCCCTCGGCCCTCGATCTCGTCGAGATCAACGAGGCCTTCGCCGCCGTCGGCATCGAGTCGACCCGGCAGCTCGGACTGGACCCGTCGAGGGTCAACGTGAACGGCGGCGCCATCTCCATCGGGCACCCGCTCGGCATGTCGGGGGCACGGGTCGTGCTGCACCTCGCGCTCGAGCTGAAACGACGCGGTGGTGGAACCGGCGCCGCGGCTCTCTGCGGCGGCGGCGGACAGGGCGACGCCCTGATTCTCCACGTCCCGGGCGAGTGACCATCACTCTTGCACAATAGGTTTTGCGTCAACGGGTCATGATCGGCCCGACGCGAGCGCGGCGACGGCCGGCGCGAACATGGTGGACTTGATCGCGCCGAGCGTGCCGGCGTCCTTCCCCGCGAGCGGCGCGATCAGGTCGACGGCGGCACCCAGGACCGCGCCTTCTGGCGCGGTCCCGTCGACCAGCCCACTCGTGTGCGCGTCGGGGCCGCCGTAGCGGCGGCCGGTGGTCATGGCGGTGATCGCGGTCTGCGGTGTCAGCTTGGCCTGGATCAGCGCAGCCATCCCCGGCGTGAACGGAATGTGGATGTCGACCTCGGGGAAGCAGTAGTACCCGCGGTCGGACCGCATCACCCGGTAGTCGTGGGCGATTCCCAGCATGGCGCCGGCACCGAACGCGTGCCCGTTGACCGCCGCCACCGTCGGCAGGGGGAGCGTCAGAATCCGGCTGAACAGGGCCTGCACGCGTCCGATGTACCAGTCCGCGCGGTCGCCGTTGGCCATCAGCCAGTCCAGGTCGAGGCCATTGGAGTAGAACTTCCCCGTGGCTGTGGTGACCAGGGCCTGCGCGCCGTGTTCGTGGGCGTCGTCGAGGAGTCGGTCGACGGTGTCGAGCCACTCGGGGGAGAAACGATTCTCGTCGTCGCCGAGGTCGAGGACGGCGATCGTGTCCCGGTAGGTCAGGGTGGCGGTCATCAGGAACCTTTCGTGTTGCTGTCGTGACGTTTCCCCGGGGACGGGGGGTCGAGAGTGAGGACGGCGCGGACCGCCGTCTCCAGGCGTCTGCGCATGGCGCCGTCCGGTTTTCGCCGGGCGTGCAGTAGCAGTCCGGTGGGGAGCCCGACGACGCACGCTTCGATCACTTCGACCGCGCGACCGTCCTTGCGCCCCCACACCGCCAGCGCCAACCGGACGAACAGTTCGACGAGGACGGAGTCGAGGCGCGACAACTCGGCGGCGACGTCCTCGGGGACTTCGGAGCCGAGTAGTTCGTCGCGGCGCACGGTGAGAAGAAGTCGCGACGACTGCGGGAACCGCTCGGCGAAGACGGCCGGGGTGTCGGCTGCCGCGACGACGGCGTCCACGGGACCACGCCCCAGCGCCTCCTCGACCGATTCCTGTTGCAGGTCGAGAAACCGGTGTGCTGCCCGCAACCATGCGCGCCCGACGAGCCCTCCCCGCGAGCCGAATGCGTGGTAGATGGCCCCGTTCGACATCTCCGTGGCCGCGGCGACCGCACGCAGGGTCACCGCGCTCGGTCCACCCTCGACTGCCAGCTGTTCGGCGGCATCGAGCGCGTCGTCGAGGTCGTGGACTCGTGGCCTGGGCATATCCGGAACGATAACAGATCGTGCGTTCTATTACTCGTGGGTAGGAGGCGGTAGATCGCGCTGTGGGAATCGCCCGATGGTTGGCTTGCCGTTGTGCCCCGAGTCACAATGGGTTAGCTTTGTTCGGACATAAACACATTACGTGTTCTGTACATGGAATACGTCGAGGAGATGTTCATGGCCAGCGATCTCACCCGAACTACCGCCCCGTCCCTGCCTGCCGACGCCCCCGGGCGGCACTCGCACAGACTCGGCATCATCGCCGTGGTCGCCACCTTCGGCGGCCTGCTCTTCGGATACGACACCGGAGTCATCAACGGCGCACTCGAACCGCTCAAGGAAGACCTCCACCTCACCTCGTTCACCGAAGGCCTGGTGGTGAGCATCCTGATCTTCGGTGCCGCGATCGGCGCTCTGGTCGGCGGACGGATGTCCGACCGGTTCGGACGCCGGCACAACATCCTGGTGCTCGCGATCATCTTCATGATCGGGACGATCGGCTGCGTGCTGTCCCCGACGTGGGAGGTGCTCGCACTGTTCCGCTTCATCCTCGGCCTCGCCGTCGGCGGCGCCTCCGCGACGGTGCCCGTCTACCTCTCCGAGATCTCTCCCACCGAACGGCGCGGCAGCGTGGTCTCCCGCAACGAGGTCATGATCGTCGTCGGCCAGTTCGCCGCATTCGTGATCAACGCCCTCATCTTCAACCTCTGGGGTGAGCACGAGAACGTCTGGCGCTTCATGCTTCTGGTCGCCGTCACTCCGGCCATCTTCCTGTTCGTCGGAATGCTGCGGATGCCGGAGAGCCCGCGCTGGTTGATGTCGCAGGATCGGCACGACGAAGCGCTCGCCGTGCTTCTCCAGGTTCGGTCCCCGGAGCGGGCACGTGCCGAGTTGGAGGAAGTCCGGGCGCTCGCGGAGGAGGAGAAGCTCTCGCAGACCGGCGGGGCCGCGGACCTGTCGGTGAAGTGGATCCGCCGCCTCATCTTCATCGGGGTCGGCCTCGGCGTGTTCCAGCAGGCCACCGGCATCAACTCGGTGATGTACTACGGCACCCAGCTGCTCGGCGACGCCGGATTCTCCTCCAACGCCGCCATCGTCGCGAACACCCTCAACGGTCTGTTCAGCGTGCTCGGCGTCCTCACCGGCGTCGCCCTGATCAACCGGATCGACCGTCGGAAGATGCTCATCGGCGGCTTCACCCTCACCACCACGTTCCACGTGCTCGTCGGCCTGTCCGCGTTCCTGCTGCCCGACGGCACCCTCAAGGCCTACCTGATCCTGACGTTCGTGGTGCTGTTCGTCTTCTCGATGCAGGCCACGATCGGCCCCCTGGTGTGGCTGATGCTGTCGGAGATCTTCCCGCTAAAGATCCGCAGCTTCGCCATCGGCGTCTGCATATTCGCGCTGTGGATCGCCAACGCGCTTGTCGCGCTGCTCTTCCCACCCGTCGTGGCCGCACTCGGAATCGGTGCGACCTTCTTCATCTTCGCGGGCCTCGGCGTACTGGCTCTCATCTTCATCACCACCCAGGTTCCGGAAACCCGTGGCCGCTCCCTCGAGGAACTCGAAGACCAGTTCCGGCGCGAGTACTCGTGACAGTCGCCGCACCGTGCCCCCTGAAAGGTTGATCCCATGACAGTGCTCGTAGCCGTGACCGACTCCTCCGAAGGATCACACGCCCTCCTGGCCGGCAAGAAGGAAGCCGCGATGCTGGGCACCGACCTCCTGGTCGTGAACCTCTCCCTGACCGAACCCGAAGACGTGCACACGCTCGCGGACGACGGCGTGACCGTCCTCGACCGCATCGGCCGTGGAGACCGCGATCCCGCGACCGCCGTGCTCGACCTGCTCGACGAACGACCCGGCATCGAACGCCTCGTGATCGGCGTCAAACGCCGCAGTGCGGTCGGCAAGGCCCTGCTCGGCAGCGTGAGTCAACGCCTCATCCTGCAGTCCCCGATCCCGGTTCTCGCGGTCAAAACCCCTCAGTAGGAGCCCAGTTGAGCAAGCAAGGAAGCCTGCGCCTGGTCGCGGGCATGGTCGGCGGCGGGCAGGGCGCCGACATCGGCAAGACCCACCGCTACGCGATGCGCCTCGACGATCGATACGACCTGCACGCGGGGGTCTTCGGGCGAGACCGCGCGTCGTCGGCGCGGATCGCCGAGAGCCTCGGCGTACCGGCTGACCGTACCTATCGCGACTACCGGGAGATGGCCGAACGGGAATCCGCCCGCGACGACGGCGTCGACGTGGTGGCCGTGACCACCCCGAACGACAGCCACTTCGACATCGCGCGCACGTTCCTCGAGGCGGGCATCTCGGTGGTGTGCGAGAAGCCCCTCACCCCTGACTCGGCGTCGGCGGCGGAGCTGGTCGCGATCGCCGAATCCTCCGGCGCTATTCTCGCCGTCCCGCACTGCTATTCGGCGTACGCGATGGTCCGGCACGCGGCCCGGATGGTGCGCGACGGCGACCTCGGGCGGATCCGATTCGTCGCCGTCGAGCACGCGTCCGGTTGGGCCGCGACAGCCGTCGAACTCGGCGAACACCGGCAGGCACGATGGCGCACCGACCCCGTCGTCGCGGGATTCCCCAGCGTCGTCGGCGATCTCGGCACCCACGCCTTCCACCTCCTGCGGTACGTCACCGGACTCGAAGCCACCAGGGTGTCGGCCGTACTGGACACCCTCGTCCCCGGACGGCGGGTGTTCGACAACGCCACCGTTCGGCTCGCCCTCTCCAACGGGGCACCCGCGACACTGTGGGCGAGCATGGCCGCCACCGGCAATGAGCACGGCCTACGCATCCGGGTGTTCGGCGACACCGCGAGCATCGAATGGCGGCACGAGGACCCACACCACCTGACGGTGCGCGATCTCGACGGCGGCACGACGATCCTCGCGCAGGGGATGCGCACGCTGTCCGAGGACGCCGACCGGCTCACCCGCCCCGGCCTGGGACATCCCGAAGGCTTCCTCGAGGCGTTCGCGAACTTCTACCGCGATCTCGCGGACGAACTCCGCGCCCGCCGCGACGACACACCCACCACCATCCGCGATCTGTCCTTCCCCACCGGACGCGACGGGCTGATCGGCGTCCAGTTCGTCGAGGCGACGGCCGCCTCCCACGCCGCCGACTCCGCCTGGGTCGTTCCCGCTTTCGCACACGACAAGGTCGGTATCTGACATGCAGCGATTCGCCCTCATCGGAGCCGGATTCATCGGCGGAGTGCACGGCGTCAACCTCGCCGCGCACCCCGACGTCGACCTGGCCCTCGTCTTCGACATCGATCTTTCTCGCGCGACGGACCTCGCCAAGCGGCACGGCAGCCGTGCGACCACCGATCTCGCGGAAGTCTTCGACCCCGCGGCAATCGACGCCGTCTTCATCGCGTCGTCCACCGACACCCACGCCGAGCACCTTCGCGCCGCCGCGACGGCGGGGATCCCGGCCCTGTGCGAGAAACCGATCGATCTCGATCTCGCGCACGCCGTCGACATCGTTCGCTTCGCCGACACCCGATCGCTGCTGGCGATGGTCGATTTCAACCGCCGCTTCGACCGCGACTACGCCGAACTCCAGCAGGTGGTGGCGTCCGGCGAGATCGGTTCGGTCGAGCTGATCCAGATGACCAGCCGCGGTCCGGCGATGCCGCCACTCGAGTACATCGCGGTCTCGGGCGGACAGATGCGCGACCAGACCGTCCACTTCTTCGACCTGGCCCGGTGGATCTCCGGGCTCGACCCCGAGTCCGTCTTCGCGACCGGATCCACGCTCGCCGAACCCCGCCTCGCCGAGTACGGCGACGTCGACACGTCGGCAGTCACCCTGCGTCTGCCCGGCGGCGCACTCGTCCAGATCGACTGCACCCGGCGGATCGGCTACGGCTACGACGAACGCATCGAGGTGCTCGGTTCGACGGGCATGGTCGAAGCACGACGTCAGCGCGCCGGATCCGTCTCCCGTTACAGCGCCGGCCGCGTGGTCGACGACGGCCTGCACGCGGGATGGTTCGAACGGATCAGGGGCAGCTATCGCACCGCGCTCGACCACTTCGTCGATGCTCTGGAAAACGGTGCCGCCATCGGCCCAACCCTGTCGGAGGCGCTGAAGGCGCAGGCGATCGCCGAAGCCGCGACGCGCTCACTCTCCAGCGGCCGGATGGAGCCGATCGAGTACCCGGCCTGAATCCGGTCACACCGGGTCGCCGAGGACGACGACGTCGGCGCGGTCACGGCCGGGCGCGACCAACGCGGTGTTGCGCTCGTCGCTGCACTGCACCCACTTTCGTGCGTCTTCGGGCGACTTGCCGAACAGGACGTGCCGCTCGACAAGCCGGGAGACCCGCTCCTCGTCGTCCGGGGCGAGGAACCACGCCTCGGCGAGCAGGTCACGCACCCTCGTCCACGGCTGCTGGTCGAGAAGCAAGTAATTGCCCTCGGTGATCACCAGCGGAACATCCGGCGGGACGGCGATCGACCCGGCGTAGGACTCCTCGACGTCACGGTGGAACTCCGGGGCGTACACCGTCTCGCCGCCGGGTTCACGCAGCCGGTGCAGCAGCGCCACGTAGCCGGCGGCGTCGAACGTGTCGGGTGCGCCCTTGCGCCCGGCCCGGCCGAGGCGGGCCAGTTCCGCACCCGCCAGATGGAATCCGTCCATCGGCACCACCACCGCGGACGATCCCAACGCCGCCAGCACTGCCGCGGCCACGGTGCTCTTGCCCGAGCCCGGCGGTCCCGCGATCCCGAGAATGCGGCGCGTGCCCGGCTCGGCGAGCGCCCGGGCGCGCGCAACGAGTCCCTCGAGTCGACCGTCGTCCATAGGCAGACCGTATCCCCAGACACTTCGCGGCGTACGCACCCGGCGCCCGATGTCACAGAGGGTCAGTCGGATTGGACCGCTGTGACATTGGGGTTGCCCGCTGACTGCGTGGGCGGGACCTGCGAGCTGGGTGCGTCCTCCGTCGGGGCGGACCGCCACGTCGTCCCGAGCACCGCACTGATCAGCCAGTCCTGCACCACGACCAGGATCAAGGTCATGAGGCAGCCGTAACCGAAGATCACGAGGAGCCACAGCAGGGTCAGTCCCGGTTCACCGGCGGAGAGCATCGGGGTCAGCAGCATGACGAGCAGCGACTCGATCAGCCCCAGCAGCACCGCCGGGACCACTCCGAAGGGGGTGCGTCCCAGCAGGATCGGGTGGACCGACAGGATCAGAAATATCACGAGGGCCACGCCGACCCCCATCATCAGCTCGAACGGCACCCCGGGCAGGGCGGCCTTGACGAGCAGGAACAACCCGGCCCAGCCGACGCCGCACGCGAAACTCGCGAACATCCCCAACAGAGCTTTCGGCGGCGCCTGGAGGGTGAAGAACAGCATCACCGGAAGGATCAGCATCGCGCTGTACGGGGCGAAGGGGGTGAGGCCCTGGAACGGGATCATCAGAATCGAGATGAGGACGGCACCGAGCACCGCCTGGATCAGGATTCCCTTGGTCTGTGAAGACATGGTGGTCCGCTTCTGTCGATGGTCAGGGATGAAATGGGTCAGACAACAGTGCGTCAGTTCACACAACAGGGTGTCAGTGATGTAGGCAACAACATATTCATTCGCACGACACGTTGTCAAGAAACATTTCATGGCGTCCACCGAGTGGTGGCGACGAAAACGCCCAGGCCACCGACGCACGAACGCCCAATGTCACAGTCGGTCAATCAGACTGAACCGCTGCGACATTGGGCGATCGATTTGGTGAGGTTAGGTGGCTTTGCCGGGCGGGATCGGGCTGTTGCTCACTTCTTCGGGCAGGACCACGGGTTCGGCGTCCACGTCGGTGGTTCCAAGCTGTGCATAGAGGTCGGGGTTGCGCCGCGCGAGTCGCGTACCGAGCACCAGCCCGATCGCCAGGCTTGCCGGGGTGACGGCGACGAGGACGGTGTTCACGGCGGGTCCTGCGGCAGTGAGCAAGTCCATCTTGGCCACGATCAACCACGTCGCGTAGCTCAACATGGCGAGGGCTGCTGCGGGGGCCACCCGAACCCTCCAGACCGAATGCCCGCGGCGATCCCGCCAGAAGAATGCGAGAACGGCTGCGGCTGCCATGGCCTGGAGTACGACGATGCCGACGACGCCGGGCGAATTCACCCAGAGCAGGAGCTGGAGGTAGGGGTCGGCGCCGGCGAGCGCGAACACGACGATCACGACCATCGCAAGGAGGCTCTGTACGGCGCTCGCCACGTACGGCGACTTGTAGACGGGGTGCAGTGTGCCGAGGACCCGGGGCAGTACGTGCTCGCGCGACAACGCGAAGGTGTAGCGGGTGATCGCGTTGTGGAATGCGAGCAGGCTGGCGAGGATGCTCGTGATGATCAGCAGTTCCATGAGCGTGCTCGCCCAGCCACCGACGTAGTTCTCGATGGCGTCGAAGTACATTGCGGCGGGATCGGAGGCTGCGAGCGCGAGCGCCTGATCCGGGCCGTAGGCCTGGATGACGATCCACACCATGAAGGCGTAGAACAGGCCGAGGAATGCAACCGCCAGGTAGGTCGCCCGGGGGATCGTCCGGGCGGGATCTTTCGCTTCCTCCCGATACAGGGCGGTCGCTTCGAACCCGATGAACGCGGCGAACGCCAGAGTCAGCACCCCACCAAGGCCGGGGCTGAACACGTGGGCGGGAGCGAACGAATCGACACCGAGCCCCTCGGCGCCGCCCCGGAGAAGCACGGCGGCTGCGAGCAAGACGAGGATCCCCGTCTCGGCGGTGAGGAGCAGGATCAGGAACCGTGCGCCGACATGGACCGATCGCGACCCCAGGAACCAGATGAGCCCGACGCCGATCAGCGACCACAGTCCCCACGGAAGGTCCAACCCGACCAGATCCGCCATGGTGGATTGGGTGAAATACCCCAGCGCACCGAAGATCCCGATCTCGAGAGCGTTGTAGGAGACGAGGGCGAGTACCGCGGCGGCGAGACCCCATCGGGGGCCGAGTCCGATCGAGATGTATGAGTAGAAGGCACCCGCGTTGTGGATGTACTTGCTCATCGCGGTGAAGCCGATCGCGAACACGCCCAGTGCGAGCCCGGCCAGGATGTACCCGCCGGGCGCCCCGATGCCCGCGACGTTCAGGGCCAGGGGAGCCACCCCCGCCATCACCAGCAACGGTGCGGCAGCGGCCACGACGAAGAACACGATGCCGGAGGTGCCGAGGGCGCCACCTTCCAGCTGCGTGCCGGAGGCGGGTCCGGGTGCGGATTTATTCATGAGGAACTTCTCCAGTCAGGGCAAGGGCGCGACGGCGGGGAAACCGGGGGCGCGGATACGCGACGAGGTTCTAATCGAATGTGTTTCGATTAGACTAGAGCGTTGTGACCGGCGCCACAAGGGCATAATCGAATGAATTTCGATTGGAAGGTGGGTGCACCGATGGGCAGACCTCGCGTCGCACGCCTGGACCGCGAACGCATCGCGGAGGCGGCTCTCGAACTGGTCGATCGTGACGGTGACTTCAGGATGCCGGATCTGGCCCGGCACCTGAACGTGCAGGTGTCGTCGATCTATCACCATGCCAAAGGCCGCGCGGCCGTCGTCGAACTTGTTCGCCACCGCGTCGTCCGGGAAATCGACGGATCGGCGTTCGAGCGCCTGCCCTGGGACGAGGCCTTCTCCGAGTGGGCCCGGTCGTATCGGGCAGCGTTCAGCCGGCACCCCACCGCCATCCGCCTCCTGGCCACCGAGACGGTGCGCGATCCCGGTTCGCTCTCGGTGTACCACTCGGCGGCGGCCGGCCTGCGCGACGCCGGCTTCCCCGACGACCACATCATGGCTGTCATCACGGCCGCGGAGAATTTCCTCCTCGGGGCCGCGCTGGACGCGGCAGCGCCGGAGGTCATGATCGAAGCGGATTCGTCGACGACCGACGATGCGCTGACCCGGGCGCTTGCCGCCGCACCCCGCGGCCCGGAGAGGGCCGAGCAGGCGTTCGAACTCGGCCTGGCGGCTCTGCTGGCGGGCTTTCGCAACCTCCTCCAGGAATGCGGCGCGGTGCAGCGGTAGCGCCGGACCTCAGTGAACCTGCATGCCGCCCAGCCAGGTTCGGGTCACGGCGAGCTCGCTGAGCGCCTGCGCGGACGACAGGTCGTAGGGGTCGACCGGCAACTGGATCATGTCGGCCCGCATTCCCGGCCGGAGGCAGCCCCACAGGTTCTCCTCGAATCCCTGATAGGCGACGCCGGCGGAATAGGCGGTGAGGGCCCGTTCGAGGCCGACGCGTTCCCTCGGCAGCCAACCTTCCGTCGGTATGCCGGACGAGGTCTGGCGGTGGATCGCGGTGGCGATTCCCGTGATCGGCTCGTAGGCGGTGATGGGCCAGTCACTGCCGAATGCCACCCGAGCACCTCGCTCGGTGAGGGTTCCGATGCGATATTGCTGTGCGCCCCGTTCGTCCCCGATCCGTGGAATCGTCAATTCCGTCATCAGGGCGTCGAGTTGAGCCCACAGCGGCTGGAAGTTGGCGACCGCCCCGAGGGACGTGAATCGGTCGAGGTCGTCGCCGTCGACCAACTGCAGATGCGCGATCGTGGCACGCCGATCACGCGGACCGTTGCATCGGTCGACGTACTCGATGGCATCGAGCGCCATGCGCACCCCCGCGTCGCCGATGGCATGGATGTGGATCTGGAACCCCAGCCGGTCCACTTCGGCCGCGGCCCGAGACAGTTCGTCCGTCGTCCAGTTGCTGATGCCATGGGAGTGCGGACAGTCCGTGTAGGGCGCCAGAAGCGCTGCCGTACCGGCCTCGATCACCCCGTCGGCGAAGAATTTGACCGTTCCGGCCCTGACCGCGTCGCCGCCCCGTTCCTCGACCTTCCGCCGCGCCAGGGCGAACGCCTCCCGGTCGGCCTCCCAGCTCTCCGGGGTGGCACGAAACGCGAGGTTGGCGCGGGTCGACAGTCGCCCGCGGTCCGCGGCGGTCAGCCAGACCTCGACGTCGTCGAGTTCGGTCCACGCATCCTGCACCCACGTGATGCCTGCGGCGGCAAGCATCTTCGACACCGTCGCCAGCGCCTCGACCCGATCGTCGAGGGTCACCTCCGGCACCAGCGCGAGAACCGGATTGATCGCACCCCATTCACGCAGAGTGCCGAGCAACTCACCGTCGGCCGTCCGCACGATCTCTCCGCCGGCCGGATCCGGGGTGTCCCGGGTCAGTCCGGCGCACCGCAGCGCCGCACTGTTGACCCACGCGGTGTGATGGTCCATCGTGCGCAAGACCACTGGCCGGTCCGGGACCACACTGTCGAGCCATCGGGCCTCGAAACGGCCGCCCTCGGCGAGCGTCGGAGAAACTCCGTCCCCGAATACGCAACCGGCTCCAGGGTTCTCGTCCGCCCACCGGCGCACTTCGAGCAGGACCTCGTCGACGCTGCCGCAGTCGCGAATCGAAGCGCCGCGCAAACCGAGCCCGCCCATCAGCGGGTGGACGTGCCCGTCGCCGAACGACGGCAACAATGCGCCCCCACCCAGGTCGATCAGTTCGGTGCGGCTCGACTGCAGGGCACGAGCCCGCTCCCCCAGCGCGACCACGCGGCCACCGGCCACGGCGAGCGCGTCGGTGACGGGACGGTCGGAATCACCAGTGCGCACCGTGCCTCCAACGACGAGCAGTTCGGCGTCCACGGGACCTCCTTCAATTAATCGAATTTGATTCGATTAAGCTAGGTCGTGGGCGGGCCGGCGTCAAGAGTTGCCCGGTCGCGAGGCGGAAAACGAGAGTTCGAGCCCCTCTTGCGGATCGTAGACCGGTCGTATACAACTGGTGTACAGCCTTTTCGTGATCGGCTTCACAGTCGGATGAAGGCCAGAAAAAAGCGGGCTCGGCAGCTGTTGGAGCAGCCACCGAGCCCGGGCAGCACCATCTGCGCGACCGTTCGAGTCGCCTACTTGGAGGTAGGCGCAAGGACGTGCAGCTCGTCACGTAGCGACGATTCGACCTAGGAGTCGACTATGGCAACCGCCAACGACAAATCTATCAATCGCAGACCCCACACCAGCCTGCCCGTCATTGCAGGTTCGAGCCTCGCCGGTACCGCAGTCGAGTGGTACGACTTCTTCCTGTACGGAACAGCGGCGGCGCTGGTGTTCAACAAGCTGTTCTTCCCCACCGAAGATCCCCTGGTGGGCACCATGCTCGCGTTCGCCACCTACGCGGTCGGCTTCGTGGCGCGACCCCTCGGTGCCGCGGTACTCGGGCACTACGGGGACGTCAAAGGCAGGCGGGCCACGTTGATCGCCAGCCTGATGCTCATGGGAGTGTCGACGTTCCTCATCGCCTTCCTGCCCACCTACGCCTCCATCGGCGTCGCCGCACCGTTGCTCCTGGTGCTTCTGCGGCTGGTGCAGGGTTTCGCCCTCGGTGGCGAATGGGGTGGCGCAGTCCTGCTGGTCTCCGAACACGGCGATTCGAAGAGGCGGGCGTTCTGGTCCGCCTGGCCCAATCTCGGTCCGCCGCTGGGCAACCTGCTGGCGGCCGGGGTACTCGCCGTCCTCGGTTCCGTGCTGTCGGAGGACGCGTTCCTGTCCTGGGGATGGCGGATCGCCTTCGGGCTGTCGGCCCTGCTGGTGATCATCGGTCTGGTGCTGCGGCTGTACGTCGCGGAGACCCCGCTGTTCGAGCAGTCCCGGGAAACCGCGCCCGCCGAGAAGAAGGGCATGCCGCTCGCCGCGGCCGTCCGGGGACACTGGCGCCAGATCCTCCTCGCGGCGTTCACCCGCTTCGGCGAGAACGCCGGCTTCTACATCTTCTCGTTGTTCGTCATCACCTACATCACCCAGATCCTCGAACTCGAGCGCAGCACCGGATTGAACGCCGTCATGATCGGTATGGTCGTCGCCCTGGTGACGATCCCGATGTTCGCCGTGCTCGCCGACCGGATCGGCCGACGACCGATCTACATCGGCGCGTCCGCCGCCACCATCGTGTGGGCGTTCGTGTTCTTCGCTCTGCTGGACACGAAGAATCCGGCGGCGATCACCCTGGCGGTGGCGGTGGGACTGCTGATCTTCGCGGCCTACAGCGCCGTGATCGGCGCGTTCTTCTCCGAACTGTTTCCCACCGAGGTCCGGTACTCCGGAGTGTCGCTGGCCTACAACCTCGCGTCCGTCCTGGCCGGCTCGCTGGCCCCGATCATCGCGATCGCGCTCTACACCCGGTTCGGCACCGGATACGCCATCGGTGCCTACCTCGCCGCCATGGGAGTCATCTCCCTGATCGCCTCACTTCTCACGCGGGAAACGCAGTCCGTGGATCTCGCGGCTGTGGGCGACGAGGCGATCTCCCGGACACCGGAAACGCCGGCGCCCGTCCACTACTGACTCTCCTCGAAGGGGCAAGCCATGACGACATCGAAGACCACCGGAGCAACGGCGCCGGAGTTGGCCTACGAGTGGCTGAAGAACACCATCATCACCCTGCCCCGCGACGAGGAGATGTTTCTGTCCGAAGCGCAGGTCGCCGCGTCGTCCGGAATCTCCCGAACCCCCGTGCGCGAGGCGCTGTTACGTCTCGAGGCCGAAGGCTTCATCCGGCGAGTGCCTCACAAGGGCGCCTTCATCCCGGCGTTGTCCGACAGCGACGTCGAAGCCATCATGCAGGCCCGCCGGGTGGTCGAGGAATGGTCGGTCACCGAAGTGGCGCCCCAGCCGGGCCTGGTACCGGACCGGCTCCGCATTCTCCTGGACCTTCAGGAGAACGACACCGACCCGGTCGACTTCATCGCGCACGACCTCGAATTCCACACGGCCATCATCCGTGCGGCCGGCAACCCCCTGATGAACAACTTCTACAGCTCACTGCGGGACCGTCAGATGCGGATGGGTATCCGCATCGTCATGGCCGACGAAACCCGCAAGAAGCAGGTTCTCGTCGAGCACCACGCCATCGCCGACGCGATCGCGGCAGGCGATCCCCAGGCCGCGGTACGGGCGGTGCGGGAACACCTCGACACCACCCTGCGGTCAATGAAACGGCCGAACATCTAACGGCACGAAGGAAACCCATGAAGATAGCCCTGGCTCAACTGGCCAGCCCCGATTCCGAGACCCCCGCGCATCGACTCGAGCGCGTACGCAACCTCCTGACCGGACTCACCGAGCGAGTCGACCTGATCGTTCTGCCCGAGCTGTGGCGCGTCGGATACAACCACTTCGACGACTACTCCTCGGCCGCGGAAACCCTCGGCGGCGGTACCGTCCAGGTTCTGGCATCCGTCGCCGTCGAACGGCAGTGCTACATCCACGCCGGCAGCATCGTCGAACAGGGCGAGGAGGGCAGACTGCGCAACACGGCGGTCCTGATCGGCCCGGACGGACAGATCCACCACCACTACAGCAAAGTTCACGTGTTCGGATACGACTCCCTCGAAGCGCAGCTTCTGCAGCCGGGGACGCAGATCCACACCACCGACACCCCGTTCGGCCCGATCGCCGCCACCACCTGTTACGACCTGCGGTTCCCCGGATTGTGGACCGAATTGGTCGCCGCCGGAGCGCAACTCGTCATCGTGCCCGCGGCCTGGCCGAAAGCCCGCAGGGAGCACTGGCGGCTGCTGACCTCGGCCCGCGCCGTCGACAACCAGGTCTTCGTGATCGCCTGCAACGCCACCGGCACACACAATTCCGTCGAACTCGGCGGCCACAGCCGGATCGTCGACCCGTGGGGAACGGTGATCGCCGAGGCGGATTCGTCCGAGGGCATCACCATCGCCGAGATCGACCCCGGCGTTGTCGACCGCACCCGCGCCGAGTTCCCGGTCCTGAGGGACCGGCTCGACGACTACAGCTTCCTCAACCGCAGAAAGGTCCTTTCATGACCGGCGCCACCACGGAGGTGCTCACCTTCGAAACCCTCGATTCCTCCGAGATCCTGCGTTTCGGCGCCGGCCGAACCCTGGTTGCCGGATACACCGGCCGCGACGAAGCGGCGGTGCAACATCACATCGACGAACTCGCTGCCATCGGAGTCGCACCGCCGGCACAGGTGCCGATGTTCTACCCCGTCGAAATCGCGACGATCACGACCGCGACGCAGGCCCCCGTCACCGGCGCCCACACCTCGGGCGAGGTCGAGCCGGTGATCCTGAGGCACGGCGGGCGGTACTACCTCGGTGTCGGCTCCGACCACACCGACCGCCAACTCGAGACCGTCGACATCGGTGACTCGAAGCGGGCGTGCCCGAAGCCGGTATGCCCGGCCGTCGTCGAGATCGCCGACTGGGCGTCGTTCGACTGGGACGCATGCCGGGCCCGATCGTGGGTCGACGGGGTCCTGTATCAGGACGGCACCCTGGCCAATCTCCGTACACCGCACAACCTTCTGCAGATCTTCGCCGACCGACTCGGCGACACCGGCGAGGACCTGCTCTGCTTCGCAGGCACCCTGCCACTGCTCGACGGCAAGTTCACCCCCGGTCACCGGTGGGACCTCGAACTCACCCTGCCCGACGGCCGAACCCTGACCCACTCCTACACCACCGAAGGACACTGACATGCGCACCGGAGCCGACTACCTGGCCTCCCTGAACGACGGGCGCGTAGTGCTCGTCGACGGGGAGAAGATCGACGACGTCACCACCCATCCGGCCTTTGCCCCCGTGACCCGGACAATTGCCGAGATGTTCGATCTGGCCGCGGACGAGGCCAACGGCATGCAGTACGTCGCACCCGAAACCGGGAACGCGGCCAATCGGGTGTTCTCGATTCCCCGGTCGCGCGAGGAGCTCGCGCAGCGGCGGGAGGCGATCGAGCGGTGGGCGAAGCACACGCACGGCTGGATCGGTCGTAGCCCCGATCATGTGGGAACGTTCCTCGCCGCGTTCGCCGCGCATCCCGAGGTGTTCGCGGCCGAGGGTGGGCACGACTTCGGGGCGAATGTCTCCGAGTTGTACCGGCGCCTGCTCGACGAGAACCTCTACGTCTCGTACGCGATCATCCCGCCACAGGTCTCGCGCGCGACGACGGCGTCGGGCTGGGAGGGCGAGTACCTGCAGGCCGGCGTGGTCGAGGAGACCACCGAGGGTCTGGTCATCCGTGGTTCGCAGATGCTCGCCACCGGCGGAGCGATCGCCGACGAAATCTTCGTCTCGTGCATCAAGCCGCTCGGCCCGGACGACAAGGACTTCGCCGTCGGGTTCGTGGTCCCGGCCAACGCCCCCGGTCTCAAGCAGTACGTCCGCCGCCCGTACATCCCGGCCGCGACGAGCTCGTTCGACTACCCACTGACCTGCCGCTACGACGAGCCCGACTCGCTCCTCGTCTTCGACGACGTCCTCGTACCGTGGGATCGCGTGTTCGTCGACCGCGACACCACAGGTGTCCGCCGTCAGTTCTTCGAGACGGGCGCCCACGTTCTCGGCAACTGGCAGGCGCAGATCCGCTTCGCGACGAAGCTGGAATTCATCGCCGGCGTTGCGCGTCGGGTCACCCAGGTCAACGGGGTGGACAAGATCCCCAGCGTTCAGGAGAAGCTCGGCGAGCTCGCCGCGCTCGTCAGCGGGGTCCGTTCCGCGGTGCTGGCCGCCGAGTACACCGCCGAGCCGGATTCGGCCGGGATGTGGTTGCCGGGCAGGCAGGCACTGTACGGGTCGATGGGCCTGCAGTCGGAGATCTACCCGCGAGTGATCGCGATCCTGCGCGACCTCGTCGGCGGCGGTGTGCTGCAACTCCCGTCGAGCGTCAAGGACCTCACCAGCCCGCTGACGTCCCGGGACATCGAACACTACGTCCAGTCCCCCGGTGTGCCGTCCGAGGAGCGCGTCAAACTCTTCAAGCTGGCCTGGGACATCATCGGCTCCGAATTCGCCGGACGACACCAGCAGTACGAAATGTTCTACGCCGGAGCCCCTTTCGTGGTGAAGGGCGCGTACACGTACCGCAACTACGACTACGACAGCGCCGTCGCGGCAGTGCAGCAGTTCACCGACGGCTACAAAGCGGAAAGCGAGTAAACCATCATGGCCAAGCCCGAATTCGAATTCTTCCCCGTCACCGGCGTCGAGTGGACGGTATGTCCGGGTGACGATCCGAAGATCACCGAACGCATCCTCGCCAAGGACCCGGACGGCAACGTCGCCACCCGGATCCTGCGGTACGAACCCGGCGCCGACTCGACGCCGATGGGCGTGCAGAAACACGACTTCTGGGAGGAGGTCTACATCGTCGAGGGGTCGTTCACCGACCTGACCCTCGGCGAGACGTTCACCGCGGGAATGTACGCCTGCCGGCCGCCCGGCATGCCGCACGGCCCCTGGAACACGGACGAGGGCGTTGTCACCTTCGAAGTCCGGTACCACAGTAAGTAGGCCCACGATGACCCTTCCGGCATTCCACGCCCCCACCCCGACGGACATGCGACGCAGCATGGGCCGGTTCACCACCGGGGTCGCCGTCGTCAGCGCCGACGACGGCGACGGCAGCCCCAGTGCCATGACGATCAGCTCTCTGACCTCGATCAGTCTGGACCCGGCGATCCTGCTCGTCTCGCTCACCCACGGCTCCCGCACCACCGAGGCCGTGGAGGCCGCGGGCTCGTTCGCCGTGTCCGTCCTCGGCTCCCGTCAGGAAGCTGTCGCCCGCCGCTTCGCGACGCGGGGCGGCGCCCGATTCGACGACCTGCCCTGCGATCGCAGCCGCTCGGGTCTGCCGCTGATCAAAGATGCTCTGGCCCAGCTCGAATGCAGGGTCCACAGCGCCCACGACGTCGGCGACCACCGCGTCTTCTACGGCGAAGTCACCGACATGCGCTGCCGGGAGGGCACCGGCCTGGTGTTCTACTCGGGGCGGTTCGGCGACTTCCACGACTTCGGTCACGACGAGGTCCCCTGGTTGTTCTGATTCGGCGAACGTGCTCGCCGGCGCATCACTGACGGTGCGCCGGCGAGCACGTGCATTTCGGGGTCGGGTTTCTCGTGGGCCGGAGGGTGCGAATTGTGCAACAATGTGGACGTCAGTACGGACTAGTTGAGGCAGGAAGGGAAAGTTTTGCTGCCCTCTGACCGCGTTCACATCGAGCGCTCGATACGCAACCGGTAATATTGTTGTACAACATCACGTGGGAGGCTGTGCGTGACGCGTCGCCCCTCAGATCCACGACTACTCGAGGTGACACACCATGGTGCTAGCGACGGGCACGGGCCCGGGCAACGACAGCCCGGATTCGGGTGCCAACCGGACATCGCAGGCTTACCACGATCTGCGCGCTTTGATCCTCGCCGGTCACTATGAACCGGACTCACGCCTCACCGAATCGGAGCTCACCACGCAGCTCCAGGTCTCGCGCGGGACGATCCGTTCCGTGCTCGCGCGCCTCGCGCAGGAGGGCTACGTCACCGCCGAGGCGAACCGCAGCGCTCGCACCCGCTCGTTCTCGGTGGACGAGGCGGTCGAGATACTGGAGACCCGCGCGGTGATGGAGGCAGCGCTGGCGGCGAAGGCCGCCGAACGCGCCACCGATACGGACATCGCCGCGATGACCGAAACCTGTAAGCGCATGTGGGACTGGCAGGTACCGGGTGGGCGCGAGGAGTACGCGAATCTCAACCGCAAGTTCCACGAACAGGTCAAGCGGGCGGCGCGGCAGGCCACGCTCACCAGGTTCGTCGACAGCCTGCTGTACCCGCTCGTCATGCAGCAGTACCGCGACGCGGACCGCGAGCAGCCGCGGACCGACTCCGTCAGGGAGCACGAGGCCATCCTCGCCGCGATCGTCACCCACAACCCGGAGGCCGCCGCGGCGGCGATGCGGCATCATCTGTCGTCGGCCCGGCGGGCGCTTCAGCTGAAGTTCCCCCCGCCGGCCGACTAGTCGTCGCCGCGAGGACCTCCAGGCGGCTCGTGGGTGCGCCACGACACCCGCTCCGCCCGGAGGTCCTCGTCCACTCAGCGCAACACGCCGACAGCACTCTCACGAGTTACGGCAGTTACGACCACAGCGCGACCGTCCACGCTGGGTCCAGGACAACGGTCACATCGTCGCCCGGGCGAGCATCGAAGTGCGCACCGGCGTGGGCGCGGAGCACGACGTCCCCGACGGCGACGACCATCTCCTGGCGATCTCCGAGGTACTCGGTGGTCATGATGCGCGCCGGGAACCGATTGGGGCCCTCGGCCTCCCGTGACGCAGTGACGACGCGGATGTTCTCGGGCCGGATGCACACGGACATCTCCTGGCCGGCGGTGGGCGGTGCGGGTGGGGTGGTGAATCGCTCGCACCGCACTACCCCGAGGGTCGTTTTGGCGTCGACCACACGGTCACGGGGGCCGGCCGGCCGGTCGAGCACTCCGGGGATGAGGTTGGCACTGCCGACGAAGTCGGCCACGAACCGTGTCGCCGGGGAGTCGTAGATCTCGCTCGGCGAGCCTATCTGCTCGATTCGGCCACGGTTCATGACGACGATCGTGTCGGACATGGCGAGGGCTTCGCCCTGGTCGTGCGTGACGTAGATGGTGGTGACGCCGAACTTCTGCTGGAACGACCGCAGCTCGGCGCGCAGTTGTGAGCGTAGCTTGGCGTCCAGGTTGGACAGCGGTTCGTCGAGCAGCAGGACCTCCGGCTCGCACAACAGAGCGCGGGCCAGCGCGAGCCGCTGCTGCTGGCCGCCGCTGAGTTGGGTGGACCATCGGTCGGCGTACTCCGACAGCCCCACCTGTTCGAGCATTGCGAGGACACGGCGCTGCGTCTCGGGGCGGGGGTGGGTCTTTCGGCCGTATCGGAGCGGGAATGCGGCGTTGTCGAACACCTTCATGTGGGGCCAGATCCCATAGGACTGCGGCACCATGGCGATCGGCCGGGAGTCGGGAGGGACGTCGCGACCCGCGGCGGCGGAGAAGACGGCCTTCCCGTTCATCCAGATCTCGCCGCCATCAGCGGTCTCGAGTCCGGCGAGGCAGCGCAGCGTGGTCGTTTTTCCGCAGCCGCTGGGTCCCAGCAAGGTGAAGAAGCTGTTTTTCGGCACGGCGAAGCTGACATCGTCGATGACGCGGTTCACCTCGCCGCTGTCGTGACGGGTGAATTGTTTCTGCAGACCGGAGATCTGTACGGAATGGTCGGTAGCAACGAGTTTCTGCATGTTCACGACACCTCAGATGTGTTTTTGGACGCCACGGCGGTTGACCCACCAGACGGAGACGGCGGAGACGGCGAGCAGGAGAACTGCGAGGGCACTGGCCTCGGGATAGTTCGCGCTCTCGCCGATCATGTCCCACAGGAGCACCACGACGGTGCGGTTGTCGGAGCTGGACAGCAGCAGCGCGATGGGGAGTTCGCCCAGGGAGTGGGCGAACACCCACAGCCACGTGCTCGACACCGCGGGGGCGACGAGGGGGAAGATCACCCGGCGCAGCACGACACCTTTCGACGCACCGGAGACGCGTCCCACCTCTTCGAGTCCTTTGTCGAGCTGGAGCAGTGCCGTCTGAATCATGCGTGACCCGCGCGGGACGTACCGGGTGGTGAACGCGATGATGATGATCCAGATCGTCCCGTAGATCGGGAACGGCAGGTACAGGTACAGGAACAGCACCGCCATTCCCAGTACCACGGCGGGGATGGCGAAGACCAGGAACGAAATATCGAACAGAGCCCGGCCGATGCGTCCGCCGCGGCTAGCGGCCAGCGCCAGCCACAGGGCGAATCCGGCGGTCAGCGTCGCCGTGACCAGGCTGATCACCAGGGTGTTGATGACCGCTTGGCTCAAGCTCGGGTTGGTGAAGATCGCGGTGTAGTTGGCGAGGCTGAGCGCACCCAGATTGTCCAAGCTGATCGGCTGGAGGTACGGGGTCAGGCTCGTCCAGACCAGGGTCAGGATGGGCACGATGATCGCGACGAGTACGTAGAGAAAGACGACGGCGAAGATCGGGATGCGCCAGCGTCCCAGCCGCACCGGCGTGGACCGGTACCCCTTGCCCCCCACCACCTGGAACCGGTGCGACTCGCGGGTCTGGCGCCGGTAGACGGCGATCATCACCAGGGACAGCAGGACCAGCATGATGCCGTAGGCGCTGGCCTGGCCGTAGTTGGCGAGACCCGACGGCGGCTGCAGCGAGGCCTGGATGAGGCTGCTGAACACGTAGATCTGGTCCGGCATTCCGAGGATGGCCGGGATCGCGAATTCCTCGAGCGCGATGACGACCAGCAGCATGCTGGCCGCGGTGATTCCCGGCATCGTGAGGGGCAGAACCACCTTGCGGGTTCGTGTCCACCATCCGGCGCCCGACGTGGCCGCGGCCTCCTCGAACTCGAGGTTGAGCCGGGCGAACGTCGGCGCGAGCATGATGTACATGCCTGGCACGCCGAAGATTCCGGCTACCAGGATCATGCCTGGCAGCGAGTAGATGTCGATGGTGAACCCGAAGATCCGCTCGATGACGACGGCGATCGGGCCG
The DNA here is from genome assembly GCF_042671975.1 of Rhodococcus sp. NPDC127593. Classification (NCBI taxonomy): domain Bacteria; kingdom Bacillati; phylum Actinomycetota; class Actinomycetes; order Mycobacteriales; family Nocardiaceae; genus Rhodococcus; species Rhodococcus sp. NPDC127593. The sequence continues at coordinate 158,591 of NZ_JBHXWI010000015.1, read as the reverse complement.
TTGGTGGGGTTGGCCGCCAGCACCCAGGCCACTGCCATGACCGTGGCCGGCACGGCCATGGGGGCCAGTGTGCTCGGCGCGAGGAATCGGCGACCGGGGATGTCGGTGCGTTCGAACAGGTAGGCCAGGCTGACACTGATCACGAGAGCCAGGCCCACGGTGCCGACCACGAAGATCAACGAGTTGAGCGCGACTTCGACCAGGCGTTTCGACGAGAAGATCGCGGTGAAGTTGGCAAGCGTGAACCCGGGGACCTGGAAGGGCAGCTTCGTCTCGCTGTCCTTGAGACTGCTGAACAACAGCATGCCCAGGGGAAAGAGCATGAGATAGGCGATGATCGCGCCGATGACGATGTTGACGCCGATCAGGACACGGTCCCGCCGGTGCGGGTGTACGTCGGTGGGCTCAGGGCGGACGCCGGTTCGCTGAGGGCGTGTGCCGGTGGGCGGGCGCGTGCCGGTGGGCGGGCGTCCGCCGGTGGAGAGCGGGGTGCCGGACTGCATCGCTGAAGTCTCCAAAGGTGAGGGGATAAAGTCTTCTGCTGCCCGTCGGGCAGCGGTGCGACGGTGGGGGCCGTCAGTTGACGTCGGTGCCCAAGGCCTCTTCGACCTCGGGGAAGTAATCCGAGAACTGCTCGTACTGCTCGAGGTTGGTTTCGCCGAACCACTCGACGCCGACTGCACACAGGGCGCCGATGACACGGTTGGTTGCGGCGTCCGTGCAGTCCGTGTTGGTGGGGATGGCCGAGTTGTACGTGTCGACCAGGGCGGACTGGCCCTCTTCCGAGGCGAGGAAGGCGGTCAGCAGGCGACCTGCGGCCGGATGCGGGGCGCCCTCGGCCACGAACAGGTAGGACTTGTTGGCGTTTGTGGGGCCCACCGGTGCGACGGCGACCGGCGCGCCCTTGGCCTGGTCGTCCAGCACGAGGTTGATCAGATCGGTGCCGACCGGTGTCTGGCCGGAGACGACGAGTGTGTGGGCCTGCGTGGTGTTCTCGGTGTAGTGGGGCTGCTGCTGGGCCAGTCGGGAGCTGTAGTCGAGACCGGCGGCGGTGCCGAGGGCCGGGTCCTGAGCCCACACGGTCATGAAGGACCCGCGCGCCTCGACGCTGAGCTTTCCTCCATCCCAACGGGGATCGAGCAGGTCGTCCCAGCTCGCGGGCGCATCGCCGGCGGCCAGGGCGTCGGTGTTGTATGCCCAGACCTTCGGGACGGCCCAGACGTAGACGAAGTCATCGGCGAAGATCTGATCGCCGGGCACCTCGTAGGACGCCCAGTCGACCTTCGCTGCCAAGGACTGCGACGGCAGCACGGTGAGCCCACCTGCGTTGGAGACATCGAAGGTCACGCGCTCGGCGGCCTGCTCCACATTGAGCTGGGTGACGAGGTCCGGAGCCTTCTTGTTCGTGTAGCTGACTTCGATCCCGGGGTACTTCTTCTCGAAGGCCTCGATGGCCGGCTTCATCTGCGCCTCTGGTTTCGGCGCGTACCAGACGACCTCCCCTTCGGCCTTGGCCGCCTGGTACAGCTCATCGAGGTTCTTGGTGTCCGGAACGGCGGGAGGACCGCCGCAGGCGGACAAGGCGACGGCAACCGCCATGACCGAGGCGGTCAGACAGAACTTGCGCCGGATTCGAGTCATGGCAATCAACATTCCTTCGCGCCGGGGATAACGGCGCCGGCCGGGGCGAGCCCGTACAGCCGGCCGGCGGTGCCGCCGGCGATCAGTTCCAGCTGCGTGTCGTCGAGCGAGGGCAGTTGCGTCTTGATGAGGTCGTGAAGTTCGGACAACGATCCGGCCGAGGCGGGGAAATTCGAACCCCACATGACGTTGGCTGCGCCGAACTTCTCGATCAGCGTGCGGACCACCGGTGCCGCGGATCCGCTCTCGCGCTGCGCACGCAGGACGGCGGGCGGCGTGAGCTTGATGAAGACCCGGCCGGTCTCGTCGAGCTGGGGAACTCCGGCGGTGCTCGGGTACGGCGCGGCGTCGTCCAGCTGGGGCCGGCCCGCGTGGTCGAGGATCGCGGTCAGTCCCGGGTACTGCTGGAGGAGTCCGGCGAGGATGGGAGCGTGCTTGGCATGCATCTGGATGCAGACCGGCACCCGGCGATCGGACAGGAACTGCCAGACGGGCGCCATGCGCTCGTCGTCCAGGCCGCGGCCGGGCGTCGGGACGGCCGTCGTCCCGTCGGCGGCGCGGATGCGGACTCCCGAGAAGCCCCGCTCGTCGATCCAGTGGTGGAGGTCGTCGACCACCTTCGGGGAGAGGAAGTCCACCGAGCAGACCCCGCTGATGCGGTCGGCGTGCCGGGTGAGCTGGTCGGCGACGTAGCTGTTGTCGAATCCGTAGACCGTGGAGGCCTGGACGACGACGAGGTGGTCGACGGCGGCGGCGTCAGCCGCGCGCAGGAGACCGTCGATGTCGGTGGGCCGTTCCTGGGACCAGGTGGAGCGGTGGCCGCCGAGAGGGTCTGCGGGATAGGAATCGGTGTCGGGCGAGATGATGTGGGTGTGTGTGTCGACGGTGAACATCAATACCTCACGGCTGGTAGGTGGCGGGGCGGGCGTGCGGGCGGGGTGCGTTCATGCAAGATCGCCGAGGTGCCGGGTGAAATCGTCGAGGAGTTCGGCCACTGTCACCGGCGTGCGGATGACGTTCTGCTGCAGGGCGTAGTCGATCGCGATCTGCAGACCGGCGACGAGCTCGTCGGTTACCCCGAACCGGAGGGCGCGTACGCGGGGTCCGGGCGCGGTATCGGCTGCCTTGCGCGCCTCGATCTCGGCGCCGAAAGCCTGGTAGAGCGCTGAAACCGTCTGCGGCTCGGCTTCGAGGAGGTCCCTCCGGACGGTGAGCATGTGATTGATCGGCACGGTCTGGTGCCGGGCGCCCCACGCCTCCTCGGCCTCCCGCCAATTCGGGATGATCGGGACCAGCGGTCCCTGCGCGCCGTCGAGCGCCGGCGGACCGAGAACGGCGGCCACCACGTCGCCGCGCTCGAGCACGTCGAGCACCTTGCCGGTCGTGCGTTCGACGTTCGGCGGCTCGACGTAGCTGGCGACGTGCGGCTCTTCGGTGGTGACCCAGGTGACTTCCTTGGCGTCCACGCCGAACTCCTCGTGCAGGATGCCGCGGACCCACAGCCCGGTGGTCTGGCTGTACGCCCGGACGCCGACCCGCCGCCCTGCCAGATCTGCCGGGTTGATTTCGGCCGAACCGGGCCAGCGGGTGAGCGAGTGGTGGTGGAAGTCGCCACTCAGTACCACCGGCAGGAGTGCGATCGGGGCACCGGCTTCGCGGGCCTGCAGGAAGGTGGCGATGGCCAATTCGCTGGCGTCGTAGCGGAGTTCACGCACCATGGGGGCGAATGCCTTGTAGATCGGATCCGACGCCGCGAGCTCGACGGCGCGCCCTGCGACGGTGAAGCCTGGGTCGGTGAGGAACGCGGTGTGCGGGTAGGACTTCGCTGCGATGGACAAGGTTTGGGGCATGAAAACGACTCCTCTGTTGCGTCCGAGCCCGGGGGGAGGGAGTGCGTGCACGGTGCCGGTGCACTGATGCTGATCCTCAACCGGAGGGCGGACCACCAATATTGTCTTACGGTTTCGCCCAATTTACGCGTGTGACGGGCCCAACACAAGGCCCATGGACGTGGATCGTCTAACAATTTTCCCCGAACTGCGTCCGAGGAGCTACGACGACTTACTCTGCGACCGCGGTTTCCACCGGGCGCGCCGCTCCCACGGTCCGCCGAGTCACCGCTCACAAGAATTGTTGTACAAGATTGTCGGGCCGCACCGAGCGCGAGACCCAAACTGTCGAGCTGTACACGACTCTTGCTGAGTGCCATGGGGCGCTGCTACTGTGTGCCACAGAGAGTTGTTAAACAATCTGAGGCCGCGTCGCCAGGAGACTCGGATGACGCCAACGCAACTCGGCGGCCGGCCTGCACTCCGCCACCAGCGGGGCGCCCGTGACATCAGCTCGCTGATCGAGTCTCGCGAGTTCCCAAGCTCCACAACGATTTGTGGAGGTGTTCCAGATCGCCAAGCGAGGACACAGTTGTGATAAAGATCGACGAAGAGATCGCCGTACCCGCACCACCGGAGCGGGTGTGGGAGGTCATTTCCGACCCCACTGAAGTGGTGTCGTGCATCAATGGAGCCGAACTCGGCCAGTTCCACGACGACGGCTCCTTCGACGGCACGCTGGTCGTGAAGTTCAGCGCGATCCGGGTGCGGTTCGGTGCCCGGATGTCGCTCGACCTCGATGAACCCGAGCGGGAGGGACGGCTGTCCGCCCGCGGACGGGACGGGCAGGGCGCGACCCGGTTCACCGCGCACGCCACCTTCCGGATCACCGAGGACAACGCGGCCGGCGGTGCCCGAGTGCATGTGGCCGGTGAGGTGAGCCTCGCGGGCAAGCTCGCGTCGCTGATCGAGGCGGGCGCCGGGGCTGTGGTTTCCCGGATGACCCAGGAGTTCACGGACGAGCTGGTGCGCCGGTGCGCCGGCGACACAGTGGTCACGCCGGCGCCCGGCCGTCCCACCCTGTGGGCACGCGTACGCGCCTGGTGGCACAGGACCATTCACAAGCGACAGAGCGAGCAGATCGGAGTGGCAAGTGGCAAGACTCAATAGCGTGATCGGTGCCCTGGAATCGGGGCAGCACGCCTTCGCGGCGTTTGCTTCGCCCGAACCGGCCGCGGCGCTCGACTTCGCGACGTCCGACTACGACGGTCTGGTGTTCGAGTCCGAGCACAAGCCGTGGGACGCAACGACGTTGCGGGACAGCCTGCAGTACCTGCTCAACCGGCGACGGATATTCGAAGCCGGCACGCTCGCCCCGTCGCCCACGCCCCTCGTCCGCGTGCCCGTCAACGGAGCCGAACACGGGCAGTGGCACGCGAAGCAGGCCCTCGACCTCGGAGCGTACGGAATCGTGTGGCCGCACATCAGCCGGGTCGAGGAGGCGCGCAACGCGGTCGCGGCGTGCCGCTACCCACGATTGCCCGGCGCGGACCGGTTCGAGCCGGCGGGTCTGCGCGGCGATGCACCCGCGGCCGCCGCGCGGTACTGGGGTCTGTCGAACGACGAGTATTACGCCAAGGCCGACGTGTGGCCGCTCGCCCCGGACGGCGAGATCCTCGTCGTGATCCAGATCGAGGATCAGCTCGGGATCGAGAACCTCCCGGCGATCCTCGACGAGGTGCCCGGCATCGGTCTCATCCTCATCGGTGAGGGCGATCTCAGCCAGGAACTGGGCGTGCCCCGCCAGCTGGACCACCCATTGATGGTCGAGGCCAGGAGCCGGATCGTGAAGATCTGTCACGAACACGGAGTCGTGGTCGGCCACCCGCACGTGACTACGAGCAACGTCGAGCAGGTGCTCGACGAGGGCTACCGCTTCCTCATGTCCGCGCCGGTACGCAGCTATCCCGGCCTGGAACTGGGCCGCAAACTCACCGGTCGCTCCTGACCCCGAACACCACACCTGGAGAAAAACCTTCATGATCATCGACTGTCACGGCCACTTCACGACCGCGCCGCCCGCGCTCGGACAGTGGCGCGAGCGCCAGATCAAGGCGTTCGAGGATTCGGGCGCGCGAGTTTCCCCCGACGAGTTGCACATCGGCGACGACGAGATCAAGGCCGCGATCGAACAGGGCCAGCTCAAGCTCCAGCTCGAACGCGGCACCGATCTCACACTCTTTTCGCCCGGCGCGGGAAAGATGGCCCACCACTACGGCGACGAGCAGACCAGCCTGGTCTGGTCGCAGGTCAGCAACGACCTCATCGCCCGGGTGTGCGGCCTGTTCCCGGACCGTTTTGCCGCGGTGTGCCAGCTTCCGCAGTCTCCCGGTGACGCGCTGGCCTCCTCCATCCGCCTGTCGTCCGAAGAACTCGAGCGCTGCGTCGAGGAACTCGGATTCGTCGGCTGCCTGCTCAACCCGGACCCGTCCGACGGGTACTGGCAGGCACCGCCGCTGACCGACCGGATCTACTACCCGCTCTACGAGAAGATGGTGGAGCTGGATGTGCCCACGATGGTCCACGTCGCGATGTCACGCAACCCCGCCATCCAGGGCACCTGCGCGCACTACCTCAACGGCGACACCGCGGCCTTCATGCAGCTGTGCCAGTCGGACCTGTTCACCGACTTCCCGACACTGCGGCTGATCCTGCCGCACGGCGGCGGCGCGGTCCCCTATCACTGGGGCCGCTACCGCGGGATGATGCAGGACCAAGGCCGGCCACCCCTGCAGGAATCGTTGCTGCACAACGTTTTCTTCGACACCTGCGTCTACCACAAACGGGGCCTCGAACTGCTCACCGACATCATCCCCGCCGAGAACGTGCTGTTCGCCTCCGAGATGATCGGCGCCGTCCGCGGTGTCGACCCGGAAACCGGGCACCGCTTCGACGACACCAAGGCGCTGCTGGACTCCATCGACTCCATCAGCGACGACGACCGGCAGGCGATCTACGGCGGCAATGCGCTGAAGGTGTTCCCGCGCCTGGCGAGCCGCGTTGCCAACCACGACAAGCAAAAGGAGATCGCGCGGTGAAGGTCTACGAAGCGCTCGCAGCAGCGTTCGCCGCCGAGGGCACCACGGATGTGTTCGGCATGATGGGCGACGCCAACATGCACTGGATGAACGCGCTGGCCAGTCGCGGAACGCGCCTGTACGAGGTGCGCCACGAGGGTGCGGGACTGAGCATGGCGCACGGGTACGCCCGCGCATCCGGCCGGCCCGGCGTCGTGACGACGACCAGCGGCCCCGGTACCGCGCAGCTGGCAACGTCGATGATCGTGGCGAGCCGGGCACGCATCCCGCTGGTCGCGTTCTGCGGGGAGACGCCGTTGGGTGACACCGGCGCCGTCCAGTACCTCGACCAGCAACGGTTCGCCGCCGCGATCGAGTGCGAATTCCTCCAGGTGACCAAGGCCGAGTCGGCCGCAGAAGTGGTGCAGCGCGCCTTCTACCTGGCTCGCACCCAATCCCGGCCGGTGATGATCAGCGCACCCTTCGACGTGCAGCTGCAGGAGTTCGAGGACGACATGCCGTACGTCCCGTCCACCGAGCTGCTCCGCACCCCCAAGCTGCTGCCGCACCCGACCCAGATCCAGCAGGCGTGCGAAATCATCGGGGCGAGCAAACGAGTCGTGATCGTCGCCGGACGAGGCGCCCGCAACGCGGACGCGGGCGAGCAGGTCCTCGCACTCCAGCGTCGCACCGGCGCCCTACTCGCCACCACGCTGCAGGCCAAGAACTGGCTGAGCGCCGAAACCGAGTACCACGTGGGGATCGCGGGCCTGTTCGGCAGCAGGCTCGCGATGGAGCTGCTGCAGGAGGCCGACTGCGTGGTGTCGGTGGGCGCGAGCCTCAACCACTACACCATCGAGAGCGGGTACCTGTTCCCGGAAGCGAAGTTCATCCAGATCGACACCGCGCCGCACCTGGTGATGGGCAACGGTCAGGTCGCCGACTGCTACATGCAGGCCGACGCGGTCACCGCCCTCGACGCCCTGACAGGCGCGCTGGGGGTTCGCGGTATCGAGGTGGAAGGCTTCCACACCCCCGAGGTGCACAGCCGGCTCACGGCCCCGCTGATCGACCCGGCCGAGTTCCGCAGTGAGGCTGGCCTGCTCGACCCGCGCGAGGCGATCTCGGTGCTCGACGCCGAACTTCCCGGCGAGATCGGGCTGGTGCTCGGCAGCGGACACCAGACGGACTTCGGCACGATGCTCTTCCAGCGCTCCCGCGAGATCACCTCGAACTACGGCATGTTCGGCGCCATCGGTCAGGCCCCGCTGCTGACCATCGGCACCGTCGTCGCCAACGGCGGCAAGCCGACGTTCGTGGTCGAAGGCGACGCGAGTTTCCTGATGCACCTGTCGGAGTTCGAGACCGCCTGCCGCTACGGGCTACCGGTGCTCGTCGTCGTCATGAACGACCAAGCCCTCGGCGCCGAGTACCACAAGGCGAAGGCCAAGGGCCTCGATCCCGAGCTCGCCGTAATCCCCACCCCCGAATTGGGCACGGTGGGCCAGGCCCTCGGCGGCGGCGGCGCGACAGTCCGCACAACCGACGAATTGCGCGCCGCGCTGGCCGAATACGTCCGCAACCCGCGGCCCACCATCATCGACGTTCGCATCACCCGCGACGTGCTCAGCGTGCCCTACCGCCGCATCCAGTACGGCGACGACGTGTGACCGCGGACAGTGCTGACCACCAACGACAAGAGGAGTCGGAAATGAAGATCGTACTGGGCCGGGACGACCTCGCCGCCGCGGCCGTCGAGGGGGCCGCAGCCGCCGGTGCCACACCCGAACGTGTCGACGTGCGGCCCGTGCACAAGGCATCACGCGGTTTCGTGAACGACGCAGCGGCGGACGTCTGCGAGCTGGCCGTGGTGACACTGCTGCAGGCCGCCGCCCACGACAAGCCGGTGGCGCTGCTGCCGGTCACCATGCTCGGCCGCTACCAGCACCAAACCCTGGTGACCATGGGCGATCTGAGCGTCGACGATGTGCGCGGCAAGAGCATCGGCGTGCGCTCGTGGAGCCAGACCACCGGGGTATGGCTGCGCGGATTCCTCAGCGAGCAGTACGGCATCGATCTGACCGAAATCAACTGGCAGACATACGAAGGCGGACACGTCGACGGGGCCACCGATCCGGCATGGGTCACGCGCGCACCCGAAGGCGCCAAACTGCAGGCCGACTTCCTCGAAGGCCGGCTCGACTACGGGATCATGGGTAACGAACTGCCCTCCGACGACCGGATCCGCACCGCCATTCCCCACGCGCTCGCGGTCGCGGCCGAATGGGCCGCGCGCAAGGGATTCGCTCCCATCAACCACGTGGTCGGGTTCAGCGCGGCGGCGGCGAACGAGGACCCGAAGGCCGTGCTCGCGGTCTACGACGCATTGGCCGCGGCCACTGCGGCCGACGGCCCGACGGCGGGTCCGGTGGATCTGAGCCCCGTCGGGTTCGACGGTCTGCGCGGGCCCGTCACCGACGCTTCTCGTTACGCCTACGAGCAGGGGCTGCTGCCGCGCCGGGTCGAGTTCGACGAACTCGTCGACCGCACCTGCGCCGCGCTCGGGGTCGCCGCGTCGCGGCTCGGCGGCTGAACTACTCGTTCCTTCTGAACACGAAAGGCTGAACATGAATACGCTTTCGGTCGCACTCGGGGACTACCCGCACGTGCAGGCGTTGCTGGGTGGCGACGTCGCGGTGGACGGCTACACAGTGGAACCCGTCGAGGTCAGCCCGATCATCGGCGCCTACCGGCGGATGATCCGCGACCTCGAATTCGACGTGTGCGAACTCGCGCCGACCTCCTACCTGATGGCACTGCAGGCCGGGGTTCCGCTCACCGGGATCCCCGTCTTCCTCAACCGCCGCTTCCACCACGCCGACGTGCAGTGCGGTTCGGCATCGGGAATTCGATTCCCCGCCGACCTGAAGGGCACACGAATCGGTGTCCGGGCTTACACGGTGACCACCGGGGTGTGGATGCGCGGCATCCTGCGCGACGAGTACGACCTCGACATCGACACGGTCAAGTGGGTCGTGGACGACGACGACCACATCGAAGGCCGTGCCCCGGCGAACGTCGAGCGCGTCACCGACGGCCGCTCGCTCGGCGAGTTGCTGCGTGCCGACGAGATCGACGCCGCGTTCAGCGGCAACGCCGGCACCGGACGGGCGGGGGCGCCGCGGGCGGGGTGGTCGGCGGCGGCCGAGCAACCCGCGGCCGACGACGGGCCGTACCCCTTGTTCCCCGACCACGAGGTGCTCGCCACCGACTGGTACCTGCGCACCGGGATCTATCCGCTGCACTCGGTGATCGCTATCCGACGTGACCTCGTCGAGCGTGATCCCGGGTTGCCCACCGCGCTCTACGCCGCATTCGCCGAGAGCAAACGCCGGCAGATCGAGGCCGATCCACAGTGGTCGGCGCTGCCGCGGCTGGGCAAGCAGGCCAGGCAGATCCGAAGCGACCCGATCCCCTACGGCCTGCACGCCAACGACGCGAGCGTGCGAGCGCTCGTGAAGTTCTCGCGGGACCAGGGCCTGCTCGATCCGGACTTCTCCGCCGATCCCGCCCTGCTGTTCGCCAAGGGCGACTACCCGGACGCCTGAGCCGGGCCCACCAACCGAGAAAGGTCCAGACCATGGACATCGTCGACACCCACTGCCACATCATCACCGACGACGTGACCCGCTACCCGCGGGCCCCGATCGGCGGGAAGCAGTCCGGCTGGGCCACCACCCGGCCGGTCACCGCGGACGGCATGGCCGAGCGCATGGACGAAGCCGGGATCGGTCAGGCCGTGCTGGTGCAGGCCACCACCGCCTACGGCTACGACAATTCCTATGTGCTCGACAGCCGGGCGCAGCGGCCGGACCGGTTCATCGCGGTCGGCACAGTGGACCCGTTGCGGCCCGACGCCGCCGACAACCTCGAGGCGGTGGCCGGCGACGGTGGCCTCGCCGGGGTGCGGCTGTTCACCAGCGGAAGCACGGTGCCCACCCAGGGCGAGTGGTTCGCCGCGCCGGAGACTTATCCCTTCTGGGACAAGGCCACCGAGCTCGGGGTCACGGTGTGCCTGCAGATGCGGCTCGGACCGGCGACCGAGCAAGTGCACCAGCTGCTGCACCGGTTCCCCTCGGTCCGCGTGCTGCTCGACCACATGGGTTACCCCGACATCGCGGCCTCGCCCACCGACGCCGGCGAAGCGGTGGCGGAGCTGGCCGTCCATCCTGGCCTGCACCTCAAGCTGACCCACCGCAACCTCGAACCTCTCCACGACGCCGGCGAAAAGGCCTCTGGTTTCCTTGATCCGGTGCTCGCGGCGTTCGGAGCGCACCGGATCGCGTGGGGTTCCAACCTGCCCGCCGCCGAACAGTCGCTGCCTGAACTCGTCGCCCTCGCCCACAAGGTACTGGCCGACGTACCCGAGCCCGAACGCCGCGAAATCTTCGCGGGCACCGCGCGACGGCTGTATCCCAGCCTGGCCGGATAGGACGCTGGCAGAGCTGATATATAGGTCGAGCCCCCCACGTGCGTGCCGTCCGCTGCCGATGTCCGCCGAAATCCGGCGGACGGCACGCATTTCCACAGCTCCACCCCTGACAGAGGTGATCACCACGAGCAACCATGAACCAGAGCCCGGCCCCGGGATGGGCCGATGACCATTCTCTCCGGCCTCCGCGGGCAGACCTTCGCGTCCCTCCGCAGCACCAACTTCCGCCGTTACATCACCGGTCAGGCAATTTCCCAAGCCGGCAAGTGGATGCAAACCATCGCCCAATCGTGGCTTGTCCTCGAGCTCTCCGACTCCGCCACCGCGATCGGCGTGGTGATGGCGTTGCAGACCGTGCCCATGCTCCTCGTCGCCCCGTATGGCGGGGTAGTTGCCGATCGACTCGACAAGCGGCGCCTGATGGTTGCCCTGCAGACACTGATGGGCGTGCAAGCACTGATCATGGGAATTCTCACCGTCACCGGAACAGTCCGGCTCTGGCACGTCTACGTTCTCGCGCTCGTCCTCGGCCTGAACCAGTGCTTCGAAAACCCGACACGCCAATCGTTCCTGCTCGAGATGGTCGAGGCCGATCACCTCCGCAACGCCGTCAGCCTGCAATCGGTGCTCAACTCGACGGCCCGGATGATCGGGCCCGCCGCCGCCGGACTCGTCATCGCCGCCGGCGGTGTCGGTCTGTGTTTCCTTCTCAACGCTGCAAGTTTCGTGGCGGTCGTCGCCTCCCTCCTCGCCCTCGACGTCGCACAGCTGAACCCGTCCCCACCGACGGCCCGGGCCCGCGGTCAGCTCCGCGAAGGACTCGTGTACGTCCGACGCTCCCCGCAGCTGGCCGTGCCGTTGACCATGATGGCCCTGATCGGCTGTTTCGCCCTCGAGTTCCCGGTGGTTCTGCCCGTGATCGCCGACCAGACCTTCGACGCCGGGCCGGGGGCATACGGCTTCATCACGGCCGCGATGGGTGCAGGATCGGTGGTGAGCGGACTCGCCGTCGCAGCCTGGGGCCGCACCGGGACCCGGCCGCTCGTGTTCACGGCAATCGCTTTCGGCGCCCTCCTCCTCGTCGCCGCCCTCGCCCCAAATCTGTGGGTCATGCTTGTAGTCATGGCCTGTGTGGGAGCATGCAGCGTCGCCTTCACCTCCACGACCAACAGCACGCTGCAACTCGCCGCCGCAGCGACCACACGCGGGCGGGTGATGGCCTTGTTCGGCATGGCGTTCATCGGATCCACAGCAGTAGGCGGACCTATCGTCGGATGGGTGTGTCAGCAATGGGGCGGCCGCGCAGGACTACTCCTCGGGGCCATTGCCTGTCTCGTCGCCGCAGCCATCGCAGCACCGCGTCTCAGAGAATCGCGGTAGTCGAGCCCTACCTGGTACCTAGTCGTGCGCCTGCTCCACGACCCAGGCTGCGACCTGTGTCCGGGAGGTGAAACCCAGTTTGGCCAGGATGTGCTCCACGTGCCCTTGCGCGGTACGGGGTGAGATCACCAGGCGGTCGGCGATGGCGTGGTTCGTCAGGCCTTCGGCGATCAGGTCGGCCACTTGGCGTTCCCTCTTGGTCAGTCGCGGCGACGCGCCGGTGGCCGGCGTGGAGGCGGCGGGCTGTTGCTCGTGGAGGGCGTAGGCGATTGCCGCATCGAAGTTCAGGCTTCGGCCCTTGCGGTAGGCCTCCTCGAATACTTTGCCTCCGAGTCGTTTCCGAGCTTCCTGGTCGCAGTTCTGTTGATATACAAAAAGATTGGAATGTATGACCACGGCACTGCCCACCGACCGCGCCAGCCCTTCCGCGGCTCCCATCAGCAGTGCGGCCCGAGCTGCATCGCGCCGCTCGCACGCGATCCAGGCAAGCGCCTCGAGGCAGGCTGCGGCGAAGCGGGGGCTGCGCACTTGCCGGGTCAGCTCCAGCGATTGGTCGAGAAGCCGGATCGCGCGATCGGCGTCACCCTGCTGCCAGACCGCAATTCCCAGGGCCCACAGCGAATGCGATCGATACACCTTCTCGCCGTGCATTTCCGTGATTGCGAGAACACGCTCGAGGCTTTCGACAGCCTGCTCCGTCGAGCCGGACAGTCCATAGGTCGTCCCCAACAGGTAGAGGGCGCTGGTTTCGAGTGTGCGTTCCCCACGTTCGCGGAACTCTGCGAGCGCGGTGTCGAGGCGAGAGCGGGCCCGTTCGAGATCACCGTTGTAGAGCGCCAGCGTGCCGTCGGCGTCGGCGACGAGAGCGCGCATCATCGGATCACTCGTGCGGGCGGTGAGAGTCCGCGCCTCCGCCACGAGCGCGGCCCCGGACTCGAGATCCCCTTGTACGTCGGCCATCACGCTGGCGCAGTAGAGCGCCTTGATCCGGTCGACGGTCGGTTCGACGGGGTAACGAGCCAACAGGTGGTCCAGCCAGCGCCGGCCCTCGTTGTAGAGGCCTTGGGATGTCCAGAACCAGCGGAGTGCGGCGGCGGTGCGCAGGCCGGCGGCGGGGTCGTCGTCGATGCCGAATTCGAGGGCCTCCCGCAGATTCGGCTGTTCCCGCTTCAGCCGGGCGATCCAGTCGAGCTGACGGGCGCTGATCCACTCGGCCTCCGCATCGAGCGCCAACGCCTCGTACCAGTCCCGGTGTCGGCGACGCAAAGCCAAAGCCTCACCGGTCTGCGTGAGCTTCTCGAAGCCGTACTCGCGGAGGGTCTCGAGCATCCGGAACCGCACCACCGACCCGTACTCCTCCCGGATCAGGATCGACTTCTCCACCAAAGACGTCAGCGTGTCGAGCAACTCGCCCGGGTCGAGGTCGGCGCCGCACACCCGCTCCGCGGCATCGAGTTCGAAGCTCCCCGCGAACACCGCCACCCGCCCCCACACCAGTTGTTCACCTGCGGTGCACAACTCGAAGCTCCAATCGATACACAACCGCAGGGTCTGCTGCCGCGTCGGCGCACCCCGGCTGCCACGGGTCAGCAGGGCGTAGCGGTCGGTCAGCCGCCCCAGGATCTGCTCGGGCGACATCGCTCGCAACCGCGCCGCCGCCAACTCGATCGGCAGCGGCAACCCGTCGAGCCGGTGACAAATTCCCGCCACCGCCGCCGCGTTCTCCTCGGTGAGCGCGAACCCCGGAACCGCGGCAGCGCCGCGTTCGACGAACAACGACACCGCATCGTATTTGGGCAACCCGCGCAGGGAGGGCTTCCGCTCGGGATCCGGGACGGCCAGCGGGGGGACCCGCAGCACCGCCTCCCCACCGAGGCCCAGGGGTTCGCGACTGGTGGCGAGAATCCGCAGCCGCGGACAGGTGTACAACAGGGGGCCGGCGAGTTCGGCGACCGCGTCCACCATGTGCTCGCAATTGTCGAAGATCAACAGCACCTGTCGCGGTGCAAGGAACTCGATCAGCACCTCCCGCAGCGGCCTCGCCGAGTGGTCCCGCAATCCCAGTGCGCCCGCGATGGCGTCGACCAGCGACGACTCGTCGCGCAGTTCGCCCAACTCGACCAGGCGCACACCGTCGTCGTACTCGCGCTGCACAGCCGGCGCGATCCGCATCGCCAGCCGCGTCTTGCCGACACCCCCGATCCCGGTCAACGTCACCAGCCGGGACCCGGCCAGCAGGTTCTTCGCCTCGGTGAGCTCGTGCCGGCGGCCGACGAAACTGGTCAGTTCCAGGGGAAGATTCCCCGTCGCGCCCGGAGTGGAGGTACCTGCGCGACCCGGTCGTACGTCTTGGCTTCTCCGGTTGTTGCCCTGTGTGCCGGGTTCGGCTCGTAGGGGCATCTCGTCGACCAGGAAGCCGTGGGCGCGTTGCAGGCCTCGCAGTTCCTCCCCGAAGTCGGCGGCAGTGGCCGGGCGCTGACCGGGCTCACGGGACATCGCACGGGCGACAACAGCGGACACGTCGTCGGGGATTTCGTGCTCACGCAGATCGGGCGCCTCCGTTGTGGTGATCCGCAGAAACTGCGCGACCACCTGCTCACCGCTGCGACGTTCGAACGCGGCATGCCCGGTGAGGGCGCTGAACAAGGTGGCGCCGAGGCCGTAGACGTCGGCCGCCGGAGCCGGTGGGTCCCCTGCGAGCACCTCCGGCGCGGTGTAGGCGGGCGACCCGGTGACGGCACCGGTGGCGGTCTCGAAGCCGCCGCTGATGTGCGCGATGCCGAAATCGGCCAACTCCGGCTCGCCGTAATCGGTGAGCAGGATGTTCGCGGGTTTGACGTCCCGATGCAGGACACCCAGTCGGTGCGCCGACTCCAGAGCGCCCGCGATCTTCACCCCGAGCCTCAACGCCTCCTCCACCGACAGCGGACCGTGGCGGCGGATCCGCACGTCGAGGGAATCCTGCGAGTGGTACGGCATCACGATGTAGGGACGGCCGCTGTCGGTGGCGCCGACCTGCAGAATGTTGACGATGTTCGGGTGCCCGGTCAGCCGCCCCATCGCCCGCTGCTCCCTAAAGAATCGGGCCCGGTTCTCCTCGTCGAGTTCCACGGTGAGCACCTTCACCGCCACCGTGCGATCCAGGTCCGCCTGCGTGCATCGGTAGACCACGCCGAAACCGCCGCGGCCGATCTCCTGAACGTCAGCGAAACCAGCTCCACCCAGTTCGGCGGCCGGGGTCGGCGGGTACCTCTGAGTGTCGAGCGGATCACCTTCACCCATCGAACGGTCTACTCACTCCGCCGGCTCGTGGTTCCGCACACTGGTCCCGACGACACAACCAGCGCAGATACAACCGTGGACTCACCTCTCGATAGCGTCCTGTCGAGGATATCGCTAACGCCGTCCCACATCCGGAGTTGAGCATCGGTCGCGGCACGGCGACCGCCGAGCAGCACAGCGAGGACACGCCGTCACCGGCGTGACGCCCGGGTGGAGCCCCGGACGACGAGGCGTCCGTGGAGGTGCCCTGGTGGGACCGGCCGGTCCAGGTTGTCGAGGCGGTTGACCAGCAGCGTGACGGCTACGCGGGCAAGGTGTTCGGGCTGTAGGTCCACCGAGGTGATGGGGGGCACGGCGGATCTTGTGTGCTCCGAGTCGGAGCCGCCGACGATCTGCACGTCGCCGGGGACGTCGAGCCCTCGTTCCCGGACCCGCGCGAGCACCCCGGCCGCGTGCCGGCCGGTGAGGCAATACACCGCGTCGGGTGGGTCGTTCCGGTCGAACAGTTCGTCCGCGGCTTCGCGTCCGCCGGCCTCGCCGGTGGTCTCGGGCCGGATGGCGACCAGGGCGTCCTGACCGCGCGTCGCTGCCCACTCGCGGTAGGCGGCCTCGGCGCCCAGGTTCCACGAATTGGAATCGGTGCCGGCAACGAGAGCCACTCGTGTCGCCCCCGCATCCTCGAGGTGCCGCAGCACTCGGCCGGTCATGAGTTCGGTGTCGGTGTCGAGCCAGGCGTCGTAGTCGGCCCTCGCCGGATCCCTGCCGACGGACAGGAACGGCACGCCTTCCCCGAGGAGCATCTCGATGAGGGGGTCATTCGTGACAGGTTCCGTGATCAGGAACCCGTCACAGGCGAGGGCGGCGGCGGGTGACTCGTCGCGCGTCGGATCGGACACCAGCATGAGCCCGTATCCGAAATCCATCGCGGCCAGAGCCGCCGAACCCGCGAACCGCAGGAAGTAGTCGACACCCTCTGGGAGAGACGAATCCAGTGTCTCGAGTGGCCGGAGCACGAGGGCGAGCACGCCGAGACGGTTGCTCCGCAGGCCCCTCGCCACCACGTCCGGCCGGTAGCCCAGCGACTTGGCGGCCGAGCGGACACGCTCACGCGTCGCAGTGGCGACGACGCCTTTGCCGCTGAACGTGTGCGACACCGTCGTGGTCGACACCCCCGCATGCCGTGCCACGTCGGCGATGGTGGGCCTCGACCGCTTCTCCGTCACGCACCCAGGCTACCAACACCGCAACCTGCACCAAATCGATTTGCAAATTGCCTCGCGCAACTCTTGTCCAAATCGATTTGGTTCCGTACGGTGACCGGGGTCACGCCACAGATCGGCGATTGCGCCCACCAGCCGCACATCCGTGCTCATCTATCCGGAGGACCCCATGGCATCGACAAAAGCAGATCCGCGTGCGGCGACGCCCGGCGCAACGACGCCGGCCGACCGCGCCGGGCGGGTGGAGACACACGGCATCGACTTCATCCCCGACAGCGAACGGCACGGCCGCGCCCGGGACCTGTTCGCGGTGTGGGCGGCGCCCAACGTGAGCTACCTGGCCCTGGTCGTCGGCGGCGCACTGATCCTGATGGGCCTGTCCTTCTGGCAGGCGCTGGCGGTGATAGTGGTCGGCAACCTGTTCTCGATCCTCACCGGGATCGTGGCCGCCAGCGGACCCGCGTCGGGCACGCCCAGCGAGGTGATCACGCGGGCGATCTTCGGCATCCGCGGCAACCGCGTGAACATTCTCGTGACCAGTTGGTTCATCAGCGTCTGCTACCTGGCGCTGAACTGGGCGGCCGCGTCCTACACGGCCTTCCGGCTCGTCGAACGGTTCGGGATCGACGCGACCACCCCCGTCAAGGTCGTCATCATCCTGGCGATCGCCGCCGTCACGCTGGCCATCGGCGTGTACGGGCACGCCACGATCGTGCGGCTCTACCAGCCGCTGGCCCTGGTGCTGACGTTGATCTTCGTGGTGATGGCCGGATACGTCCTCGGCAACGCCGACTGGGGCTACCAGCCTGCGGAGGCACTCCACGGAATCGGCCTGTGGGCGACGGTCGCCGCGGGTGTGTCGATCGTGGCGTCGGCTCCGCTGTCCTACACCAACAGCGCGGACTTCGCCCGCTACCTGCCGACCACCACGTCACCGTTCTCGGTCACCGCGTGGACGGCGCTCGGCGCGTTCGTCCCCAGCGTGCTGTTCACCGCGCTCGGCGCACTGGCTGGCACCGGACTCGACATGGCCGACCCGCAGATCGCACTCGAGACCATTCTCCCGGCGTGGTTCACGCCGATCTTCCTGCTCGCCGTCATCTTCGGCACCATTGCCAACAACGCGATGACCGCGTACAGCTCCGGACTCGCCCTGCAATCGGCCGGCCTGCGCCTGCGCCGTTCGCGCAGCGTCCTCCTCGACGGCTCGATGGGTGTGGCCATGACGCTGTACGCCCTGCTCGTCTCCAACTTCCTCGACACCGTCAGCAACATGATGCAGCTCGTCGTGACCGTGATGGGGCCCGTCATGGCCGTGTACGTCGCCGACGTCCTGTTACGCCGCAACCGCTACGACGGCGTCGAGCTCGGCAACGAAACCAGCAGCAGCCCCTACTGGTACAGCGGTGGAATCAACTGGGCGGGAACGGTGGCCGTCTTCACCGGCATCACCGCGGCCGCGCTCTGCGTCGCCGCCCCGATCTACACCGGTCCGGTCGCGAACGCCGTCGGCGGCGTGGACCTGTCGCTGCCGGTCGGGTTGATCGTCTCCGCAGCACTGTACGTCGCGCTGATGCGCTCGTACCGAACCCGCTGATCGACTGTGATCGGCCGGCACACAGCACTATTCGCACCAGCACCACAACGAGGACTCCGATGACCGAGACCAGCACTGTCCACACCCACGTCTGCGTGGACGACACACGGCCGCGCGAACGCGGCATCGCCCGCGGCACGCAGCTGCGCACCGACCTCCCCGCGTCCGTGGAACTGTATCTGCGCCTGTTCGACACGGTCGGTGTGAGCGAGTCCCGGACCCGCGACAGCGCGCACCGCCTCGCGGATGTGCTGGCGGCGTGGGGACCCCGGTACCTCGAGGAGATCGAGGGCATCGCTGCCGGTGCCGGCCTCGAGCCCTGGCACGTGATGGCTCTGAACGGCCGGACGGAGATCCTGTCCCAGGCGACCGGGGCCCGTCCCGGCGAGTGCTCCACGATCGCGTACGCACCCGCGGATCGTCCGTCGGCGCCGTTCGGTGTCCAGACCTGGGACTGGCACGAGGAACTGGACCCGTACTGGCACACCCATCAGGTGCGCGGAACCCGCCACAGCTACGTCGGGCTGACCGAGCACGGCATCCTCGGCAAGATCGGGATGAACAGCGCAGGTCTCGGCGTCTTCTTCAACATCCTCGGCCACCGCGACGACGCACCGGCCGGGGTGCCCGTGCACGTTCTGTCGGCGGCGGTCCTCGGTGAAGCCGGAACTGTCGACGAAGCCCTCGAGCTGCTGCGTTCGGCACCGATCGCGACCTCGGGCGCATTGACCCTGATCGACCCCGACACCGTCGCGTGTGCCGAGGTCAGCCCCGTCGGCGTCGCGACGCTCCGCCCGAGCGACGGATTCTTGACGCACACCAACCACTTCCTCGACCCGGCCAACGCCGCCCGCGAGAAGACCGGTCTGTACGAGCCTGATTCGCAGGACCGCTACGGCCTGATCGCCTCCCGGCAGCAGCGGTACGCCGAGCCGACCGTCGCCGATCACCTCGTCGAGTACCTGTACTCCGATCCCGGACAGCCGCAGCTGTGCTGCGTCCCCGCGCCGGACGCCGTGTTCGGTCAGCGCTGGGCCACCCTCGCGACAGTGCTGCTCGAACCCGAGCACCGCCGAGCCCGCATCCTCGCCGGCACCCCGCTCGATGCCCGCCGAAGGTCGTGGACCACGCTCGACGCCGCCTGCGTCGTAAACGGGTGACGTCGGTCGAAAAAGAATTTCGCGAGTGTGTCGATCCATGTCACTCCCCGTTCGACCTGAGGATGAGAAGGTCCAAGAGGGACCCCGACATCCAAGGAGACGGAACCATGAAGTACATGCTGATCATGCGCGCCACCGACGAAACCTTCGCGGCGTTCCAGGACATCGACTTCACCGAGATCATGGACTCGATGGGCAAGTTCAACGACGAGATGATCCGCGCCGGCGTGCTGCTCGCCGCCGAGGGCCTGGACCCCGACCCCGAATCGGGTGTGGTGGTCGACTACTCCTCCGAGACGCCTGTGGTGACCGACGGCCCCTACGGCGAGACGAAGGAGTTGTTCGGCGGCTTCTGGATGCTCAACGTGGCGTCGAAGGAGGAGGCCATCGAGTGGGCCAAGCGTGCCCCGATGGCCGGTCCCGGTTCCAAGGCGGAGATCCGCCGGGTCGCCACGATCGACGAGTTCCCGCAGGACAACGAATGGGTCCAGAAGGAGCGGGCGTGGCGCGAAGAGACCGGCCAGCTCTGAGCGGGTCGACGGGTGACGGCCACACCGGGCGTGAGGCCGTCGCCGCCGTCTGGCGGATCGAGTCGGCGCGGATCGTCGGTGCGCTCGCGCGGTACACCGGCGATTTCGCGCTGGCCGAGGACCTCGCCCAGGAGGCGCTGGCCGAGGCACTCGTGAGCTGGCCACGCGACGGCATCCCCCACAACCCCGCGGGATGGTTGCTCACCGTCGGCCGGCGCCGGGCGATCGACGCGTTCCGCAGGCGCTCCGCCCTCGACGAGAGGTACGCCGTCCTCGCTCACGACCTGGGCGAGGGCGGTGCCGTCTCGGGGAGCGGGCCCGCCGATCCGGCCAAGGGCACCGGGGATGTGCTGTGGGATCCGGACCAGATCGACGACGACATGCTTGCGTTGATGTTCATCTCCTGCCACCCCGTGCTGTCGCGGGAGGCGAGAGTCGCGCTCACCCTGCGGGTGGTCGGCGGTCTGACGAGCGACGAGATCGCGAAGGTGTTCCTCGTCCCGACCGCGACAGTGCAGGCCCGGATCACCCGGGCTAAGAAAACCCTCGGGGCGGCCCGGGTGCCGTTCGACGTGCCGCCTGCCGGAGAGCGGACCGAGCGACTCGGCTCGGTGCTCAGCGTGATCTATCTGATCTTCACCGAAGGGTCCTCGGCCAGCTCGGGTGACGACCTGATCCGCCTCGACCTCGCGAGCGAAGCGCAGCGCCTCGCCCGGGTGCTGACCCGGCTCGTGCCCGACGAGCCCGAGGTCCACGGCCTGCTGGCGCTGCTCGAACTGACCGCGGCACGGTTCCCGGCCCGCACCGGTGCGGACGGCGATCCGGTGCTGCTCGAGCACCAGGACCGCCGCCGCTGGGACCGCACCGCGATCCGCCGGGGCCGAGCCGCCCTCGCCCGCGCGGAACAGGCCGGCCGGGGGCTGGGCGCCTACGGCCTGCAGGCGGCGATCGCCGAATGCCATGCCGTCGCGCCGTCGGTCGACGCGACGAACTGGGAGCGGATCGTCCTCATCTACGAGGCACTCGGCCGGCTCGCACCGTCACCGGTGGTCGACCTCAACCGGGCGGTGGCGGTCTCCATGGCCCAGGGACCGGCCGCGGCGCTGCCGATCGTGGACGAGCTGGTGGCCGCCCAGGCGCTGTCGAACTCGCACCTGCTGCCGAGCGTTCGCGGCGAACTGCTCACCCGACTTGGACGCACCGACGAGGCGCGCACCGAACTCGAGGCGGCCGTGAAGCTGTGCGGCAACGAGCGCGAGCGGACGGTGCTCGAACGGAAGCTCGCCGACCTAGACGGGTGATGCGAGCGGGGCGTGCCGGTACGCCGCCGTCTCGAAGTCCAGGTAGCCGCCGAACGACACGGGGTCGGCGAACGGCAGGACCTGGGTGGCCCAGTACCCGGCGATTCCGTTGCGACGATCGATCCAGTAGTACGAGTTGGCGAGCCCGGCCCACCCGAGCGACCCGCGGGGCCTGCCGGTGGGTGCGTCCTCTTCGTTCACCATGAACGTGTAGGCCCACGACTTGCGCTGTCCGGGAAAGAATTCGGCGTCGTTCGTAAGGGAGGGAATCACACCCTGCAGCATCCCGACCTCTTGCCCCTCGAGGCCGTTGCACACGGCCGCCTGCACGGTGTCGGCCCGCAGGACTCGCCCACCGGGCGCGTCTCCGTCGTTCAGCCACATCCGCAGGAACTTCAGGTAGTCCCCCACCGTCGAGTAGAGGCCGTGCCCGCCCATGTGAATCTCGGGATCCTGCGGCAGCACCAGATCCAACGGAGTGAGTCGGCCGTCCTCCTCCCGCTGGTGGATGCTCGCGCGCCGGGCCGCCATCGATCCGGTCAGGGTGAAGGACGTGTCGTGCATGTCCAGGGGCGCGAACACCCGCTCGGCCATCACTTCGCCGAGGCGCTTGCCACGGATCGCCTCGACTACCTGACCGGCCCAGTCTATGTTCGTCCCGTACTGCCACTTCGCGCCCGGATCGAAGAGCAACGGTGTCCTCAGCGACGCCCGGGTCGCGGTGATCACGCCGGGCTGATCGTGCTCGACACCCAACCGGTTGTAGGTCTCGTCGAAGAAGTCGTATCCGAACCCGGCGGTGTGCAACAACAGCATCCGCGTGGTGATGTCCCGCTTCGGCGCCCTCAGCACCGGATCGCCGTGGTCGTCGAATCCCTCGATGACCTGGATGTCGCCGAGCTCCGGAACGTATTCCCGGGCGGGCGCGTCGAGGTCGAGCAGACCCTCTTCGACGCATTGCAGCACCGTGGTCCCGGTGATCGCCTTGGTGGTGGAGAAGATCGCGAACACGGTGTCGGCGGTCATCGGCTCGCGGTCGGCCAAGGACCGCACCCCGGCGGCACCCTCGAACACCATGCGGTCGCGATCGGTCACCATCGCCACCACTCCGGGCACCCTCGGCGCGTCTTCCTCGGTCACGCTGTCGAGAACCTTGCCGAGCGCGGCGTTGAGATCGGACATCCCACTCTCCTGTCGTGTCTGTGGTCACTGACGCAACGTGACGCTATGACCGGGTAGAGGGTGGCGACGTCTCAGTTCGGCACGGCACGTCTCGGTTCGGCACATGCTGATGGCGCCGGGATCTTGGTCAGCAGTTCGTGGGTGGCCTGGGCGATGTCGGGGTCGATTCCGAGGGCACGGAGCATGGCTGCGGCGGCGTCCATTTCGTCGGCGCGGCGCCTGGCGTGGCGTCGCGTTCCGTCGACGACGCGGGCAATCGTGCCGGCGTCGGCCCGGGTCAGTTCGTCGGCAATGTTCGTGGTGAGCCATTGTTCGAGGCCGAGTGCGCGGCCCGCGGTGAGGGCTTCGACGATGGCCGCGGACATTCCCTTGTAGAAGATGCTGCGCAGCAGTTTTCGTTCCGCGGCCGCACCCGCCGGTGCATCGAGGATGTCGACGGATGCGCCGTAGCGGGTGAGGATTTCCGCGGCCCGGTGAGCGTCGCGGCCGCTCGCCATCAGGGGGGTGCGGAGTCCGCGGCCGGGGACCGGAGCCATGATCGCCACGTCGACGAAACCGAGTCCGTGTCTGGCGGCGTGGGCGGCGAGGGTGCGTTTGAGATCGGGCGCGGCGGTGTTCATGTCCACCCAGACCTGATCGGCACTCATTGCGGGGCTGCCCCGTTCGAGTGCGCCCTTCGCGGCTCGCGCGTTGTTCACACTGAGGACGAGGTCGGCGGTGTCGACGGCCTCGGCCTCGGAGCGGCACACGATGGCTCCGTCCGGTGCGGCGACTTCGGGGTCGAAGGCGCGAACGGTGGCGTCGGCGGCGATCAGATCGCGCGCGAATGCGCCGCCGGCCTCGCCGAGTCCGAGGACGGCGATCGTCGTCTGCTGGGTCATCGGTTCCTCTTTCCTGGGTGGATCTGGTGCCATGTGCGATCCAGGTGACGATGGGTCGGTACAATATCGGTAACAATTTTGGTGATGATCTGAGCGGAGATAGCCCGATGCCGGTGAAGGAAGCTCGCGAGCACAGCACGGATCAGGCTGCGGTCACCGACCTGATTCGCAAGGCGATCCTCGACGGAGATTTCGCACCCAACCAACGCATGGTCGAGGCAGACCTGTGTGCGCAGTACGACGCCAGTCGCAGCGCGGTCCGGGCGGCCCTGCACGAACTGACCGCCCAGGGCCTCGTCGAGCGGATCCAGAACCGCGGCGCCCGCGTGCGGTCGGTGTCGCTGGACGAGGCGGTCGAGATCACCGAGGTGCGCATGGTCGTCGAAGGACTGTGCGCGGCGAAGGCGGCTCAGAAGATCACCGACGCGGAGATCGAGGAACTCACCGCCTTGCGCGAGGAATTGACGACGTCGGTCTCGGCCGGAGACGTGTTCGGGTATTCGCGGGCGAACCAGTTGTTGCACAAGCGCGTTCGGGAGATCAGTGCGCAGCGGTCGGCGGACGAGATCCTCGAGCGGCTGCGTGGTCAGCTGGTGCGGCACCAGTTCAAGCTGTCGATGCACCCCGGCCGGATGTCGGTGTCGCTGCCCGAGCACGTCGCCATCATCGACGCGGTGTGCGCGCGCGACCCGGAGCGGGCGGAGGCAGCCATGCGGCACCACCTGGCGAGCGTGACCGCCGCGCTCGAGGACGTCGCCGAGGCCCGGCAGGGATGACCGCACACGGGCACTCACAGGGAGACCCGTTCGAGCACTGAACTCGTCGTCGCGCGCGAACCGACGCGGTCTGTCACGAAAACCACCAGCAGCGCGGCCACGGCAAGCAGAGCGGCAATTGCGAAGGCCCCGAACCCCCACCGCGGAGTCCCGGAAGCGATGAGAACGCCGCCCAGCCAGGGGCCGAACACAGCGCCGAACCGGCCGATCCCCGACGTGAGCCCGACGGCGGTGGCCCGGAAGTCGGCCTCGCTGTGGGCGGCCGTGCCGGCGTAGACCATGGTCTGGGCGCTGAACAACCACACACCGGTCGCGAAGACCACGGCGTAGGTCGCGGCGAGCGGCAGCTGCACCGACAACGCCGCGATGCCGATGGCGGTCAACGCGAACCACACCAGCGCGGTCGGAATCGGCCCGACCCGGTCGGCCACCTGCCCGGCGATCAGCATGCCCACGATGCCACCGAGATTGATCACCAGCAGGAAACTCAGCGCCGAGCCCAGTTCGTACCCGGTCGACCTCATCATGACCGGCAACCAGGTGGCCACCCCGTACACCAGCAGCAGCCCGGCGAACGACGCCGTCCACAACGCCGGGGTGGTGATCGCACGGGATCCGGTGAACAGCCGGCGGATGCGGTGCGCAGTCGGCGACGCCGTCCCGCCCGTGCCGGTCGGGGTAGTCACGAAGTCGGTGACCGCGACACCGCGACTACGAGCGAGCGCTTCGGCATCGGCGACGCGGCCGCGAGCGAGCAGGTACCCCATCGATTCGGGGAGGAACTTCAGCATGAGCGGCACGGCAGATATCAGCGGTAGGCCACCGAGCAGGAACAGGAAGCGCCATCCGCGACTGTCCAGGAAAAGCATGCTCAATCCCGGGGCGAGGATGCCGCCGGCCTGATGGGCGGTCATCAGCGATGCGACCATCAGGTTCGCCCTCCCGCGCGGGGCGTACTCCATGACCATCGAGATGGCGGTGGGGATGAGCCCGCCGAGGCCGAGCCCGGCCACGCCCCGCGCCGCCGCGAAGACCTCCAGCGAGGGGGCGACTGCGCAGGCCAATGACGCGATCGAGAACAACGCGACGCCTGCGACGATCGCGGTGCGCCGGCCGAGCCGGTCGGCGATCGGGCCTGCCGCCAGCGCGCCGATCAGCATGCCGAGGGTCGCGACGCTGCCCACGGTGCCGGCGGCACCGGGGTCCATACCGAGGGTCGGGTCGGCGAGCATGCGCGGCAACACCGCACCGTAGACGAACGTGTCGAGCCCGTCGCACAGGATGGCGAACCAACACAGGGCCAGCACCGAGAGAGCGAGGCGGGTCCGGGCACGATCGGACCCGGTGTGGTCGATGGTCATGGCACTCCAGGTTTCGTGGAAGAGGGTGACTGCGGTCAGTTCTCGGCGGGCTTCAACGCGACTCGCGTGATGGGGCCCATGATGAACAGGAAGCTGCACACCGCGAGCGCTGCGCTGACACCGACGAAGATCAACGCTCCGTCGAACGATCCGGTGGTCGACGATGTAGCCGATCACCAGCGGCGTGGTGATGCCGGCGGCGCTCGCGAACGTGTTGTACAGGCCGCCGGACAATCCGGTTGCCTCCTTGGGGGAGGTGTCCGAGACCAGAGTCCAGCCCTGGCTGCCGAGGCCCTTGCCGAAGAATGCCAGCACCATGATCAGGATGACGACGGTCTGGGAGGTGGTGAAGTTGCAGAGGATGATCGAGGTCGACAGGGTCAACCCGGTGATGATCGGGAACTTGCGGGCCCTGGTGAGCGATATTCCCCGTTTCAGGAGGCGGTCGGAGACGATGCCGCCGAGGATGCCGCCGAGGAAGCCGAAGATGGCGGGAATGGACGCGGCGAGACCGGCGTCGAGCAGCGGCATTCCCAACTCCTCGATGAGGTAGATCGGGAATCACGTCAGGAAGAAGTAGACGATGGTGGCGATGAAGAACTGGCCCGTGTAGAGACCGAGCATCATTCGACTGCTGAGCAGTTGGCGGATCGCGTTGCCAGTATCCACCTTCGCGGCATCGGGAGCGGAACTCGCCTCTTCGATGTCGATCAGCGCACCGCCGTCGGCGATGTACTCGATCTCGGCGTCGTTGGCCATGCGGTGCTTGCGCGGCTGATCGTAGAATGTCAGCCACAGCGCGCTCAGCGCCATGCCGATTCCGCCCATGACGAGATAGGCGGAGTGCCAGCCGTGCGAATGCGTCAGCCACGCCATCATCGGGGTGAACACGACGGCCGCCGCATACTGTGCGGAGTTGAAGATGGCGGAGGCCGTGGCCCGTTCGGAGGTGGGAAACCAGGTTGCCACCACGCGGCCGTTCGACGGATACGCCGGGCATTCCGCGATGCCGACACCGATCCGCAAGGCGAACAGGGCGACCACCGCGGCGCCGATGCTCATCAGCGGCACGAAGCCCTGCAGGAGAGTGAACAGCGACCACACGAAGATGCTGACCGCATACACGCGCTTGGCACCGAACCGGTCGACGAGCCGTCCGCCGGGGATCTGGCCCAGCATGTACGCCCAGGCGAACGCGGAGAACAGGTAGCCGAGAGTGATGGCGCTGATACCCAGGTCGGCCTTGATCTCGGTGCCGGTGATCGACAGGATCGCGCGGTCGGCGTTGTTGAGCGTGGAGATGATGAAGAGCAGTGCGACGATCAGGAAGCGGATCCGGGTGCGGCGAGGCGTGGCGTGGCGTGGCGTGGCGTCCGCGAGCTGACTACGAGTTGTCGAGCTGGATCGAATATCTGAAACGGACATGGGCTTCTCCGGAAGTCTGGTGACAGGGGCGTGAATCGGCATGGGCTATCGGCGGCGGCCGATGCCGTCATGCTCCGGTGGAGACCGTCGGTGCCGCCTCGGCTGACTGGGCGCGCCGGTTCTGCCGGGTTCGGGGTCCGAAGAGTGCCAGGACGAGAGCGCCGACGAGCCAGGTGCCGGCGATGAAGTAGAAGACGCTCTGGTAGCCCGAGCCGGTGTACAGCGCAGCGATGACGAGCGGACCGACGGCGTTCGACAGGCGTCCGAGTCCGTAGGAGACGCCGGTGCCCAATGATCGGGTTCGGGTGTCGAACAGTTCCGGGGAGTATGCGTAGGCCACTGCGGTGTACCCGCGCTCGAAGAAGTTCACGAGGAAGCCGAACACCACGATCATGATCGGGTTGAACGTCAGCCCGTAGAACAGGCCGCAGATCGCGATCACCACACCGAATGCGACGAGGCACCACTTACGTTCGACGCGGTCGGTGACCTGTGCGGCAAGGAAGCAGCCCAGCGGCGCACCGACCGTGGTCAGCGCGACGTAGAAGATCGACTTCTCCACGCTGAGGCCTTCCTGCGCCAACAGGGTGGGCGCCCAACTGGAGTACCCGAAGAAGCCGATCGTCTGGGTCACCCACATGACCGAGAGCAGAACCGTGGGAACGAGGTACCTCTTCTGCAGGAGCAGTCGCAGCGGCGCCTTGGTCTGCTTGGTGGCGACTGCGATCGGGGCGGCAGGGTCGGGCAGCGGGCCCGTCTCCGCGGTGACACGGGATTCGATCTGACTCAGAACGGCGTCCGCCTCGTCGTACCGGCCCTTGCTCTCGTACCAACGGGGCGATTCCTTCAGGTGCCGGGTGAAGAGGAGGAAGAGGATGCCGAGGCTGCCCCACAGGTAGACCAGCCGCCACGACCAATCGGTGAGCGGAACGACCGCGGCGGCAACGAGGTTGGTGACGGGTGTGCCACAGATGCCGATGACGATGGCGTAGGCCTGGTACTTGCCGCGAACGGCGGCGGGGAAGATTTCGTTGACGTAGATGACCGCCACCACGGTCATGGCAGACAGCCCCGCCGAGGTGAGGACCCGCAGGACGCCGAGAGACGGGATGTCCCAGGAGAACACCGAGGCGAACGAGAAGACGGCAAACCACAGGGTGGTGATGGCCAACGCGTTCTTACGGCCCCAGCGGTCGGCGATCCAGCTACCGATGAGGGAGCCGAAGAACATGCCGACGAAGGACAGGGAGGTGACGTAGGCGACCTGGTTGACGGTGACCCCCCACAGCTTGACGAGCTTGGGGACGGTGGTGGCGAACGTGTTGATGTCCGCGAACTCGAAGAAGTAGGCGAACGAGACGGCCACCAGGGTGATCTTGTGGAATCGCGAAATCGGCAGGCGGTCCAGCCGGTTCGCTGCGTTGGAGTGCTGCACGGGAAGGCCCTTCTCGGGAAGTGTTGCGGTGGAGGGCGGCTCAGTAGTCCTCGCCCGGCCAGTACAGGCGCATCGGGTTGGCCACGAGGAGCTTGTGCTGCAGTTCCGGGGTGGTGGCCACGTGCGGAATGTGGTCGACCAGGAGCCCGTCGTCGGGCATGTGGTCGGTGAGGTTGGGGTGAGGCCAGTCGCTGCCCCAGAGCACCGAGTCGGGGAACTCCTCGACTACTTGCCGGCTGAAGGGCACGACATCCGCGTAGGAATTCTGTTCGCCGTTCAGCGCCGGCGGGCCGGTGACGGTGAGCCGCTCCGGGCAGCTGACCTTCACCCACGCCTCGTTGCGCTCGACGAAGCGGAGGAATCGACCGAACTCCGGCCCGTCGACGGGTCGAGTGACGTCCGGACGACCCATGTGGTCCACCACCAGCGGCGTGGGCAGTGTGTCGAAGAAGCCCTCCAAGCCCTCGAGGTCGGGGCCCTCGAAGTAGATGACGATGTGCCACCCGAGCGGGGCGATCTTCTGCGCGATGGAGATCAGATCGTCCTTCGAGGTGCCCTCGACCAGTCGCGGAAGAAAGTTGAACCGCACCCCTCGCACGCCGGCTTCGTCGAGTCGGCGCAACTCGGTGCCGGCGATGTCGGGGCGGACCGTGGCGATGCCGCGCGCCCGGCCGCCGGCCGCCTGAACGGCGTCGACCATCGCACTGTTGTCCGCTCCGTGACAGGTCGCCTGAACGATGACGTTGCGACTCATCCCAAGGTGATCACGCAACGCGAAGAGTTGATCCTTGCTCGCGTCGCACGGTGTGTACTTGCGTTCCGGCGCGAAGGGGAACTGGGCACCGGGCCCGAATACGTGGCAGTGGGCGTCGACCGCTCCCGCCGGCACCGCGAAGCGCGGTGTCGACGGGTTCTGGTACCAATCCAGCCAGCCCGGCGTCTTGGTGAACGGTCCGGTCACCGCCGGTAATGCGGAGGTACTTCCCAGGAACGCGTGTCGACTCAGATCCGACATAGTTTCTTTCTCCTTGGCATCCTGCACGGTGCGTCAGCAGTGCGTCGTTCTGTTGAGAATGGTTGGAAATCCCTGCGGGCCAACGAGTACCGACGGCACCACCTCGCCGGCGCCCGCATCGGCGCGGCGTCGCGGCGCCGAACGAAACAGCCGGCATGGCACTCCTCACAGCGATGATTCGATCGCGTGACTCAGGTCACTCGGCACACAACCTATACGATCCGCCACGATCTCCACAACCTTCTCGTCGTGAAAAATGAGTACGTAATTGTTGACAATTTAGTCGGAAATGTGAGCTACTAGCTACCGGACGCGGTGACCCCGCCCACATCTCGGATAGCGAAGAAGGGAAGAACCATGGCAAATCAGGTTGAACCGGCTCTGCTGGTCGTCAGCGCCCATGCCGGCGACTTCGTCTGGCGTGCCGGCGGCGCCATTGCCGCCGCCACTGCTCGCGGCGAACGCGCGAAGGTCGTGTGCCTGAGCTACGGCGAGCGCGGCGAGTCCGCTCGGGCGTGGCGGGAAGGCAAGTCGCTCGAGGAAATCAAGGACATCCGGCGGGGAGAAGCGGAAGCGGCCGCGTCGGCACTGGGAGCGGAGATCGAGTTCTTCGACGCCGGCGACTACCCGCTGCTGCCCTCTCCGGAGTTGGTCGACCGGTTGGTGCACGTCTACCGCGACGTCAATCCGACTGTGGTGCTGACCCATCCGCTGATAGACCCGTACAACGCCGACCATCCCGCGGCCGCCCGAATGGCGCTCGACGCCCGGATCCTGGCCCAGGCGATCGGCTACCCCGCCGAGGGTGAGCCCCTGGGCGCGCCGCCGGTGTTCTTCTTCGAGCCGCACCAACCCGAGCAGTGCGACTTCAAGCCGAACGTGCTCATCGACATCACCGACGTCTTCCCACAGAAGCGCAAGGCGATGGAATCCCTTGTGGCGCAAGAACACATGTGGACCTATTACACCGACCTCGCACGGCGCCGCGGCGTGCAGGTCAAGCGCAACGCCGGACCGAACCTCGGCTTCAGCACCGACACGATGGGTGAGGCGTACGTGCGGTACTACCCGCAGGTGGCGGAGGTGCTGTCGTGAGAGATCCCGTCGTACTCACCGACCCGATCAAGACACCCCTCGACACCGTCGACGCCCTCGCCGAGTTCGGCACCGCGACGGTGCACGAGGCGCAGGGGCGCACCGGCCTCGCCGGCCCACAATTCCGGCCCATCCAGTCCGGCACCCGGATCGCCGGCACCGCCGTCACCGTGCTGTCCTGGCCAGGCGACAACCTGATGATCCACGCCGCCATCGAGCAGTGCGGCGCCGGCGACATCCTCGTGGTCACCACCAACTCCCCCTCCACGGACGGCATGTTCGGCGAACTGTTCGCCACCGCCCTGCAGACGCGCGGTGTCCGCGGACTCGTCATCGACGCCGGCGTCCGCGACGTCGCCGAACTGAACGAAATGGGCTTCCCGGTGTGGTCCACCGCGGTGTCCGCGCAGGGCACGGTCAAGGCCACCGCCGGCGCGGTGAACATTCCCGTGACCCTGGGCCGGGTGACCGTCGACGCCGGTGACGTCGTGGTGGCCGACGACGACGGTGTGGTGATCGTCCCCCGTGTCACCGCGGCCGACACCGTCGCAGCCTCCCGCGCCCGGTTGGAGAAGGAAGAGGCTGCGCGACAGTCCTTCCGCGCCGGCGAGCTGGGATTGGACCGGTACGGTCTGCGTCCGGTCCTCGACTCCCTCGGCGTGCGGTACCTGTCGCAGAAGCAGTACCGGCTGGAACAGCAGGAGACGCTGTAATGGGCGGCATCGCCTGCACCTGGATGCGGGGCGGTACGTCCAAGGGGGCGTTCTTCCTCGCCGCAGATCTCCCCTCCGATCGCCGCGAGCGGGACGATCTCCTGCTGCGCGTCATGGGCACCCCCGATCCCCGTCAGATCGACGGGATCGGCGGCGCCCACCCGCTCACCAGCAAGGTCGCGGTGATCAGCCCGTCGGATGATCCGCGCGCGGACGTCGACTACCTGTTCCTGCAGGTTGCGGTGGATCAGGCCCTCGTGTCGTCGGCGCAGAACTGCGGCAACATCCTCGCCGGCGTCGGCCCGTTCGCCGTCGAACACGGCCTGGTGCCGGCCGATCCCGAGCACACGAGTGTCCGGATCCGGATGGTCAATTCGGACGGCTTCGCCACGGCAACGTTCCCGACACCGGGCGGGCAGGTCGATTACGCCGGCACCTGCGAGATCGCCGGAGTACCCGGCTCAGCCGCCCCGATCAGCATCGCGTTCTCCGGCACCGCCGGCTCGACCTGCGGGACGCTGCTCCCGACCGGCCGCATCGTCGACACCGTCGACGGAGTGGACGTCACCTGCATCGACAACGGCATGCCGACGGTCGTGATCGCCGCCGCCGATCTCGGTGTGAGCGGTCACGAGAGCCCCGGGGAGCTCGAGGCCGACACCGACCTGACCGCGAGACTCGCCCACATCCGTTCGCAGGCAGGCAAATTGATGGGTCTCGGCGATGTGTCCACCACGACCGTCCCCAAGATGACACTGGTCGCCGCCCCGCTCGGCGACGGCACCCTCGACACCCGCACGTTCATCCCCGTGCGGTGCCACACCGCCATCGGCGTGCTGGGAGCACTCACCGTCGGCACCGCGGTCCGGATCCCCGGATCGGTTGCCGATCGGCTCTGCCGTCACCGCGACGACGCCGTCGTCCGCATCGAACACCCCACCGGGTTCTTCGATGTCGACATCGACCTGACGTACACCGGTGACGCCGGCGTCGACATCCGCCGCGCCGCCGTGATCCGCACCGCGCGCACACTGTTCGACGGCACCGTCTACCCCCGGCCCGCCGTCCCCCACACCGAGGACATCTCATGAGCACCGACGACGCCCGCTTCGACATCGCCCACCTCGGCTACGTCGAACTGTTCACCCCGACCTTCGACGAGAGCAGGTGGTTCTTCACCGAACTGCTCGGCCTGCGCGAAGTCGCCGCCGACGGCGACAGCGTGTACCTGCGTTCGTGGGACGACTACCAGCACCACTCCCTCAAGCTCACCGCCCACGACACGTCGGGCATCGGGCGGCTGGGCTACCGGACGTCGAGTGCCGCGGCACTGGAACGCCGTGTCGCGGCGATCGAGGCCGCCGGCCGCGGCATCGGGTGGCGCGACGGTGATCCCGGGATCGGCAAGACCTACACGTTCGCCGACCCCGACGGGCACCCGATGGACCTGTACTGGGAGGTCGAGAAGACCGCTCCGCCGGCGGAGTTCGCGCCGGCGCTGAAGAACCAGGCCGAGCGCTACCCGGGGGCACCCGCCACGGTCCGCCGCCTCGATCACGTGAACTTCCTCGCCGCCGACGTCGAGACCAACGGAGCCTTCGTCCGGGACGTGCTCGGCGGCCGTCCCACCGAACAGATCCGGCTGAACACCGGTAAAATCGCCGGGCAGTGGCTGACCTTCACGAACAAGAGTTACGACGTCGTCTACACCGAGGACTGGACCGGCAGCAACGGGCGTCTGCACCACATCGCCTTCGCCACCGACACCCGCGAGGACATCCTCCGTGCCGCCGACGTCTTCCTCGAGAACGGTGTCCACATCGAGACCGGACCACACAAGCACGCCATCCAGCAGACGTTCTTCCTCTACGTCTACGAGCCGGGCGGCAACCGCATCGAGTTCTGCAACCCCGGAGCGCGGCTGATCCTCGATCCCGACTGGGACGTCGTCGAATGGACCGAGGCCGAACGGTCGAAGGGTCAGGCGTGGGGAATGAAGACCATCGAGACGTTCCACACCCACGGCACCCCACCGGTTCCGAGCACTCACTGAGAATCGGGACGCACCGTCGAAAGGGACCGACATGACCGACGCCATCGCGGGCGGCGAATCCCACGCGATCGTCCGCACCGACCGGCCCGAGCGGTACGGCAAACAACTCGTATCTCACCTCGGACGCCGCAACGGCGGCGAGTGGACACCGGACACACGATCCGGCTGGATCGACCTGGCCGGCGGCCGGGCGACGGTGACCGCCGGAGACGGCGAACTACACCTGCACCTCGTCGCCGAATCCGACGAGTTGCCCCGACTGGAAGACGTCGTCGGAAGGCATCTCGTCAGATTCGGCGAACGTGACGGTCTGACAGTCACATGGGAAAGGGGCGGTCAGGTGCCGACGTAGGCCGCGAGGTGCTCGCCGGTGAGCGTGGAGCGGGCGGACACCAGATCGTCCGGCCTGCCCTCGAACACGATCCGGCCGCCGTCGTGGCCGGCGCCCGGGCCGAGGTCGATGATCCAGTCGGCGTGGGCCATGACCGCCTGGTGATGCTCGATGACGATGACCGACTTACCGGAGTCGACGAGCCGGTCGAGCAGTCCGAGCAGCTGTTCGACGTCGGCGAGGTGAAGGCCGGTGGTCGGCTCGTCGAGGACGTAGGTGTCGCCCTTGTCGGCCATGGCGGTGGCCAGCTTCAGCCGCTGCCGTTCGCCGCCGGACAGCGTGGTCAGCGGCTGTCCGAGGCTGAGGTAGCCGAGCCCGACGTCGGCGAGCCGCTGCAGAATCTTGTGAGCCGCCGGGATCCGGGCCTCGCCGGAACCGAAGAACTCCTCGGCCTCGGCCACCGACATCGCGAGGACCTCGCTGATGTCGCGCCCGGCGAGGTGATACTCGAGCACCTCGGCCTGGAACCGCTTCCCCTCGCACTCCTCGCAGGGGGACTCGACGGTGGCCATCACGCCCAGGTCGGTGTAGATGACACCGGCGCCGTTGCACGTGGGGCACGCGCCCTCGGAGTTGGAGCTGAAGAGCGCGGGCTTCACTCCGTTGGCCTTCGCGAACGCCTTGCGGATCGGCTCGAGCAGTCCGGTGTAGGTCGCCGGATTGCTTCGCCGGGAGCCCTTGATCGCGCCCTGGTCGATCGACACCACCCCGTCCCGCCCGGACACCGAACCGTGGATCAGCGAACTCTTGCCCGAGCCCGCCACGCCGGTCACGACCACCAGCATGCCGAGTGGGATGTCGACGTCGACGCCGCGCAGGTTGTGACTGTCTGCGCCACGCACCTCGAGTGCCCCCGACGGTGTGCGCACCGACTGCTTCAGCGACGCGCGGTCGTCCAGATGACGCCCGGTGAGCGTGTCACTGGCCCGCAGACCCTCGACGGTGCCCTCGAACACCACCTGGCCGCCCTCGGTGCCGGCGCGCGGGCCGAGGTCGACGACGTGGTCGGCGATCGCGATCGCCTCCGGCTTGTGCTCCACGACCAGCACCGTGTTGCCCTTGTCGCGCAACTGCAGCAGCAGGCCGTTCATCCTCTGGATGTCGTGCGGGTGCAGGCCGATGGTCGGCTCGTCGAAGACGTAGGTGACGTCGGTGAGCGACGAACCGAGGTGGCGGATCATCTTCGTGCGCTGCGCCTCACCTCCGGACAGGGTGCCCGACGGCCGGTCGAGTGAGAGGTACCCCAACCCGATCTCCGTGAACGAGTCGAGGAGATGCTGCAGCCCGGTGAGCAGCGGGGCCACCGACGGTTCCTTCAGACCGCGGACCCAGTCGGCGAGGTCGCTGATCTGCATCGTGCAGACGTCGGCGATGTTCTTCCCCTTGATCTTCGACGATCGAGCCCCCTCGCTGAGTCGGGTGCCGTCGCAGTCGGGGCAGGTGGCAAACGTGATCGCCCGCTCCACGAACGCGCGGATGTGCGGCTGCATGGCGTCGACGTCCTTGGCCAGGAACGACTTCTGGATCTTCGGGATCAGCCCCTCGTACGTCACGTTGACGCCCTCGACCTTGATCTTGGTCGGCGGCTTGTAGAGCAGGTCCTGCAGCTGCTTCTTGGTGAACTTCGCGATCGGCTTGTCCGGGTCGAAGTAGCCGCAGCCCCGGAAGATGCGGCCGTACCAGCCCTCCATGCTGTAGCCGGGAATCGTGAGCGCGCCCTCGTTGAGCGACTTGCTGTCGTCGTACAGCGCCGTCAGGTCGAAGTCGGTGACCGCGCCCCGGCCCTCGCATCGCGGACACATGCCACCGGTGATGCTGAAGCTCCGCCGCTCCTTCGTCTCTTGGCCACCGCGCTCGATGGTGACCGCGCCCGCGCCGGAGATCGACGCGACGTTGAAGGAGAACGCCTGGGGTGAGCCGATGTGCGGCTTCCCGAGCCGGCTGAACAGGATGCGCAGCATCGCGTTCGCGTCGGTGGCGGTGCCGACGGTGGAGCGGGGGTTCGAGCCCATCCGCTCCTGGTCGACGATGATCGCCGTCGTCAGCCCGTCGAGTACGTCGACGTTGGGTCGCGCCAGTGACGGCATGAAGCCCTGCACGAAGGCGCTGTAGGTCTCGTTGATCATCCGCTGCGACTCCGCGGCGATCGTGGCGAACACCAGCGAACTCTTGCCCGAGCCGGAGACACCGGTGAACACCGTCAGCCGGCGCTTCGGGAGCTCGACACTGACGTCCTTGAGGTTGTTCTCGCGCGCGCCGTGCACGCGGATGAGATCGTGACTGTCGGCAAGGTGCAGATCCGGCGACTCCGAGATATCCCGTCGCTCCACTCGCCCCGACACATCCCGTCGCTCCGTCGAGTCCGCCTTCGTGGCCATGCTCATCCTGTCTCCATCTGTTGGGCGGAGCCGCCTTCGCGGTCTCCGTCGGCGTCGATCAGCGCAGTTCCTGGATACGAACCATGTTGCCCGCGGGATCGCGGAAGGCGCAGTCACGAACCCCGTACGGCTGCTCGGTCGGCTCCTGGACGACCTCCGCGGCATCGCTGGCCTGCAGCTTCTCGAAGACGCCGTCGAGGTTTCTGGTGGCCAGGTTGATGCTTGCGTAGGTGCCCTTGGCCATCATCTCGGCGATGGTGCGGCGCTCGTCGTCGGTGATACCGGGGTCGGCGGCCGGCGGATGCAGGACGATGGACGTGCCGGGCTGGTCGGCCGGGCCGACCGTGATCCAGCGCATCCCGTTGTATCCGACGTCGTTGCGGACCTCGAAGCCGAGAGTGTCGCGATAGAAGGCCAACGCGGCGTCCGGGTCGTCCTGGGGGAGGTAGGTCTGGTGAATTGTGATGTCCATGGAGATCACGATAATTACGAATCAGCGACCTGCGCTTCTCGATTCCTGATCGGTCTGGTGACTTGTTTCGACACGCACGACGGTATGCCCGCCGTCGCGTCCGCTTCCTGGCGTCGGTACGTGCTGGGCGGGACCCCGGTGAGCTCGGTGAAACGCGTGCTGAAGGTGCCCAGCGACGAGCAGCCGACCGCGAAACAGACCTCGGTGACACTGAGGTCGCCACGACGCAGCAGCGCCATCGCCCGCTCGATGCGGCGCGTCATCAGGTACGAATACGGCGACTCGCCGTACGCGAGCCGGAACTGGCGGCTGAGGTGCCCGGCCGACATGTTCACGCCACGGGCGAGCGACTCGACGTCCAGCGGCTGCGCGTGCTCCCGATCGATCCGGTCACGGACGCGGCGCAGCAGCGCGAGGTCGCGGAGGCGCTGGTTCGCAGCGGTACTGCTCGTCACAAACGAAATCGTGCCACGTCGCACCGACGTTGCCTAGCGCCACTCGCCCGCACTCACGATCCTCACGCCGGATCGGGCGTTGCACCTCGACAGTGGTCGACGAGCGAGACCTGTTCGTCCGGGGCCGGGAGCCGGTCCCGCTCCGCACCGTCCAGGTGGCGAGCCTCCACTGAAGCCAGCTGCTCCCAGTAATTCTCCGAACGCGCCTGCGGAGTTCGCCGAACGTCCATGCGCCGCCCTCCCTGGGTTGCCAGGTCCAGTCGTTGTCCTGGGGCACCCGGGCCGCCGCGACCGTCACCGTGTCGCCGCGGCCCGCCACCCCTCCGCATCGAGTCTTCCCCGCACCTCGGAGCCAAGACAGGGCCGTTCGGCCCTACCACCACGCGACCAGGCTCGGCCTGATCGACGGCTGCCGCCCGGATCAGTAATGTTGGATGTCATCCGGCCGTCTCACGCGGCCACGCTTCCGGAGCACCTCGATCAACGAGGAGGAGCGGATGACGGAGATCGATACCTCGCACGAGCAGTGCCTCGTCGACTCTTTGCGTGCACGGGACGAGTCGGCATTCGCCGAATTGGTCGACCTGCACACGCCGATGATGCTGCGCGTGGCGCGAGGGTACGTGGCCAGCACCGAGGTCGCCGAGGACGTCGTCCAGGAAACCTGGATCGCCGTGCTCCAGGGCATCGACCGATTCGAAGGCCGCTCCACGCTCCGTACCTGGCTGTTCCGGATACTCGTCAACATCGCCAAGAAACGGGGAGTGCGGGACCGGCACGATTTCGACGCCGCACTTGCCGCCTACACGGGCAGCGCCTCCGTGGATCCGGCCCGGTTCCTGCCGGCATCCTCCCCGGAGGATCCACACCACTGGGCGACTCCGCCTACCAGCTGGCCGGAGACCCCCGAGGGATCGGTCCTCGGTGCGGAGGTGCTCGACGTCGCAGGCCGCGAACTCGAGCACCTCCCCGACCGCCAGCGGATCGTGGTGGCTCTGCGCGACGTCCTCGGCTACGACGCCGAGGAAGTGTCGGCGATGCTCTCGATCACCCCGGCGAACCAGCGGGTGCTGCTGCATCGGGGCCGCGCACACGTGCGCCAGGCCCTCGAGGATTATCTTGGAACGGGAGCGTGAGACATGGAAGACATGGACTGCCAGGACCTCGTCGAACTCGTCACGGCCTACCTCGAGGATGACATGGATCCCGATGCCCGGGCCCGATTCGACACCCATCTGGGCGAATGCCCTGGATGCGCCACCTATCTCGAGCAGATCGAGCAGACGGTACACACCCTCGGTGCGCTCCCCCCGGACGAGCTCGATCCGGCGTTGCGGGACCGCCTGCTCGCCGCGTTCCGCGACTGGCGGTAGCGGCGGGAAACTCACCAAGACGACCGACGCACCCACCGCGGCTCGCTGCGGAAGCGGATCGTGACCGTGGTGGTGGCTGCAGCCGCACTCGGCGGACTTCCCGTCGGCGTCGCGGGCGCGGTTGCCCCGGCCGCGACATCCCCGGTGGCAACGACGATCGGACCCGCGATCGGCAGCGCGACCAGCGGCAGGAACGCAGGGCCGGGAACATACCCACCGATCAGGTCCCGATCATCTGGAACGTCCCACTCAACTGAGGTTGCGTACCGATTGAGAGACAGCAACTTTCGCCACACGCCTCGGTTCGCCACCTGCGCGGTGGGTCATCGGCGTGTCCTTCGTTCACCGCTGTGTGTTATTCAAGGCTCATGACTGCGTCGTCGATCGATCCGCCCGTGGGGACCACCCTCTCAGCCATCCGAGCCGTCGCACCCAAGCTGGCTCCGAGCGAGCGTCGCGTGGCGGACGTCTGCGTGGAGCGCCCGCAGGATGTTGCTTGGTGGTCGGCCGCCGACGTCGCGGAACACGCTGAGACGTCGACTGCCACCGTCATCCGTGCGTGCCAGAATCTGGGTTTCAAGGGGTTCCAGCACTTACGGATGTTGCTGCTGAGGGATCTGGGGTCCGCCGATACCGAGTTGGGGGGAACACCCGCCGCCGAAGAGAACGGCACCGGACTGGTGCGGGCTGTGTTCGCCGAACTGGCGACGGATCTCGCCGGCGCCCTGGCACCCCTCGACGAAGACTCGTTCGAGCGGGCGGTGACGGCGCTCGCGGAGGCGGAGCGGGTGCTCGTTGTCGGCAACGGCGGCTCGGGACCGTCGGCGGCGGCCGTGGCCGTGCGGTTCATTCTCAACGGCCGCCACGCCGAAGCACCGACCGACGCCGTGATCCAGCAGTTGACTGCCGGGCGCCTGACGTCCCGTGACGTGTGCCTCGCGGTGAGCGACAGCGGGTTGAACTCGGTCACCCTGCGGCCGCTCGAGGCCGCGCGGGCAGCGGGGGCCACGGTCATCGGCGTCACCAGCTACGCCCGTTCGACCCTCGTGGAGAAATCCGACATCGGACTGGTCATCGGTGGCGGTACGGGACCGTGGGGCGGACTGGGCGCGTCGGCCACGGTGGTGCAGCTCGCGTTCCTCATCAGCCTGCAGATCGCCGTCTGCCGTGCGCGGGGCGGCTCGGCCGAGGCTGCGGCCGAGACGTTCAAACAGATTGTGCCGCTGATCCATCCGTGACGGCATCGAGCTACAGCCGTTGCGCGAAGCATCACCGATGATTGGACCGCCATTCGCCCACCATTAACCTGACCCTGGCTAACTACCGATGTAACGAAATTCCCCGTCTCGCCGAGATTGGGTAACGTCATTTCATCGGGAGAGGCCAATGGGCAGGATTCGGATCGAGAATCTGAGTCGAAAGTTCGCAGATTTCACCGCGGTCGACAACATCGACCTCGACATCCGGGACGGCGATTTCCTGGTCCTCCTCG
Source organism: Rhodococcus sp. NPDC127593 (assembly GCF_042671975.1). Lineage (NCBI taxonomy): Bacteria > Bacillati > Actinomycetota > Actinomycetes > Mycobacteriales > Nocardiaceae > Rhodococcus > Rhodococcus sp. NPDC127593. The sequence goes on along the minus strand of NZ_JBHXWI010000015.1, from coordinate 118,585 downwards.
GGCCCAGCGGGTGCGGAAAGACCACGCTGCTGAGGATGCTCGCGGGCCTGCTCGAGCCGACCAGCGGACGGATCCTGCTCGACGACGACGACATCACCGCGGCGCCCTCCCGGCGCCGGGACGTCGCGATGGTCTTCCAGAGCTACGCGCTCTACCCGCACCTCAGCGTCGCGAAGAACCTCGCCTTTCCGTTGCGCGTGAAGAAGATGCGCAAGTCGGAGGCCGCCGAGCGCGTCGAAGCCGTCGCGCAGCAACTCGACATCGCGCACCTGCTCGGCCGAAAGCCGAAGGAACTGTCCGGTGGCCAGCGGCAACGCGTCGCGGTCGGGCGCGCGATCGTGCGTAATCCGAAGGCGTTCCTGATGGACGAGCCGCTGTCCAACCTCGACGCCAAGCTCAGGACCGCGACGCGGCGCGAGCTCACCGACCTCCATCGCCGGCTCCGGGCCACGTTCGTGTACGTCACCCACGATCAGGTCGAGGCGATGACGATGGCGACGCGGATCGCCCTGCTGAACAACGGCGCACTCGAACAGGTCGGAACACCCGAGGACGTCTACGACCGGCCGGCGTCCGTGTTCGTCGCCGGTTTTCTCGGCAGTCCCGCAATGAACCTGCTCGACGCACGCGTCCGCACCGTGAACGGCACTGTTGTCGCGTCCGCCGAGGGCGTGACCGCACCGCTGTGGCCGGGACACACCGACGGCCGCGACGTCGTCCTGGGCATCCGGCCGGAGCATCTCCGCGTCGCCGACCCTGTGGATCATCAAGGGGTGCGGCTGTCGGTCGACGTCACGTCCGTCGAGAATCTCGGCAGCGAGCAGGTCGCATACTGCGAGGTCGGGGGTGCCACGGTCTGCGTGCGAGCACCGCGACCGATTGCACTGCGCGCCCATCGATCCGCCGTCCTCACCGCGGATCCCGCCCACGTGCACCTCTTCGACCGCGCGACCGGACGTCGCCTGGAATGGGTGGACGTCCCCGAACTCACCGACTTCGACTCCGCGGCCCCCACGGCTGTGGACCACTCTCCCGAAACACTTTCCGCAACAGGAGCAGCGTGATGCGTAGATCGACATTCTCTGCCGTCGTAGTGGCGGCCGTGGCCGCCGCTCTGACTGGCTGTGCCACCGGCGGGGCCGCGCCAGGCACCTCGGGCACCGGCGCACCGGTCCCGGAACTGGGCCCCGACCAGCAGGTCGACATCGTCTTCGAGTCCTACAACCTCCAACAGGCCGGACTCTGGTCGGACACGATCAACGGCCTCGTTACCGACTTCGAGGCGCAGCATCCGAACATCCGCGTGAAGGCCCAGCCGCCGCAGGGCAGCGGCACGGCCGGCGCCGGAACCGCGAGTAGTGTGCAGACGCAGATGCTCGCCGGATCGCCCCCCGACGTAGCCCAATTGACCTTCGACACCCTCGATTTCGCCGTCAACGAACTCGGCGCCCAGTCGCTCGACGGACTGTTCGGCACCGAGGCCGTGGACGCGACGTTCGGTGGCGAGCACCCGTTCCACCCACGGGCCGCGACGCTCGGCGACTGGGACGGCGAGACGTACGGCATCCCGTACGTGTTCTCCACCCCCACCCTCTTCTACAACGCGACCGCGCTCACGAAGGCCGGGTTGCCCGCCGACGCCGACCTGTCGACGTGGCCGAAGGTGGCGGCTGCCGCCAAGGCCGTGACCGCGGCGACCGGCAAGCCGGCGCTGTCCGTGTCGTGCTCGGTCAAGGGCGGCAACTGGTGCATGCAGGCGCTGTTCCGCTCGGCGGGCGGCGATGTGCTGTCGCAGGACCGCAAGACCATCGAATTCGGTGAGCCCGGCGCGGTGTCGGCGGTGACCGCGTTGCGGCAGATGTATGACGACGGTGTTCTCGCCAATCTCGACTCGACCACCCAGTACGAGAGTTTCGCGAAGGGCGACGTGGCGATTCAGCTGCAGACGTCGGCTCTGCAGGGGATGTTCATGAAGTCGGCGGCGACCGGTGGCTGGGACCTGCGTGCCGCACCGATGCCCGCATTCGAGGGGCACGCGGCCGTGCCGACCAACTCGGGATCGGCTCTGTTCACGTTCTCACAGGATCCGGCGAAGCAGCGCGCGTCGTGGGAGTTCATCAAGTTCATGACGAGCGACCATGCGTACACCGAGATCTCCAGCAAGATCGGCTACCTTCCGCTGCGCCCGTCGCTCACCGAGGATCCGTCCTCGTTGAAGGAATGGGCCGACAACAACCCCCTCCTGGCACCCAATCTCGGCCAGCTCGACAAACTCGAGGCCTGGAAGTCCTACCCCGGCAACAGCTATGTGCAGGCCGACGACATCCTCGGCCAGGCGGTGGAGGACGCGGTCTACTACGGCAAGGACCCCGCCGACGCCATGCAGGCGGCGCAGCAGCGCGTGCAGGAACTCATTCAGTAACCAATTCCGAACAGGACGAGAAACCGACACCATGACCAGCACTCTGCCTGCGCCGACGAATCATCGACGCCTGAATCTGACCGGCACCTACAACTTCCGCGATCTCGGCGGGTTCCCCACGGACTCGGGGACCACCAAGTGGAACAAGCTGTTCCGTTCGGACGCGCTTCACCAGCTCGACCAGCCGGCCCGCGACCTGCTCCGGAAGCGGAGACTCGCTCTCGTCATCGACCTCCGCGAACAGCAGGAGCTGGACGACAGCCCGACCGCACTCGACGGCGTCGGACACCGGGTGGAACACCTGCCGGTGTACGAGGGCGAAATCGATCTCGACGGCGCGAACTTCGACCTCGCGGTCGTCTACCGCGACATGGTCGAGAACTACGGACATCGGTTGACCCGCGCCGTCCGCGCCATCGCCGCCTCGGGTGACGACCCGACCGTCGTTCACTGCACCGCGGGAAAGGATCGCACCGGTCTGGTCGTCGCTCTGACACTCGCGGCGGTGGGTGTCGATCAACGGGACATCGTCGCCGACTACGCGATGTCCGAGGTCCTGCTGGCCGGCGACTGGGCGCTCGGCATGGCCGTGAAGATGCGCGCCCGCGGTCTGCCCGACGGCGTTGACGTCGATCACCTGGTCGGCGCCAGCCCTGCCGCGCTGATGCGCACGACCCTCGACTCGATCACCGCCACACACGGCGGCGTCCGCGACTACCTCCTCGGCCACGGCACGACCGAGCGTGAACTCGACGACCTGCGCGGCGCACTCGTCGCCTGACCCCCACTTTCTACAGGAGAAACCTCATGTCCCAGTACGGGGAACCCGACCACTACATCCTGCATGTGAGCGACACCCACTTCGTCACCGACGGCGCCCTGCTCCACGATTCGGTCGACAGCGACGCCAACCTCTCCCGGCTGTTCGAGCGGCTCGAGAAGGCCGGCCGGCGGCCCGAGGCCATCGTGTTCACCGGCGACCTCGCCGACATGGGCGAGCCCGAGGCGTACGTACGCCTGCGCCGGATCGTCGAGCCCGCCGCGGAGCGCCTCGGCGCGAAGGTGATCTGGGTGATGGGCAATCACGACGCCCGGCCCGCCTTCCGGAGCGGCCTGCTCGACGCCGAACCCACCCAGGACTCTGTCGATGCGGTCGTCGATGTCAACGGATTGCGGATCATCGTGCTGGACAGCACGGTTCCGGGGTTCCACCACGGTCTGATCAGCGACGAACAGCTCGCCTGGCTGACGGACGTCCTGGCCGTGCCGGCACCGCACGGCACACTGCTCGCCCTGCACCATCCGCCGGTGCCGGGCCTGCTCGACGCCATCGAGTCGGTAGAGCTGAAGGAACAGCACCGGCTCGAGACGGTGCTCGCGGGCACCGACGTCCGCGGAATTCTCGCCGGACACCTGCACTACTCCACGACGTGCACGTTCGCGGGTATCCCGGTGTCGGTGGCATCGGCGACCTGTTACACACAGGATCTGCTCGTCGACGAGGGCAGCATCCGCGGCCAGGACGGCGCGCAGGGTTTCAACATGGTGCACGTCTACCGCGACCGGGTCCTGCACACGGTGGTCCCGCTCGAGGTTTCCCCAGCGGTGTACGAGATGACTGCGGAGGATATCCGGCAGTCGATCGAGCAGCTCACGGCGCCCGGCGTCTGATGTTCGTCGAAGTTCCGGCCGCAGCCTCGGCCGTCCGCGCCGGCACACCGGCAGTTCCGTCGCCGGCCGGCCGGGTGCGACGCGGTCTCGCGCCGTACCTGTACCTCCTGCCCGCCGTAGTCCTGCTGATCGTGTGGATCTACAAGCCGCTCGGAGAGACCATCGGCCTGTCGTTCTACAAGTGGAACATGGTGCCCACCAGCCCGAAGGTTCCGGTGGGAATGGACAACTACGTTCGCGTACTGTCGCTGCCCGAACTCCATCAGGCACTGCGGAACACGATTGTGTACGTCCTCGCGTTCATGGTGTTCTCGTTGCTGCTGCCGATGGTCGTCGCGCTGCTGTCGAACCGGGTGGCCGGACGCTGGAAGACGCTCTACCAGGCCCTGATCTTCGTCCCGTTCCTCATCACCCCGGTGGCAGGCAGTGCGATCTGGCGGTGGCTGTTCAATCCCGAGGGCGGCACGATCCCCCGGGCGGCCGCAACCCTGGGTTTCGAGTTGGGCAACGTCTTTCGAGAACCCGGCCTCGCGATGCTCGGTGTCGTGCTGATCGTCGGGTGGCAGATGCTCGGCTTCGGTGTGCTCGTCATCTCCGCCGGACTGGCCGGAATCAATCCCGACTACGCGTCGGCGGCGGCCCTCGACGGCGCGTCACAGGCGACCATCACCCGCAAGATCACCCTGCCGCTGCTGTCCCCGACGCTCGTGTTCCTCGGCCTCATGACGATCCTGCTGGGCGCGCAGTGGGCGTACCCGATCATCGACATCGTCACGCAGGGCGGCCCGAGCGGCGCCTCCACCAACATCTACTACCTGCTGTACCAGTTCGGATTCCAGAATTTCGACGCAGGATTGTCGGCTGCCGCGGGAACCCTGTTCTTTCTGGGCTTCGGACTGATCGCCGTCGTGTTCGTTCGTGTGTCGGACCGACTGAGCTTCTACGATAACTAGGACACCCCATGGCATTTGCACTTGTCGATGCACCGGCCCGATCGACCACCGTCGCTGCCCCGGCCCGCGATCTCGGCGACGCCCCGGTGGCCACCCGTTCCCGCAGCCGGGTGGCGACCGGGCACGTGGTTCTCGCCGCCGTCACCGTGTTCAGTATCTTCCCGGTGTACTGGATGTTCGCCACCGCATTCCGTCGTCCCGAGGACTCCTTGTCCGTCAGCCCGGTGCCGTCTCCCTTCAGTCTGGACAACTTCCGCTACGTGTGGGAGACCATTCCGATGGCGTCGATGCTCGTCAACACGTTCGTCATGGCACTGGCGATGTCCGTCAGCCAGCTTCTGGTCGCGATCCTGGCCGCCTACGCGTTCGCGCGGTGGACGTTCTTCGGGAAGCAGGTGCTGTTTCTGCTGTTCGTCGGATCGTGGCTGGTGCCGTTCCAGGTCACCATGATTCCGAACTACCTCCTCATCTCTCAGATGGGCCTGCTGAATACCGTTGCCGGGATCGTGATCCCGAATCTGTGCTCGGCGTTCGGTGTTCTGCTGATGCGCCAGCACATGGAGGCGTTTCCGCGAGAATTGCTGGATGCCTCCCACATCGACGGCCAGAACTCGTGGGCAACCCTGTGGAAGGTGGTGCTGCCCAACATGAGACCGGCGCTCGCGGCGCTGGGCATCATGCTGTTCATCTCGGCATGGAACGAGTACCTGTGGCCGTCGCTGATCATGCGCCAGTCGAATGCGGTCGTCCAGATCGGAATTCGCGGCTTCCTCGGCGCAGAAGGCAACAACTGGGGTGCTGTGATGGCGGCGTCGGGCCTCGCGTGCCTGCCCATCTTTCTGATCTACCTGTTCCTGCAGCGCTACGTGCGCGACGCATTCGTCCGGTCCGGCCTCAAATGACGTTCGGCCGGCCACAACCCGAAGGAGCTCCGATGAAGATCGTCCAGATCAGTGACACGCACCTGTCCGCCCGCGGAGGACGCACACAGCAGAACTTCGAACGCGTCGTCGACTACGTGAACAATCAGGTCCGTCCCGATCTCATCGTGCACTCCGGCGACATCGTGATCATCCACCCCGACGATGCCGACGACCGTGCGCACGCCCACACGTTGATGCAGCGGTTCACCGCTCCGGTGCTCGTCGTGCCCGGCAATCACGACGTCGGGGAGCCGGGCTCCGCGCCGTGGAAGGGTATCGGCGTAACCGATGGGCGGGTCGCCGCCTTCGAGACGGCGTGGGGTCCCGATCACTGGCGCCACGACGTCGACGACTGGACGGTGCTCGGGCTGAACAGCGAGCTCTTCGGTTCCGGTCTCGACCGGGAGACCAGCCAGTGGGCCTGGGTCGAGGACGTCGCCGAGAACGTTCCCGACTCGCAGCGGGTGATCGTGTTCCTGCACAAGCCGGTCTGGAAAGCACTGGACGAACCGGTCGGGCATGCCGTCGACATCGGGGAATCCCGTACCCGGCTGCTCACGGCTCTCGGGAAGATGTCACTTGCCGCCGTCGGCAGTGGGCACCTGCACTGCTACCGGCAGACCGTCCGCGACGGGGTGCTCGAGGTCTGGGCGCCGTCCACCGGATTCGTGGCCGGCGAGGGTGACGCCGTTCCCGGGCCGCTCCATCAACTCGGCATCGTCGAGTACGACTGCACCGGCGGGGTCGTGCGCGCGGGCTACCGATCCGTGCCGGGCCTCGAAGACGTGACGGCGACCGCCGTGCCCGAGGTGACCGAGGCCATCGATGCGCTGGGGCCCAGCCCGGTCGGGTGACGTCGATTCGAGCTGTTACGAGCCGACGTCGGTAACAACTTGCCCCGCTTCCTCGGCGTTCACTGCCCTGTCCCGCGTCCGGGGCGGGGCAGGGTCGTCGTGAAGGCTGGACAGTCCGGTGACGAATCCCCGGGCATCCAACAGGCGCCCGAGGTGTACTGCCGGTCGTATGACGACGGCGCGATCGGCGATGCGGGCTCCCGCGAGGACCTTCTCGAGCAAGGCTTCGAATCGGTTGACGTCGGCAAGGTCACGAATCCATAGGGTCATGACGAGGTTGTAGCGGCTCGCGGTGGTGACCGCGAGCCGGACTTCCGCGAGCCGCGACAGCGTCGACCGAAGCCGATCGATCGACGACGCAGGCACTTGCACGAAGTACCAGGCGTTGATCGGCCACCCGGTGTAGCTGCGGGCGACATCCGTCCGTAGTACGAGGTCACCCGAGTGACGGAGTGTCGCAATGGCATCGGCAACTCGCTGATTGCTGACGCCCGCCTGCGCGGCGATGTCACCGGTAGGTGTTCGTCCGTCGCGGTACAACTCGCGGACGATCACCGCCTCGAGGTCGGCGGGAACCTGCCGTGCTGCACGTGGCCGGGGCGCCTTGGCCCGGGGAACCCGCCGAGCCTCCGACTCGGAGAGGGCGTTCAACCTCCAGTCGCTGCCCTCCACGAGAACCTCGGTCACCAGGTGCGTGCGAGCGTGGGTGATCAGACGCTGATCACCCAGACGATCGATCACGAACGCCGACAGCGACTCGAGGTCGGCTGCCGCGACCACGGCGACGAGATCGCGCCCACCGGACGTGTGATCGATGGTGCGCACAATCTCTTCGTCGGCGAGCAGACTCGCAGTCTCGGCGGCTTTCCCCTGCGCACATTCGATCTCGACGATGGCCACTGCGGGGAAGTAGCGACGTTGCCCAGTAATCCACGCAAGCCCCTCATCGGTGATCCTGGCCCATCGCCGGGCGAGCCCGACGGGATCGGTGGCGAGAGCCCGGCCCAGTTCGGTCCACGATGCTCGCGGCTCGAGTTGCAGAGCGTGAATCAGCCGTAGATCGGAGTCTCTGCGCAGAGAATCCGGTTTCGAGGAGGCCACTTTGCATCGTTTCCTGACATTTAACTTATCGGATTTCAACCGGACTGAGGATACGACCACCACACAGATTTCGCTGGAGGAACATATGAGCACTACGCCGCACACCGGCGCGAGGCGGGCCACCGGAACCTCCGCGGCCGTCGGCTTCCTGATCGTCATGGAGTTCGGAAGCGGTCTGTTGCAGGGGTGGTATCCACCGCTTCTCACAAGCATCGGACAACACCACAGGACCTCGGCAGCAGCGCTGAACTGGGTGAATGCGATATTCCTACTCGCATCGGTGGCCTGCGTGCCGATCATCGCCAAGCTCGGTGACATGTACGGCCATCGCAGGATGCTCGTGGCGTCCGCGGCGGCAGTGGCCGTGGGATCCTTCGTCGTCGCGTTCGCCCCGTCGTTCGCCGTCCTTCTCGTGGGCCGTGCCCTGCAGGCCCCGTTGATCGCTTTCCTGCCGTTGGAATTCGCCATCGTCCGGCACCGGGATCCCGACCGGGCGGGGCGCAATATCGGTCGTCTGATCGGGGCACTCACCGGCGGCGTCATCGTCGGCGGATTCCTCGCGGGCTGGTTCATGACCCGCATCGAGAACCTGACCGTCGTGCTGTTGGTTCCCGGGATCATGTTGGCGATCTGCGTTCCCGTCGCCCACTTCCTCGTTCGTGAGACGACCGTACGCAAGGAGGGGCGCATCGATTGGGCAGGGGCGGCTCTCCTGTCGTCCGGCCTGCTCATGGTGATGGGGGGCGTATCCAACGGCAACGCGATCGGGTGGGCAAGCCCGCTGATCGTCGCTCTCGTCGCCGCAGGTGCGGTCGCGTTGGCGGCGTTCGTGGTGGTCGAGAATCGAGTGACCAACCCCCTCATCGACTTCCGCGTCCTGAAGCGGGGCCGTCTCGTGCTCCCGATGCTCATCGCTGCACTGCTCGGAGCTCAGTCGTTCGGTTCCCAGGCGCCCATCTCGTTGTTCTCGCGAGCCGATCCGAATGCGTACGGGTACGGCCTCGGTGTGACAGCCACGGTCGCGGGTCTCCTCCTGTCGATCACTGCCACCGGAGCATTCATCGCCTCGACGATCAGCGACCGGATCGCGCGCACGCTGACACCGCGCTTCGCCGTCGTGTTCGGGGCACTCGTCAGCGCCGCCGGATACGTGGCGATGCTTGTCGCGCACGGAAGTGTGGTCACCTTCTCGATCTGGCTGTTCTTGTTGGGCTTCGGCGTCGGAATACTCGCGGGTGTGGTGCCGGCGATCATCGTCAATCGCGCTCCCGAGGATTCGGTCGGTATCGCCTCCGGCCTCTACAACAGCTCCCGAACCGGAGCGGGATCGGTCGCCGGGGCAATGTTCGCCCTCCTCATGTCATCTCTGGTCACCTCGGTGACCGTGGGCGAGAAGACGAGCTCGATTTCGTCGTTCACCTCCTACGCGACAGTCTGGGCGATCTGTGCGGCCCTCTGCATCGCCATCGCTGTCCTGGCCCCGTTCCTCGGTTCTCGTCGCCCGCGGATCGCTTCCGAGGTCCCCGCGCCGACTGTCGGCGAAAACGAACCGGCTCGCGCCTGATCACGTCATTCAATCGAAAGGAATTACCTGTGCACGACACCGCAATTGCCGGACACCCGACGAGCATCGCCGAACTTAACGAGGCATTCGGCAACGGATCGCTCACGCCGCTCGACGCACTGGAATCGACCATTGAGCGGATCGCAGCGAAGGATGATACGCACCGCGCGATCTACGTGATCGACGCCAACGAAGCTCGTGAGTCCGCGCGGCGCAGCGGCGAGAGGTGGCGCAGCGGCACCGCACTCGGCCCCCTGGACGGCGTGCCGGTCACCATCAAGGAAAACACCGCGAAGATCGGTCTGCCGCAGTCGTACGGAACCGCCGCACGCGAACCCGTGATCGCAACGGAGAACTCACCCGTCGTCGACCGTCTGCAGGAGGCGGGCGCCCTGGTGGTCGCCAGCACCAGCATGCCCGATTTCAGCGGGCTGGGCTCCGGGGTGTCGTCCCGTCACGGCATCGCACGCAACGCCTGGAATCTCGCCTGGAACACGGGCGGCTCGTCATCCGGCGCGGCCGTCGCTGCCTCCCTCGGGTACGCGCCGGTCAACATCGGAACCGACATCGGTGGGTCGATCCGCATACCCGCGGCGATGAACGCGGCGTTCGGGTTCAAGCCGTCCTACGGGCGGGTGCCGATCAACGACACCTACCTCGGCCGCTGCGCGGGTCCGATCACCCGCACGGTGCGCGACGCCGCCCTCACGATGGCTCTCCTCGCTCGCCCTGATGCACGCGACCACAGCGCGCTCCCCGACGAATCGATCGAGTGGACCGACCTCGACATCGACATCCGCGGGCTGCGCATCGGCGTCAATTTCGCTCCGGTGGACGGTAAGACCGCCGATCCCGAGATCGTCGCGGCGATCCGTCGGGCGGTCGCGGTGTTCGAAGCCGCCGGTGCCCGGGTGGAGATCGTCGAGCCCTACCTGTCCCGGGACTACCTGACCACTGGATTCATTCCCTTTTTCACCGCGCATCTGTGGGCGCAGATGAACGACAAGAACATCGTCGACGACCTCTCCAAGGCGAATCAGGAGATGGTGGCGGCGGTGTCGAGCATCGGCTCGCTTTCCTCCCTCGAGCTCATGCAGGCCTACGACTCGATCGGGCCGTTCGTTCAAGAAACCGTGGATATGCTGCGCCGCTACGACGCAGTCCTGTCCCCCACCTCCGGCATCCTCGCCGGGCCGGCCGAAAGCCCCATGATCCACGAGTTCGCGGGCCCGGCCAACTTCACGTCCGCATTCAACGCCGCGGGCACCCCCGCGGCCTCGATCAACTGCGGATTCTCCAAGGACGGAAGGCCGATCGGCCTGCAGATCGCCGCAGGTCGCCGGCAGGACCTGACCGTCCTCCAGGTCGCCGCCTGGTACGAGGCCCATCGGGGTCCCGCGGCAACTCCGCGGTGGGGCTCCCTCGACTGACCATCCCATCACCCTCTCATTCGACGGATAGGAAAGACATGAGCACCACGCACGACCTTGCCCGCCTGATCGACGAGCTTGCACCCCGGTTCAGCGCGCTCAGTGACGCGATCTGGGACAATCCCGAATTACGTTGGGAAGAAACAGCATCAGCAGAAAGTCACATCGAGCTGGCACGCACGGAAGGGTTCCGCATCACCCGGGCGATCGGTGGTGTGCCGACCGCATTCAGCGCGGAGGCCGGTTCGGGTGAACCCGTCATCGCCATTCTGGGTGAATACGACGCGCTCGCCGGCCTGAGCCAGGAATCCGGCAACCCCGAACGCACCCCCGACCCGTCCAACACCTCGGGTAACGGCCAGGGCTGCGGCCACCACCTCCTCGGCGCCGGCTCGCTGCTCGCCGCCACCGCCGTCAAACGCCATCTCGACGAGAACGGGCTACCGGGCACCGTCCGCTACTACGGATGCCCCGCGGAGGAAGCCGCAGCGGGCAAGACCTTCATGGTCAAAGCCGGGGCGTTCGACGACGTCGACGCGTCGATCTGCTGGCATCCGGGCGACAGCACCCTGGTGCAACGTGACCACAGCCTCGCGTACATGCAGTCCTATGTTCGCTTCACGGGCGTCGCCTCCCACGCCGGAGCGTCGCCGGAACTCGGCCGCAGCGCATTGGACGCCCTCGAACTGATGAACGTCGGCGTCAATTTCCTCCGCGAGCACATGCACTCCGACTGCCGCATCCACTACGCCATCCTCGACGGAGGCGGGCGCTCGGCGAACGTCGTCCAGCCGTACGCCGAGGCCTACTATGTCGTCCGGGCACCCAACGTCCGGGACATGCGCGCACTGTTCGAGCGCGTTCGCAAGATCGCCGAGGGCGCCGCGTTGATGACCGAAACCGCGGTGGAGATCGAGATCGACGGTGGCTCCTCGAACCTCTTGGGAAACACGGTGCTGGAAGAATCGATGCAGGACACGCTCCTCGAGCTCGGTCCGGTGCCGTTCGACGAGGAAGACCTGGCAATCGCACGAAAGTTCCGCACGGACAAGCCGATCGACATGTTCGGCACCACAATCGAAGAGGGCGACAGCCCCCTCCACGACGGCGTGATCACCTTCGTCGCCGGCGCGCCCCGGCGCGTGCTCACGGGGTCGACCGATGTCGGCGACGTGAGCTGGGTCACTCCCACCGTGCAATGCACCACCGCCTGTGTCACTCGCGGCACCCCCGCGCATTCATGGCAGCTGGTCGCCCAAGGGAAGCTCCCCGCCGCACACAAGGGCATGATCCACGCGGCCAAGGTCATGGCCGGATCGGCGATGAACCTCCTCACAGATTCAGCCCTGCTGAAGCTCGCGACGGAGGAGTTCCTGGAACGAACCACCAAACAGCCGTACGACTCGCCGATCGACGACGGAGTGATCGCACCACCGCTGCGGTAGGCAGTGAGACGGGCACTCATACGAGTGCCCGTCTCAGGCGTGCGCTGGATCGAATCCCGACATGGTCGTCCTCACCGGCGACCAAAGCGGTCAGGAATCGAGAAGCGCCGACCACCGGGCTACACCTAGCGTCATTGCCATCCACATGAACGAACAGCGCTGAACGCCACCGACGCCGGTCGAGCCGGGAGATACTGTCAGGAGCTGTGGATCTGGCTCTGTCGTAAATGTCGCGAGGCGAATGGACCGAATGGAGAGAGCACATGACGACGAACAACCAAGCAGGCAAGCGGAAGCCCGGAACCCCCGGCGCGTTTTCGCGGTGGATGCAGCGAAAGATGAACGCCCGCATGAACCGCAAGATCCGACGTGGCCACGGCCAGTTCATGGGCATGGACGTACTGATCCTGAACACCGTCGGCCGCCGAAGTGGGGAGCCGCGGCAATCGCCGGTGGCGTGGTTCGACGACGGTGGTGACGCCCGGCTGGTCGTCGCGTCGGGCGGCGGTAGCCAGAACCCGGACTGGCACGCCAATCTGATGGCGCACCCCGACAAGGCGACCATCGAACTGCCCGGCCACGGCGCCACGCCGGTGACCCCGCACCAGCTCGACGGCGCCGAGCGTGAGCAGGCATGGCAGCGCATCGCCACCGCCCAGCCACGCATCGCGAAGTACCAGAGCAAGTCCGACCGGGAATACCCCGTGATCCGACTCACCGCGCGGTAACTACATCCCGATTCCGGCTCGCGTCGGCGCCCAAGGCCCTTCTCACCGTGGCACGGAACCATTCGGTGCCGGGGTCCGGGAGCACCCTCTTGTAGGTGTAGAGCGAAATCTCCACGGCTGGAACGGAAAACGGTAGTTCGAACGTTTTCACGTCGGCCATCCGGCAGAACTTGTCCGACACCGACCGGGGGATGATCGAGAGATGGGGCGTCTTCTCGATCAGCTGCGGAAGGGCCGCGAAATGCGCGATGCGCAACGCGACGTCGCGTGAGTGGCCGAGCAGGGACAACGACCTGTCGACGTCCGTGTGGCCGGCGCTCACATCGACGGCGACATGACGCTCGGCCAGAAATTCGTCGAGCGTCGGATCGGTGCCGACACGCGGATGCGCTGCGCTGCAGATTCCGCAATAGCTGTCACGGAGCAGGACGTCGCGTTCGAAGTCGGGCGCGGTGATCCTCGGGGTGCAGATGACGGCGTCGGCCTGCCCTTGCCGGAGTTCGGTCTCGACCACGGCGAAGTTGAGCGGAATGATGTGGACGTCGACCCCCGGAGCAGTCTCCGCGATGAGACCGAGCACCGGCGGTAGCAGACTCACTTCACCGAGGTCGGTGGCGTGGAGTCGGAAGGTGCGGCGCGACGTCGCGGGATCGAACTGGCCCACACCACTCACCGTGGTGTCGATGACCTCGAACGCCTGACGAAGCCTCGGATACATCGCACTCGCCAGCTCCGTCGGCTGCAGACCTGACGGCGATCGGCTGAAGAGGCTGTCGTTGAACTGTTTCCGCATCCGGCTCAGGGCGTGGCTGACCGACGGCTGGGTGAGCGAGAGGCGCTCGGCAGTTCGTGTGACGCTCCGTGTCTCGTACAGGAGCAGGAACGTCCGCACCAGATTCAGATCGAAGTCGGTCATGAAATGAAATAGACACCATCGATGGGGGTATGTCAAACATTCATTGGAGCTATTCCGCCCCGCCGGATACCGTGACGTGCAGCACAGCGAGGGCCGCCCACCCGGGACACCCCACCGGCGAATTGTCGGCGCAGGTCCCCGGTTCGGTGTGGCGCAGCCAGACCCGACGGCCACTCGCCAGTCGCCCGATGAACCCTCACACCATTGCGAGAGAGAAGCCGACATGAGCGATCAATCAGCCACGGGACAACGAGAAGGGTCCGGGACATCGGCGCGCGTCGTGCTTCTGCTGTGCCTGCTGGCCGTCGTGTTCGAGGGCTACGACATGGTGGCCTACGGGACCACCCTCCCGTCGATGCTCGCCGACCCCGCGTGGAACCTGACCCCGGCGCGGGCCGGAGTGATCGGAAGCTACGCGCTCGTCGGCATGTTGGTCGGCTCGATCCTCGTCGGTGGGATCGCCGACCGACTCGGGCGCCGAACATTGATGATCAGCGCCACCGGGTGGTTCTCGGCCTGGATGGGCGTGTGCGCCATAGCCCCCGACGCCACACTGTTCGGAGTGGCACGCTTCTTCGTCGGCGTGGGCGTCGGCGCACTCATTCCACTGGCCGCCGCCATGGCGGTCGAGTTCTCGCCCACGGGTAAGAACCACACCTACAGTGCCATCGTGTGGGCCGGCTTCCCCGGCGGCGGCGTTCTGGCGTCCCTCCTCGGACTCGTGGTGGTGGATGCGTTCGGTGTCCGGGCCATGTACTGGATCGGCCTCGTACCACTTCTGGTGTTCGTGCCGATCATGCTGAAGTTGCTGCCCGAGTCGCCGAGCTTCCTGCTCGCCCGCGGCAATGTCGACGAAGCGAACCGCATCGCCGACCGCGCCGGAATCGATCGTCCGGAGCCTCCGCGCCCCGGTGAGAAAGTGGGGCCGCGGGCCCTGTTCACCCGGGAGTTGCGGCGCGCAACCCTGCTGTTCGGGCTGCTCAGCGCATGCGGGCTGCTGCTGACCTACGCGCTGAACACGTGGCTTCCCAAGTTGATGCAGTCGTCCGGATTCGGCAGCAGCTCCGCACTGACCTTCCTGCTGGTACTCAATGCCGGCGCCATCATCGTTCCGCTGTTCGCTTCCCGGCTGTCGGACCGGATCGGCCCGCAAGCTGTCACCGCCGCATCGCTGGCGAGTGCCGCGGTGGCGATCCTGGTCCTCAGCACGGATGTGTCCTCGTGGTTGTTGTTCGCCCTCGCCTTCGTCGCCGGTGCCGGAACGATCGGCGCTCAGGTCCTGATCTACGGATTCGCCGCCTCATACTTCCCGGCGTCGAGCCGCGCGGCCGGAACAGCGTGGGTGGCCTCGGTCGGCAGGCTCGGCGGCGTGACGGGTCCGACGCTGACCGGTCTGGTGATCGCCAACGGGTCGAATGTCGCACCCGCCTTCTACCTGTTCGCGCTGATCGCCGTCATCGGTGCGATCGCCGCACTGCTGGTCCCTCGGCAGAGGAAGAATCCGGCCGTCGAACCGGCCGCAACGGTGCCCGGAATCGCGCGGCAGGACGCAACGACGTGAAGCCCGCACAGCACTTTACGGGAGACGTCGTCGATGATCAGGTCCGACGATTGCGGTGGTTGGGTTCAGCCCTGGCGGGTGCCTGTGCCATCTCGATCTGGGCGCGTAGCGCCGCGGCGTCGATGCGGCCAGCGGCGCCGATGACGACGATCCGTGTGCGTGGTGTTCGCTCGCCCCATTGATCCTGGAGCGCGATGTCCACGCGTTTCCCGACCACCTGGAGCACCGCCCGCCGCTCGGGTGCATCCGAGGTGTAGATCACGCCCTTGACCCGGTAGATGTCGGGCGGCAATTTCTGAACCACTTCGCGCAGCGCCTCCAGGGAGAGCGGCAGCTCGCTCTCGTAGCCCCAGGTGCTGAACGTCGTCGACGGGTGGTGTGAGTGGTGGTCGTGACGACAGTGTGGGTCGGTGCAGCCGCCGCTGTCGAGGGCGCGCAGGGTGAGGTCGGCTTGGACCGGATCGAAGCGACCGACGGAGAGCAGGATGTCCAGAGGCACGTCGCCGTGGCTGGCCTCGACGAGCCGGTAACGGTGAAAGCGGCTGTCCAACCAGGCCCGGATGTGGTCGATCTGGGCCCGATCCACCAGATCCACCTTGTTCAGTATGTTCAGGTCGGCGAACGCCATCTGACGGATCTTGAGTTCCATCAACTCGGGGATCGCCAACAGCTGCTCGGCGTCCACGACGCACATGA
The DNA here is from genome assembly GCF_042671975.1 of Rhodococcus sp. NPDC127593. NCBI lineage: Bacteria > Bacillati > Actinomycetota > Actinomycetes > Mycobacteriales > Nocardiaceae > Rhodococcus > Rhodococcus sp. NPDC127593. The sequence goes on along the minus strand of NZ_JBHXWI010000015.1, from coordinate 102,321 downwards.
TGCTGTCCAACCGGATGCGGTCACGGAAACAGTCCGCGCCGAAGGTCACCATGATCCCGGACGGGTCGGCGACGCCGCTGGCCTCGAGGAGGATGTACTCGGGCCGCTCGGGGCGGTTGATTGTCGCCATCGTCGTCTCGATGAGATCGTCGCGGATCGTGCAGCAGATGCAGCCGTTGGCCAGGCTGATGACATCGGATTCCACGCCGACGATCAGCTCGGCGTCAACGTTGATGGAGCCGAAGTCGTTGACCAGCACCGCCACCCGCAGTCCGTGGTCGCCGTTCAGGATCCGATTCAGCAGAGTCGTCTTCCCCGCGCCGAGGAAGCCGGTCAAGACCGTCACGGGAATCGGCGCCGGCCCGGCGCCGAGGTCGTGATCAATTGCGTCACAGCTCAACGGTTGCATGGGTTCCCCCGACGACACCGGTGCGCAGCCCCACCTTCTGGCTTCGGATCATGATTGTCAGCCGAGCTTCATGCGGAAGTCCTTGGGGAAGTTGGGTGTCTGTTCCCGATACACATCCGGGGGGTAGTAGTCCTTCGGGTCGATCTCGGCATCGCGGGTGGCCTGCTCCTGGATCTCGTCACGGTAGTACTCGGGGTTCGGGAAGGCGATCTCCGGTGGTGACGTTGCCGGAGTGGGTGATTGGAGCTTGTGAAGATCTTCCGGGCTCAGCAGCAGCGTCGGATCAGGTCGGGCAGGATTGGCCGCGTCGGGGAGGACGGCGTCCCGGACCCAGATTGCGTCCTTGGTGACGTTCACGACCGTCACGTCCACGCCGAATTCGAACCACCCGTCGTAGTGCGTCCGGACCCCCGCGATGATTTCCGGTGCCGTCCCCCTGTCGTACTCGAGGTGGGTGACCATTCCCAGCCGCGGCTCGAGCTGGTTGAGCAGGTATCCGACCGCGTACGGGATGGTGTGGGCACTGTCGATGGTCGTATTGCCGATGAGCTGAGGTATCCCCATCCGCGCCTCCGAGACAGCCCCCAGGTCGGCCTGCACCTCGGTGACGAACACATCCACGTCCTTGGCATGCTTCAGCGTCAGCTTGTCCGGCCGGCCGTCGCCCGTCCACACGAAGGACAGACCGTTCCAGTCGAGGCGATAGGCGCTCGCCCCGTCCATGACGTGTGAACGCGGCCAGTGCCGAACCTGGACACCGTTCTTGTCGTAGCAGAGGCCGTTCTCGTCCTGCCAGTCGAACTCGTTGACCTCTACTTCATATCCATCGCCCACCGCAGACGTCTTGAAGGACTTGGTGTGCCAGTGGGTCATCTGTTTCATGCCCTCGATCATGAACTTCGTGCCATCCTTCGGTGTTCGTCCCGAGGGGCCGTGCACCCGGAGAGGCTTCCATCGGAGCAGCCAGGGGGCGAAGCAATAGAGGTAGGGCAGATCCGCGAAGTGATCGACGTGCAGATGCGAGAGGAAGATGTCGTTGACCGCCATGATCGGCACCTGCATGGCGACGATATTGCGGAGGCAGCCCGAGCCCAGATCGAAGAAAAATCGGTCACCGTTGCCCAGTTCGACCATGATGCTGGTGCCGGCCTGGTCACGGCGCGGCGGGAAGGGGCAGCTTCCCACGAAGGAAATACGCATTTCGTCCGGACCGAGCTTCTCGCCGACCGGGAAGTAGTTGCTGGCGTTCCTCACGCTCGGGGTGGGCCGGAAATAGGGCGGCAGGCTTATACCGCTGCCCGGTCTTCCGCCGTAGGGGTTCTTCGCCGTCGCCGCGCCATCGCCGGGTTCGCTGGATGTTTTCACCGGAGTCTCCTATCCACTGACTAGCAACTACCCAAACGGGCGGGCGATAACCATCAACGGCGATGTCAGCGAACGCCGCGATGGTCGTGCGGGGGGTAGTCGTATCACCTCGGCTTCGGCCATGATTGGTTTCATGGCCGACACGGGTGGCGAGGTGCGGTTCCGCCGGCTGAAGACGCCGCGCTCCGCGGCAGTCGCCGGCATCGTGTTCGCGGTGCGCTTCGCCCCCGGCGTCGTCCTGCTACGTTCTACGGCCGGCCGGATGTCGATGGTGCAGTGATGTCGACACCCCACACCCCGCACGCCCTCCACCGCCTGAGCATCCGCGGTCGGCACACAGGGCATGTCCAGCTGTTGTTCGTGCTCGCCGGGCTGGGGCTGGGCCTCGCCACACCGAGGATCACACGCGGACCCGAAATGCAGGCCAGTCTGGTCACCGGAATGCTGGTCAGTTTGGGACCCGCTGTGCTGGGCGTTGTCACGCTCATCTTCTCGCTGTTGCTGGGGGTGGTGCAGTGGATGTCCTCCACGTTCACACCGCGCCTGACAATGCTCGGCGACTCCCCGCTCGTGCGGCGGACCTACGGGTTCACCGTCGGAGTGACCGTATTCTGCATCACCGTCGCCGTCGACAACAGTATCGCCGGCCGAACCGAGATCTCAGTGATCGTGCCGGGCATCGCCATTCTTCTTCTGGTGGTGGTGGTAGCACTGGTGCGGAAGCTGCTCTTGGGTGCCTTCACCAACATTCAGCTGGCACACAATCTCAGCTCCATCGCGACACAGGGCCGCGAGGTCCTCGACACCTGCTACCCCGAGACGACCGGCCCGACGTCCTCACCCTTGCCCCCGTTGCATTCGACGATCACCTGGCCGAGGCCGGTAACCACATTACAAAAGGTTCACCTGGACCGACTGCTCGCCGCCGCCGAGGCCTCGAACGCGGTCATCGTCCTGCGCGAGACCCCAGGGACCACCCTGCAGCAGGGCACACCCGTCACCGACATCCACGGAGCGGAACTGCCCGCCTCCACCGTTCTGGACGGCCTGGAAGTAGGTACCGCCCGGACATTCGAGCAGGATCCGTTGTTCGCGTTCCAGTTGTTGGCCGACATCGCGTTGCGAGCGCTCCGGACCAATGATCCAGCGTCAACCATCCAGACCCTGGACTACCTCGAGGATCTACTCGGTCGCGCCGTCTCCCAGCAGACCGGACCCCGACGCGTCGCCGACCGCAGCGGGGCACTACGTCTCGTCATCCACTACCCCGGCTGGGAGGACTTCGCCCGGACCGGCCTCGACAGTGTCATCGCCGCCGCGATGGACTTCCCCACGGTCCTCGTCCGCATCAGGTTGCTGCTCGAACGCGTGCGGAACCGGGCCCAGCCCGACCGTCACGACCTGCTCACCGATCGATTGGCCTGGGTCACCGACGAGCTCACCACCCGCTTTACTCACCTACAACGGCACGAGACGTAAGACGGCTACGCATAGCGTCATACTGTTCGAGCAGAACTGTCGTGCAGGCGAAGATGTGGTGTGGTGATGCCGACGTGAATCGAGTGACGGACTACTGGAGCGAGATCATGTCCACCGAATTCGGTGGACTCGCACCTCGGCTTGCCTCGGACGCCCCGGTCACGGGGACGATGCAGTCGGTCCTGCTCGGCAACGTGGAGGCCTTCACCATCTCGGGGACACCGCAGGTGCTGAGCCGCAGCCCCCGAGCCGCTCGGCGGAATCCGTCCGAGTGGTTGAAGCTGTGCGCGGTGAACAAGGGTCGCGCAGTGCTGCATCAAGGGGAGCGGGAACTCGTCGTCGACCGAGGTCGTGCGGTGATGTACGACGTGGCCCTGCCGTACGAACTGTCCTTCACGGACACCTGGTCGTGCTCCGTCGTCACGTTTCCACGCCACTCGTTCGTTCTCACGCCGAACGAGGTCCGGGAGTGTTTGGAACGCACCTACGACGTGCGGGCCGGGTCCGGCGCGCTGCTCGAGCACTTCGTCACGACCGCGGTCGCAGAGGGCGCCGACGTGGACCCCTCGGCTGCCACCCTGCTCGGTGACGCGGGCATGAGCCTCGTGTCGGCGGTGCTCACCGCGCCGGAGACTCGCTCGGCCCCGCCCTCGTCCGCGGTTCGGGACCAGATCCTCCGCCATGTTCGCCGCAATCTCGCCGACCCGGGCCTCAGCGTCGGCTCGATCGCGTCGGCACTGCACATGTCGCCGCGCACATTGCAGCGCATCTTCGCCGACTACGGCCACACCCTCAGCGCGGTCATCCGCCGTGAACGGCTGGCGAGCGTTCACCGGGACCTCACCAACCCGAATCTGCTCGACCGCACCATCTCTTCGCTGGCGTCGCGATACGGCTTCTACGACGCGCCCGCGTTCACGCGCGCGTTCCGTGCCGAGTACGGGATGACACCGTCGGATGCCCGGCACCAGGCCCATCCCCACACTGTCGCCTGACGGCAACAATCCTGTCGCTCCGGGACAACACGGGCCCCCGCATCCGGGGCACAGTGTGTTCCACATCGCTTCGTTCCCGTGAAGTGATCGACATTATCGACTCTATGAATGGGAGCTGACATGACTGACCTTCTCGGCGGCGAGACCTGGTCCGGCAAGATCTTCGACGGCAACTGGGTCACCGCCTCGGGCGGCAGCATCAAGGTGACCGAGCCCGCCACCGGCGCCGTACTCGGCGAAATCGGCGCAGCGGACGCGTCCGACATCGACCGCGCCGCCCGCCGCGCCGCGGCCGCTCAGCCGGCATGGGCCGCCCGCACCGGTCACGCCCGCGCGGACGTATTGCGCAAGGCCGCAATGACACTCGACGCGAACCGCGCCGAGGTCGAACGCTGGCTGATCCGCGAGGGCGGCGCCGTCCCGGGCAAGGCCGCTTTCGAGGTCGACCTGGTGCTCTCCGAGCTGTGGGAAGCGTCGGCCCTGCCCACCCAGCCGTGGGGTCACCTCCTGCCCACCAGCCAGGAAGGCCGCGTCAGCATCGGACGGCGTGTTCCGTTGGGTGTCGTCGGCGTCATCAGCCCGTGGAACTTCCCGCTGGTCCTGGCGATGCGGGCGGTCGCACCCGCCCTCGCTCTCGGTAACGCGGTCGTCCTCAAGCCCGACGTGCAGACCGCGATCAGCGGCGGCGTCGTGATCGCTCAGCTGTTCGCGGCAGCCGGACTGCCGGAAGGAGTACTGCACGTACTCGCCGGGGACGCCGAGCCCGGGCAGGCGCTGTCCGAGCACCCTGTCGTCTCCCTGATCTCGTTCACCGGCTCGACCTCCGTCGGACGCCAGGTCGGTGCAACCGCGGGACGGACACTCAAGCGCGTCTCGCTCGAGCTCGGTGGGAACAACGCCCTGATCGTCCTGGACGACGCCGACCTCGATGCCGCGAGTTCGGCCGGCGCCTGGGGCTCCTTCCTCCACCAGGGCCAGGTCTGCATGACGGCCGGACGGCACATCGTCCTCGAATCGGTGGCCGATCGGTACCTCGAGAAGCTGACGGCGCGCGCCGCCAACCTCCCGGTCGGGGACCCGAACACCGGTCAGGTCGCGCTCGGCCCCCTCATCAACGAGCACCAGGTCGCCAACGTCGATCGCATCGTCCAGGCAACCCGCGACGCCGGAGCCGAGATTCGCACCGGCGGAACATTCGAGGGATTGTTCTACCGGCCGACCGTTCTCGCGGGCGTCACCCCGTCCATGCCGGCCTTCCAGGAAGAGATCTTCGGTCCGGTCGCTCCCGTCGTGGTCGTCAAGGACGAGGCGGAAGCGATCGCCGTCGCCAACGACACCGAGTACGGTCTGGTCGCCGCAATTCAGACGGGTTCGGTCGAACGCGGAGAACGCCTGGCCGATCAGCTCCGCACGGGCATGGTCCACATCAACGACCAGACCCTGAACAACGACGCGTATGCGCCGTTCGGCGGTACCGGAGCGTCCGGAAACGGCACGCGATTCGGAACGCAGAGCAGCTGGGACGAGTTCACCCAGTGGCAGTGGCGCACCAGCCGCTCTGTGGCGCAACAGTTCCCGTTCTGACAATCGCACACCCCTCGGGTCTGCCGGCCGATCGCGTCACACCGCGGTCGGCCGGCAGACTGCGTTCACCAAGTACATGAATACCTTCTATGCCCCTATTGGAAACATTCATTGGAGCTATTGTCCCAGGAGCGTTAGCGTGGACGCGGAGACACAGGCGGTGTCGCCGATCACACGAGGGAGAACCGATGGCAACGGTGAGTGAAGTGACGTACAAACTGTTGCGGGCCCGGGGGCTCACCACCGTGTTCGGCAACCCCGGATCGAACGAACTCCCCTTCCTCTCCGGAATGCCGGACGACTTCCGCTACGTGCTCGGTCTGCACGAAGGCGCCGTCCTGTCGATGGCGGACGGGTACTCGCTGGTCACCGGGGAGGCGACTCTGGTGAATCTGCACGCCGCGTCCGGCTCCGGCAATGCCATGGGCGCGCTGACCAATTCGGTCTACTCGCACAGCCCGCTCGTCGTCACCGCAGGCCAGCAAGTTCGATCGACGATCGGGCAGGAGGTCATGCTGTCCAACGTCGACGCAGGCACGTTGATGAAGCCGCTGGTCAAGTGGAGCAGCGAGCCCTCGTGCGCGGAAGACGTGCCGCGCACCATCAATCAGGCCATCCACACCGCGCTCCTGCCCGCGAAGGGGCCGGTCTACGTGTCCGTTCCCTACGACGACTGGGCGGCGGAAGCTCCCGCGGAATCCGCCGGTCTCGTCGGGCGCGACGTGCACAGTGCCGCTTCCCTGTCCGGTGATCAGATCAGCGATCTGATCGAGACGGTGGAGTCGGCCACGAACCCGGTTCTCGTGCTCGGCCCGGCGGTCGACGCCGATCACGCCAACGCCCATGCGGTGCTCCTGGCCGAGAAACTCCGCGCACCCGTGTGGATCGCCCCGTCCCCCTCACGTTGCCCGTTCCCGACACGGCACCCGACCTTCCGCGGCATTCTGCCCGCCGGCGTCGGTGACTTGTCGAAGACCCTGGAGGGGCACGATCTCATCCTCGTCGTCGGAGCGCCCGTGTTCCGCTACCACCAGTACGTTCCGGGCAACTACCTCCCCGACGGCGCCCGGCTGATCCACGTCACCGACGACGGCGGAGAAGCGGCGCGCGCCCCGATCGGTGAGGCGTACGTCGCCCCCGTCGGGAGCACGCTCGAAATCCTCGCGAACATGGTGAAACCCAGCGACCGCTCCCCACTTCCCCCGCTCGGGAACATCGAGGAGCCCGTCTCGGTCGGTGCCGGACTCGATCCCGCCCATCTGTTCGCCCTGGTCCGAGCGGGCGCTCCGGACGACGCGATCTACGTGAACGAATCGACGTCGACGTCCGACGCGTTCTGGTCGCAGATGGATCTCACGCACCAGGGCAGCTACTACTTCCCCGCGTCCGGAGGTCTCGGTTTCGGGCTTCCCGCCGCTGTCGGGGCGCAACTCGCCTCCCCGGACCGTCAGGTCATCGGCCTGATCGGAGACGGTTCCGCCAATTACGGCATCACCGCTCTGTGGAGCGCCGCGCAGTACAAGATCCCGGTGGTCGTCATCATCTTGAACAACGGCACTTACGGTGCGCTGCGCGGGTTCTCGAAGATCCTGAACACCGGCGAGACTCCGGGTCTCGACGTCCCGGGAATCGACTTCGTCCACCTCGCCGAAGGCTACGGCGTGCGCGGCACCGCGGTCGCGACTGCCGAAGACTTCACCACAGCGTTCAAGTCCGCCCTGGCCTCCGACGAGCCGACCCTGATCGAAGTGCGTACGAACTTCGACGAATCGTGAATGCCGACCGAGGATTACGCATGACTCTCATCGATACCCTGAAGGAACTCGTTCCCGCCGACATCGTCGTCACCGACCCCGACACGATGGAAGGCTACCGCCGCGACAGCGCCGATCTGGTGACGGCAGGCAAGCCGATCGCCGTCCTGCGTCCCCGCACGACCGCACAGGTGTCGAGCATCATGAAGTGGGCAACGCAGACCGACACTGTCGTCGTGCCGCGCGGCGCAGGAACCGGGTTGTCCGGCGGAGCAACCGCTCTCGACAACTGCGTCGTGGTGAGCATGGAGCGCATGGACTCGATCCGCGAGTTCGACTCGACGAACCACACCGTGGTGGTCGAAGCCGGAGTGGTAAACGCAGACGTGGGCCGGGCGGTCGCGGACGCCGGGTTGTTCTACCCACCCGACCCGGGAAGCTTCGAAGTGTCGACGATCGGTGGCAATCTCGCGACCAACGCCGGCGGCATGCGGTGCGTGAAGTACGGGGTCACCCGCAACTCCGTTCTCGGACTCGAGGTCGTTCTCGCCGACGGACGCGTGCTCCGCACGGGCGGAAAGACCGTCAAGAACGTCGCGGGTCTCGACCTGACTCAGCTCTTCGTCGGCTCCGAAGGCGCCCTCGGCATCATCACCGCGGCGACTCTCCGGCTTCGGCCCAAGCCCGCGGCCACCGCGACGTTCGTGGCGAGCTTCCCGACACTCGACGCCGGCGGTCGGGCTTTGAACTCCATCTTCGCCGACGGGGTTTCCCCGAGCATGCTCGAGATCATGGACAACGCGACGATCAACGCGGTCGAGGACTACCAGCGAATGGACTTGGACCGGGGCGCAGCACTTCTCGTGATCGGCCAGGCAGACGGAGCCGACGCTCTCGCGCAGGTCGATCGGATGGTCGCGTGTTGCGACGATGCCGGGGCCGACCTGTCCGTGTCGACGTCGGATCCCGCGGAGTCGGAGATGCTGCTCCAGGCCCGGCGGCTCGCGGGATGGGCCACGATGGAGCAATTTCCGACCATCATCGAAGACGTCGGCGTTCCGCGAACACGGCTGGCCGAACTCCTGTCCACCATCGCCGACATCTCGGAGGACACCGGGGTCCGCATCGCTACCGTCGGTCACGCCGGTGACGGCAACGTCCACCCGATGCTCCTGCTTCCCGACCTCGGTGAGGACGCCCGCAATCAGGCGATGGTCACCGCCGACCGCATCTGCGCTGCAGCGCTCGCCCTCGACGGAACCATCACCGGTGAGCACGGCGTGGGAGAACTCAAGCGGGAGTGGCTCACCCACCAACTCGACGACGTCTCGCTCGATGTGCAGGCAAGCATCAAACGGGCACTCGATCCGAAGATGCTGCTCAATCCCGGCCGCGGGTTCTAGCCGAACGCCTTGTCGATCTCATCACCCGAAGGAATCACGATGACTTTCACGTTCAGCGAATGGCTCGGCTTCGAGTCACACAGGCGCCGAGCGCTTCTGGGTGACTGCCAGGGTGCGGCGGTGGCCGCGAGAATCTCGCACAACGCCTACATCTCGGTGGTGGACCACGTAGATCCACCCATTGCCGACGGTGAGCTCGCGGGTGTGCCGTTCGCGGTGAAGGACAACATCGACGTGGCCGGTATGCCGACCACAGGTGGGAGCCCGCTGTTCGCACTCGACGTCCCCGATATCGACGCCGGTGTGGTCAGCACGTTGCGTGAGGCCGGAGCGGTGGTCGTCGGCAAGACCAATCTGCACGAACTCGCCTTCGGGATCACGAGCAACAACGCCACGTACGGTCCGGTCCGGAACCCGCTGGACGTCTCTCGTGTGGCCGGCGGATCGAGCGGAGGCAGCGCTGCGGCGGTGGCGCTGGGAACGGTGCCGTTCAGTCTCGGCACCGACACCGGAGGATCGGTCACCATACCGTCGGCGTTCTGCGGGATCGTCGGATTCCGTCCCACCACCGGCCGGTATCCGAGCGACGGCGTCGTCAACCTGTCGTTCTCGCGAGACACGATCGGCATTCACGCCCGGACGGTCGAGGACGTGCGCCTCGTCGACCGCGTCATCACCAGAACGAGTCCGATGATCGGGATGCCGGATCCAGCCGATCTGGTACTGGGCACCGTCGCGAGCCGGTACGACGACATGGAACCCGCGGTCGCGGAGGCGACGCACCTCGCGCTCGACGACCTGCGCTCGAGTGGTGTGAAGATCGTGGAGTTGTGCATGCCCGACGATCTGACGCTCGCGGCGGAGCCTGGAATCGAGTTGGTGTTCTACGAGGCTGAACGCTTGCTCGCGGCGCGGGTGAACAATGGTCGCGGACAGACCGGCCCCGTCGACATCGCGGATCTGACCGACGCGATCGGATCGCCGGATGTGCGGGCGATCTTCGAGTCCATCGCCGCCACCCGGGTCACCGCATCGGCGTATGAGCAGGCGCGCCGCAGACGGTGGCAACTTCGGCGTCTGTATGAGGAGACATTTGCCGCCGCCGGGGTGCACGCGCTGATCGCTCCCACCGTTCACGTTCTTCCGCCTCACATCGGACAGGACGACACCATCGACGTCAACGGGCGACCCCAGCCGGTGTTCCCCACGGTGACGCGCAACTCGGCCCCGGGTTCGGTTGCCGGGGTCCCGATGCTGTCCGTCCCCGGCCGGGCTACCGCTGAGGGATTGTCAGTGGGCCTCTGCCTCGAGGGCCGCTTCTTCGAGGACCAGCAGCTTCTCACCGTCGGTGACCTGGTCGGCAACATTCTTCACCGGTGACCCCGACAGGTGTGTCCCGAGCCGGGTGAACACCGCCGGGAACGGTGGCGTCGCGACGCACGGCGAGATGATCTGCGATCCGAAATGTGCGACGACGAGGTCGAGTTCGCGGGAGACGAACAACCGCTGGCCGTGGATTCCGCTGGCCATGAAGGAGTCGAACGGGTCGTTGAGAATCCACCAGTAGTCCCGGTAGCTCATCGTGGCAGGCGAATTCGCCGACGCACGCGGCAACCGCACCTGAGCGGTGGCTCCCTCGGGGACGGTGCTGATCGCACGCACCACCGACTCCGGGACGATCTGGCGTTCGCCGAGAGCGCCACCGCAGCGGAGCATCTCCCCCACCTTGGCGATGTCCCGGAGTGTCGCCGCGTACCCTCCGCATGCGGTTTCGGCGCCGGCGGCGTCGAGGATGTACCGGGCGTCCTCGTCGGCGCCGATCTTCGACCAGAGCAACTCGCTCATCAGTTCCGAGACGGTCGCGCCGGTGACGCGGCTGATCAGCGCGCCCATCGCCTCACAGCTTCCGTTCTCGTAGTGGAAGACCTCACCGTACGGGCCGGTCGCGCGGGCCGTCGTCAATCGGTCGAGCAGGGTCGTCGGGCCGTCGTATCCGTCGGGCCGCATCGCGGGGGCCACGACTGCCCACCACCGGTGCGCCTCGACCTCACGATGGAATTTTCGTCCCCCGTAGGCCACCTGTGTCGTCATGTCGAGTAGATGACGAATGGTGGCGTCGCCGAACGCCGTTCCCGCCAATTCGGGAACGTACGTGGCGACCTGATCGTCCCGCGTGAACAACCCCTGGTCCTCCAGAATCCCGGCGAGCAGGCCGATGAACGCCTTCGCCATCGACGCGGTCAGGTGCAGGTCCTGACGGCGAAGGCCGTGCAGGTACTGCTCGTAGACGACCGCGCCGCGGTGTAGCACGATCATCCCGTCCGAATGCGAGTCGACGAGGAACTGGTACAGGGTGCTCGCTCCGCCGCCGCCGGTCTCGACGGCGAGCCGTGAGAGGTCCTGCAATTGCTCCGGCAGTTCCCAGCGCGAACCGTCGCCGCGCCAGACTCGACGGGTGGGGCCGGTCTCGCCGACGGTGGTCGCCTGCCGGCGGACTTGCGCCGGATCGGTGAATCCGAGCGTCCATTTCAGTTCTGCGAGTGGCAATTGCGACACAGCTGATCTCCTCTGTCGGATCGGGATACGGGTTGGAGATGTCCCGCGGGACATCGGTTTGTCAGGCCAGTGCGGCAAGGGCGGCGCCGGCCGTCGCGACAACGGCGAGGCTGACAGCGGCGGGTATCAGAAGGGCGAGTGGGCGGGGGTCGTCGATGCGCCGGCGGTATCGGCGGTGCCGCGTCACGGCGCCTGCGACCACCGACGCGGCAGCGACGCAGGCTCCGGCTACCGCAACGACGTGGGCGATGTGCGGGTGCACGAGCGCGGCGCGCACGAGTGCGGCGAGGCACAGGCAGACCGCCGGCAGTGTGCGGCGCCACGCCAGCACCGTGCGTTCGGCCTGCAGCCCCGGCAGCGCGGTCACGTCGCCGCCCAGACGACGCCGAGCGCGGCGGCGAGACACACACCCGCGACCACGGCCGGAGCCAGACGCGATGCCGGTAGCGGCACGGCGCGGCGCATCGCGGACTGCACCGACCGCCACCGCAGCAGCGCACCGACCGCGACGAGTGCGGCCAGCAGGATGCAGACCGCGCCCAGCGCGTCGTGGAACGCGGACCCGCCGCGCGGCAGGTAGAACTGGCTGACCGCGACCCCGCCGGCCAGAAGTGCGAGCGCGGTGCGGATCCAGGCCAGGAAGGTCCGCTCGTTGGCGAGCGTGAACCGGTAGTCGGGCTCCGTCTCCGTGTCGGCGCTCACGGGAGCAGGAGGAATCGTGCGATGCCGTTCTTCTGGATCTCGGAGGATCCGGTGAGGATCCGGAACATCCGCAGACGCTGGAACAGCGATTCCACCTCGCTGCCGCGGACGACTCCCGACTTGCCGTGGATCTGCACGGCGGCGTCGGCGATCGCGAACGCCTTCTCCGCCACGAACAATTTGCACATGAAGGCTTCGATCCGCGGCCGCTCGCCCCGGTCGAGCGCGGCGAGTGCGTCGTAGGTCATCGACCGAGCCGCGTAGTAGTCGGTTGCCATGTCCGCGAGCCGGTGCTGGATGCTCTGCAGCATGCCGAGCGGCGCGCCCTGCACCTGCCTGGTGCGGGCGTAGTCGACGGCCAACTCCAGGGCTCGGCGTGCTCCGCCCAGAGCGGTCGGGCAATGCAGCAGTCGGTTGACCGTGACGCGTCCGAGCCCGATCTTCAGCCCCTGCCCCACGTCACCGAGCAACTGTTCCGGTCCGACGTAGCAGTCGTCGAGAACGATGTCGGCCTCGATGTGCTGGCCCGACATCGGGGTCTCGCCTTGGCGCACCGTGCATCCCGGGGTGTCCAGGTCGACGAGGAACGCGGAGTAGCGCGGGTCGGCGTCGCCGTCGTCCGCCATCTTCGCGATGAGGATGGAGAAGTCCGCGAACGGCCCGGCGGTGGAGAACACCTTGTGTCCGGTCAGGCGCCAACCGTCGCCGTCCGGGGTGGCGATGGTGAGCATGCCGCGCACGTCGGAGCCGGCATCGTTCTCCGTGAGTGAGAAGCAGCACGCGCGTTCGCCGCGCGTGACGGGGAGCAGGTATTTCTCGATCTGGTACTCGGTGGCGTACTGGAAGATGCTGCCCACCCGCAGCGGTCCGCCCATGTCGCCGAGTACCGAGGTCGACAGCACCCGCGGTGACGCGCCCACTTCTTCCTTGAGCGCGGCGAGTTCGGTGAACGACAGTCCCGCGCCGCCGAGGTCCGCGGGCAGGCTGACACCGTAGAAGCCGAGTTCCCGGCTGCGTCGCCACACCGGCTCGAGCGTCTCGCGGGTGTACACGCTCTCGGGGGTGACGCCGAGTTCGCGTTCGTAGTCGGCGAGTTCGCCGTCCAGGTAGTTCCGCAGCCGTGCGACGAGGTCGTGCAGGCGAGGGTTGTGATCGTAGGTGGGATTCAGGGTGAAGGTCATCGAAGGCTCCGCTTTCAGTTGACGTGGCGGGCGGCCTGCGCCCAGTAGGATTCGCGCACCGACTTGCGGTCGATCTTGCCGTTGCGGTTGACGGGGAGCCTGTCGACGAAGTCGATCGAGCGGGGCTTCTTCATGCGCGCAAGGCGTTCGGCGCAGTGCTCGATCAGCTCGTCCTCGGTGACCGGGGTGCGCGTGACCACGACGGCTTTGACTGCCTCGCCCCACTTCTCGTCGGGGACACCGACGACGCACGCGCCGGACACGGCCGGGTGCTCGTACAGCGCGGCTTCCACCTCGCTGCAGTAGATGTTGAACCCGCCCGAGATGATCATGTCCTTCTTGCGGTCGACGATGAACAGGTATCCGTCGTGGCGGAAGTATCCGACGTCCCCGGTGTGGACCCAGCCGTCGACGAAGGTCTCGGCACTCAGATCCGGCTCGTGCCAGTACTCGCGCACACAGTCGGGGCCGCGCGCGACGATCTCGCCGATCCCGCCGGCCGGCAGTTCGTTGCCTGCGTCGTCCACCACGCGAACCTCGGTGTCGAATATCGGCCGCCCGCACGACATCAGCAGTTCCGGATCGGATTCGACGCCTCGCACGACGTCGTCATAGGTGAGCACGGTGATGCCACTCGTCGTTTCCCCGAGACCGTATCCCTGCATGATGACGGGGCCGAACATCGCGACGGCGTCGCGCAGCCGTTGCGGTGAGACCGGGGCGCCGCCGACACCGACGCACCGCAGGCTCGACAGGTCGACGTCGTTCGCGGCGGGATGGTCCATCAGCATGTTGAGCATCGTCGGAACGACGAAGGTGGTGGTGATGCGTTCCTTCTCGATGGTGCGCAGGAACAACTCGGTGTCGAAGGCCGGCAGGACGACGACCGCGCCGCCGCGGGCGAGCACGCCGAGCATCATCATCCCGGAGGCGTGGGTGATCGGCCCCGGGGCCAGGTACCGGTCCGTCTCGGTGGGCGCACCCGTCGGGCTCATCAGGCGTTTGCGCATGTTGGCGAGTCGGTTTCCGTACGTCTGCACGGCGGCCTTGAGCTTTCCGGTGGACCCGGAGGTGTAGTTGAGGACGGCAGGCGCGTCTTCGGTGAGGTCGACGGCGACGGGATCGCCGAGTCCGTCGGCGAGGAGATCCGCGTACCGGTCCGCGCCGGGTGCGCTGTTCCCGTAGTCGTAGACGGCGATGTCGAGGCCCAGGTCCGCGACGACCTTCAACGCGACGTCCGCGTGCGCGGGGTCGACGAACAGCGTCGTGACGTTCGCGTCGCGCAGGACGTGGCCGAGTTCGTCGGCTCCCAGGCGCGCGTTGACGGGCACGCGCACGAATCCCGCCTTGCACACGGCCATCTCCGTCACGACGAGTTCTCCGCAGTTGCCGGCGAACGTGGCCACTGCGTCGCCGATCCCGAGGCCGGTGCGCATCAGCGCGGAGGCGAGACGGTTGGTCGAGTCGTCGAGTTCCCGGTAGGTCAGGCGACTCTCGCCGCACACCACGGCCTCGCTGTCCGGCCGGAACTTCGCACTCCGGGTGAGGTAGGTACCGAGATTCATGCAGGCTCCAAGATCGACGTGTTGATCGTTATTGGACATAGTGTCCAGCATCGGGCGCGATGTCAAGGGTGCACTATGCTGACGGGACTGCTGGCGTGAGACGAAGGGCGGAAGTCACCGTGGCCACCGAAGACCGGCGTGTGCGCCGCACCAAGCGGCTGCTGCGCGACGCACTCGTCGCGCTCGTGCTCGAACGGGGCTATTCCGCGGTCACCGTGGAAGACGTCACCGAACGCGCCGACGTCGGCCGCGCGACGTTCTACACGCACTACACGGACAAGGACGAACTGCTCGGCCAGATCGTCGCCGACCTCGGCGAGGACCTGAAGGAGCGGTTGCGGCCCCTCGTGTCCGACTCCTCGGTGGGGTTCACCGGCAAACCGGTACTCGAAATGTTCCGGCACGCCGCCGAGGAACGCGACGCCTACCGTGTCGTACTGCGCGGCGAGGGCGACGGGCGCGCACTGCGGAGATTCGTCGACGAACGCACCGCCCTTGCCGCCCAGATCTTCTCGGCCCGATCCGCCGCGAACGGGGTCACACCCCGCATCGACATGGAAGTGCTGGCGCGGGCGTGGGTGGGCGAACAGGTGGCCGTGCTGCAGTGGTGGCTCGAGTCCGATCCGCCACCGCTCACACCGGAAGCCGTCACCGAAATGTTGTTGGAGCTGTCGCTGCGCGGGCGCTACTGGGCATCCGGCTTCGACGGCTCACCCGCGTAGGACGAAGACGCCACCTGGCAGTCGCGCACGGCGGCGCTGTCTCGTGCGTACGGCCGGTACAGCAGACCCGAGCACAATCCGTTGACAACGGTGAGCACCACGGTCACGAGCAGGAGCGCTCCCTGCAACCCGATCGCATCGCCCAGATAGCCGACCAGCAGCGCATATCCCGCGTATGCGAGCGCCTCCACCGTCGACAATGACACCGCGAACGCCAGCGCCCGCTGTTCCGGGCGCACCACCGCCATGATCAGTGGACGATTGACCACCGGCACCTGCCCTTGCAGGAACCCGACCACCGCGAAGATCGCGACGAAGTATCCGATCGACGACGTCGGCATCTGCAGTTCGGCGAATGCCGCTGCCGCGAAGGCCAACTGACTGGCCTGCAGCATCATCACGCGCCCACTCGCGGGCCACCGGCGGTGCACGGCGTCGTTGAGGCGCCCGCCGACGACGGTTCCGAGCAGATACCCGATCGCGAACGGCGTCGCCGCGATCGCTGCAGTGGCCGTCGAGAATCCGCGCTCCTCCACCAGGAACACGACGCCGAAACTCATCATCACGTTCTGCCCCGAGAACAGCCGCTGCACCAGGATGTAGCGGAACGACTTGATGCGCAGCAGCTCCCGCACACCGGCGACGACGTTCTGCGCCTTCTCCTCCGCTTTCATCGCCGCTTCGCCGGCTCCGCGCTCGCCCCGGCCCGGCCGCGTGTCGTCGAGAAACACGACGACGAGAACACCGATCAGAATGCACATACATCCGGAGAGGACGTAGCCGTACCGCCAGCCGTCGTCGAATCCCGACAGCTGGCCGAACAGCGGGGCGCTCACCCCGGTGATGATGGCGACGCCGCCATACAGCATCCCGGTGGCCCGGCCCCGCCGTCTGTCGTCGTAGAGGTCGCCCATGATCTCGAGAGCGATGGGCCCGGCGCCTGCGAAGCCCGCAGCCGCGATGCCGTACAGGATCACGAACTGGGTGAAACTGCTCGACAGGCCCGCCAGGACGACCCACACACCCCAGAAGCCCGAGCACGTCGCAAGCACCGCACGCCGCGAGAATCGTTTGGCCAGGAACACCCACGGAACCGCGGCGAAGATTCCCACCGCCTTGGACACCGCCACGATGACGCCGAGCGCCGACGACGAGAGCCCCAGCGCCTCCCGCATCAGGGGGAACAGCACCGTGGTGATGCTGTTCTCGGCGTTGTCCATCGCGGTGGAGGCCGTGAGCAGACCCAGGTTCTTACCCCGGTTCCGCCGACCTGCCCTCAGCGTGGGCGTGGTGGAGACGTCCAGTGCCATCTGCGTCCTCTCGACGAGTCACCCTGCGATTCGCGTGGTCCGCATCACAGGAGCCAATGCTGGCGACAGTATCCACAAATAGACGTCGTGTCCATAATCGTCCCTTGAGAAAGTTCCGGATTCTTGACGCGTTTTCCGGACTCGTGCTCGCAGGAGATCGACTGCACCGGGACCGACACCTCATCACCCCTGTTCACAGCCCTGCCATGCAACCGGCAGTCCTGCAAAACCGACCCCGCACCCGTTAATCTTCAAGCGACAACGGCGCAGCCAGTCGACCCGCACGGGTTCGAGCGCCGTGGGAACCCGGATATCGACGAGGAGCGCGCCCATGCCGATGGCACCGTTCGACCCCATCACCGCGATTTACACGCCGGCTCACGCCTGGATGTACGAGACGATCGTGGCACCGGCCGTCTACCGCTCACGCCACGTCATCGACGAGTACTTCCTGCCGCATCTCCCACCCAACGCCCGCATTCTGGACGTCGGATCGGGCGGGGCGCTGTTCACGAACTACCTCGCCGACCAGCGCCCCGACGTGCACATTCTCGGTCTCGATCTGTCGGAGGCCCAGATCAAGCGCGCCACCAAACGCATGCGTCACTACGGCAACCGGGTCCGGTTCGACGTGGGCGACGCCACGCAGCTCGACTTCGCCGACCAGACCTTCGACGGCGTGATCAGCTACGGCTCCATCAAGCACTGGTCGTCGCGTGAGGCCGGGCTCGCCGAGTGCGTGCGCGTCCTCAAACCGGGTGGCCCGCTGCTGATCACCGACGCGGACCGCAGCACGAGTTTCGAGGACGCCGAAAAGTTCGTCGAGAACTACAAGGCGCCGCGCGTTCTCGGCAGCATCAATCTCGCGATCTTCCACACCTGGATCGCCGGCCGCTCCATCAGTCTCGACGAGGCGCGTGACCTCGCGAGCCGACACGATCTCGTCGACGAGCACGTATCCCGCATCACCGATATGCCGCTCGTCATGATTGCCGGGCAGCGGCCTGCGTGAACCTCATCGTCCGTCACGTGTCCGGGCCGGCAGTGCGGCGACGCCATTGATGAACGCGGAGAGCAGCAGTTCCGGTTCGCCCACAGCGTGGAGTGCGGGGTGGGCGGTGAAAAGTTCTTCGAGCATGACACGCAGCTCCAGCCGTGCGAGGTTGATGCCCAGGCAGTGATGGATGTCTTTCGCGCCGAAACCGAGATGCTTGCCGGCGTTCGCCCGGGTGATGTCGAACCGGTCCGGACCGTCGAAGACGCGCTCGTCGTGGTTCGCGGACAGGTACCACATGACCACCTTGTCGCCCGCCGCGATGTGGGCGCCGCCGAGCTCGGTGTCGACGGTCGCGGTGCGCCGCATGGAGGGCACCGGGGAGGCGAAGCGGATCACCTCGTCGATCGTGTTGTCGATGTGGCCGGTGAAATCGGCGAGCAGCAATTCTTTCTGGTCGGGGTGCTCGCTGAGCAGATGCAGCGCCCAGGCCAACGCTTGCCGGGTGGTCTCGAAACCAGCCGTGATCAGCAGGATGACGAACGAACCGAACTCGGTCGGCGTGAGGGTCTCGCCGTCCACCATCGTCGACACGAGCCGGGACGTCAGATCCTCGCCGGGGTCTGCCTTGCGTCTCTCGCCCAGTTCGAGGGCGTATCCGTAGATCTGGCCCAGGCCGGCCGCGCCGCCGGGTGCGGTGACGAACTCCTGATCACCACCTCCGGCAATGACGTCGGCCGCCGCGGCCAGGATCATCGGCCGATCGCTCTCCGGGATCCCGAGCAGCTCGCAGATCACCTGCACCGGCAACCGGGTCGCGACGTCGGGGAGGAAGTCGAACTCGGCATCGCGGGGAAGGTCCGCGGCGATCTGCGCAGCGTCGCCGCGCATCCGCTCGGTGATGCCCCGCACCGAGGTGGCGGTGAATGCCGATTGCACGATGCCCCGCAGACGCTGGTGACGGGGGTTGTCCATGGCGATCATCGACATGGCGAACTCGAGGATCTCGACCGGGACATCGTCGATGGTGAAGCCCTTGGCCGAGGAGAAGACCTCCGGGTTCCGGCTCACCGCCACCACGTCGTCGTATCCGACGACCGACCAGAAGCCCGGACCGGCTGTTTCCGTGTGGAACTCGATCGGCGACCGCTGACGAAGCTCCTCGAACAGGGCGCGACGACCCGCGAAACTGCGGTCCCAGAACGCGCGTGATGCGGGCGAGATGATTTTTTCGGACGCAGAACCCGTCACCGGTCCCCCTCGGTCGGTCGTACAGATACTGCGACCCTACTGGGGAAGCAGTGGTTACGCTGATGAGGCATCACCGCAGGTCAACGGCTATGATCATAGGGTCGCCCGGCGGTGCGCCGGAGATGAAACGGGGAGGATCGACCTGTGGCGTCGAGGATTCGGCTCGGCAACCTGCGAGAGGTGCGCGATCATCCGTTGGGGATGACCGAGGCAGGATTTCGGGCCGAATCGACTCAGCACGAAGCCTTCATCCGAGGTCGCGGCCCCTTTCCCGGTGATGCCGACAGCGTCCGCTCCGAGCGTGAACTGTTCGTCACCGCGCCGGACGACGAGGTGCTCGCGGTGGCGACGATCACCGGAGTCCGCGAGTACGACGACGGACTCATCGTCGATGGAGACCTGGTCGTCGATCACGAGCGGGTGGGGACGAGGCTGCTCATCAGGACCCAGGCCGAGAACGTGTTCTCCTGCGCGGACGAGGAATCGGCGTGGGCGGGCTCGGTCGAGCGGGCTCGATGGGTCTACGTGCGGGCGCTGGTCGAGGTCGCAACGGTCAAGACGGCTTCCTTCGACCGCCGGATCGCCGCAGCAGATCCCGCCGCCGGCCCCGCGATGATCCTGGCCACTGCCAATGAAACGATGCAGGTGGTGCCCCGGTACGTGATGATCCACCGCAGCGGAAAGCTGCGTCTCGGTGGGCCGTACGCCGACACCGCAGACTGGGACAGCCACGTCGAACCCTGGACAGATTACGGATACGTCGATTGCCTGCGCCTCGACGACGTCCTGGGCACCACCGGCGACCTCGACATCGACGTGCTTCGGCCACTCACGTCGCGGGCCGCCGCCGCGGAACTCCTCGAGTCATTGGGCTGGGACAAGGTCATCCGCCGATTCGTCGACAACCGCACACCCTTGCAGTAGCACCCGGCCGGCAGTGATTGCCGCGGGCGCTTGGACTGTTCGGCCGCGACCAGGGTCTGATCGGTGGCATTGTAAGTACGGGCTGTTATCTCATCGTGGGTGCGGCATGGCCGCACTGGTGCTACTCGGCTGGGTTTCGTCCAGCCGCCGAAGTTCATTGCAGAAGGCATGATCCGTTACCACTCGACGGGAGTTCATCGCATGGCCACGCACACTCATCTCGGGCACATCTTCCACATCGCCGGCGCGCCGAAAGTGACCGAAGCCGCGGCTGCCCTGGTATCGATTCCCGACGGCGCCCTGGTGCTGGACGACGGCGGGCGAATCGCGTTCTGCGGTGACAGAGCCGAGATCCCGTCGGAGTACGAGTCCGGCACCGTGCACGACCACAGGCCCGGTTTTCTGCTGCCGGGGTTCGTCGACACCCACATCCATTTCCCGCAGACCTACGCCGGCGACTCCTACGGCGGCGGCCAGCTGCTGGAATGGCTGACCCTGTGCATGTTCCCGTCGGAGACGAAGTTCTCGGACCCGGAGTTCGCGCAGCAGGCGGCAGTCGAATTCACCAACCGGCGCATCTCGGCGGGCACCACGGCCGCCATGGTGTTCGGGTCGGCGTTCCCGCATGCGCAGGACGCGTTGTTCACCGAGACGCAGAAGGCCGGTCTGCGCATCGTCAGCGGCCGCGGAATTCAGACCGTCGGCGGCGAAACCGCTCAGCCGCTGATGACCTCCGAAGAGGACGCAATCCGGCTCACCCGTGAGGAGATCGAGAAATGGCACGGCGCCGACACCGGCGATGTCGCCACCGCGTTGCTGCACGTCGCGATCATCCCGCGGTTCTCGTTGTCGGTGACGCCCGAAACCCTGAAGAACCTCGGGGAGCTCTACGAAGAGGTGCGGGACCGCGGCGTGTACGTGCACTCGCACCTCAACGAGAACAATCGCCCGGGCACTGGCGAGGTCGACTCGACCAAAGAGACCTATCAGGTGGATTCATACCTGGACACCTATGACGGGAAGTTCCTGCCCGGCTCGGAAGTGGGCGGCAAGAGCCTGCTGGGCCGACGCACCATCCTCGCGCACTGTGTGCACTGTCAGGATGTCGAGCTCGAACGGATGGCCGAGACCGGTACGTCCGTCTCGCACTGCCCGATCTCGCAGCTGTTCCTGGGATCCGGAACGATGCCGTGGAAGCGCACCGTCGCCTCTGGCGTGAACATCTCGGTGGGAACCGATTTCGGCGGCGGCGACGAATGGCTGATTCCCCGGGTGCTCGGCGACGCGTTCAAGGTGCACATCACCGAGGCGGGCGACGACGGGGTGTCGATGCATCCGGCCGAGATGCTGTTCGTCGGCACCCTCGGCGGTGCCCGGGCCCTGGACATGGAGAACCGGTTCGGCAACTTCGACGTCGGGAAGGAAGCCGACTTCGTCGTCGTCGACCCGTCCGGCACACCGACGCTCGACGGGCTGCTGCGCAACGCCGTTCGCGCCGCCGACCCCGACCTGGCCCGCGATCAGACCCTGTTCGCGCTGCTGATGGGGATTCACGATACGTCCATCTCCGAGGTCTACGTCGCGGGCCGACGAGCCAAGGCGTCCTAGAGACGACGGTGCGCGCCGTGACCGCCTGCACTGAACACCGAGAGGTGAAAAGTGATGAAAGCTCAGGCGGTCCCGGCGAACACACCGAAATTTGTCAGCGGCCGTCGACCCGTGACTCGGCTCTACGGGTTGACCGAGGAATGGTGGTTGGCGATCAACCACTTTCCGTCTTCGTACCGATAGACCCATGTCACCCTGGCCGCCACATCTTGACCGTTGGCATTGATGACCCAGCGGCCCACGTTGTATGCGAGGTTGCAGTCCGAATATTTGAAACTTTCTTCCATTCGGGCTGTCGGATCGGCCTTGATCAGGTTGACGAAATACTCCGTTATCTCCTCCGGAGTGTCGGCGATTGGCACCGACAGAGTCGGCAGCAGCACCGCGTCCGGCCGGTACAACGCGGCTACCCTGCTCGCGTCGCCGCTTACCAGTGCATCATTCCAACTGGTGAAGAGCGCATCCAGTTCACTGTCTGTAGCGCGGACGCAATTGTCTTCGGAGTCAGAGGAACTGTCCGACGAACAGGCGACCGCCGAAATTGCCAACGCGAGAATTGCAAAGCCCAAGCCGAACGGTTTGGCATTCATACCAACCTCCGCGGAGAAAGGCGCCTACGGGAATTGACCCGATAACCGATAAAGCGTAACCCCGGGGCCAGGCTGTGCGGATCGGATCAGCGCACGTCGACCCATGCACGAGATCCGATCGATGCCGTGATGGCGTCGAGGGTTTCGGCCGCGGCCACGGCGTCGGCGATCGTTGCGCCCTGGGGCTTTCCGTCGACGATCGAGGTGATGAAGTTGTTTCCCTCGATGACCTTGAGGTCGTCGTAGCTCATCGAGGACGCGGAACCCGGCTGGAAGCGGGCGTACGCTCCGGCGTCGGGACCCACCCATACCG
Source organism: Rhodococcus sp. NPDC127593 (assembly GCF_042671975.1). Taxonomy (NCBI): domain Bacteria; kingdom Bacillati; phylum Actinomycetota; class Actinomycetes; order Mycobacteriales; family Nocardiaceae; genus Rhodococcus; species Rhodococcus sp. NPDC127593. The sequence continues at coordinate 79,616 of NZ_JBHXWI010000015.1, read as the reverse complement.
TGGTGATCGACTGGTCCTGGTACTTGCTCCCGAGGCTCGTTCCGAGTTCGTTCATCCGGCGGAAGTCCCAGTAGACCGCACCCCTGGTGCCGTGGATCTCGAACCCGTAGTTGTTCTGCTCGCCGACGGCCACGCGGCTGGCGTCCAGCGCTACTCGTCCGCCCGATGACAGGCGAACCAGCGCGCTGACGAAGTCGTCGTTCTCCACCGGCCCCAACTTGCCGCCCGTCGCGCGCGCATGCCCGCTGGTGGCACCCGTCGGGATGGCGCGCTGGGGGATGAAGATCGCAGTGTCGGCCACGACTGCGTCGATGTCGCCGAGCAGGTACCGGACCAGGTCGACACAGTGCGAGGCAAGGTCGCCCAGAACGCCCGACCCACCGCGCGCGTTCTCGTAACGCCAGCTCAGCGCGCCGTCCGGATGCGCGGCGTAGTCGCTGAGGAAGCGGAACCGCGAGTGCGTGATGGTGCCCAGTTCGCCCGACGCGATGAGGTCGTGCGCCATCGCAACGGCCGGTGCGTTTCGGTAGTTGAATCCGACGGTCGACTGGACGCCTGCCTTCTCGACGGCGGCGGCGACCGCCTTCGCATCCTCGGACGACAGGCCGACCGGCTTCTCGATCCAGATGTGCTTGCCCGCCTCGGCCATCGCGACGCCGATCTCGCGGTGCAGGAAGTTGGGTGCGGTGATGCTGACCGCGTCGATGTTCTCGTCGGCGGCGATGTCACGCCAGTCGGTCAGCGCTGCGCCGAACCCGAACTGGGCGGCAGCCTCCTCGGCGCGGCCGGGTACCTCGTCGGCGACGGCGCCCAGACGGATCGACGGCGCTTCCGGGAAGTGGTGGCGCTGACGCAGATACGCGTTCGTGTGCACTCGGCCCATCCAGCCGAATCCGGCGACTGCTACTGCGATTTCGGTGGGGTTGATGTTGGTCAAGATCGACTCCGGAACTGGTCGGTGCGGCGTGTGTCTCTACGACAGTGCTGCGCGCCGAGAGCGAAGTCAATCGTTTGTGCTGACAAACTGGCCCTCGAGGTGATTTTGATGGCTTTCCGACCCATTCCATCAGCGACTACGCGCCCGCGCGTCGAACCAATGCCGGTACGCCGGCGTCGACCTGAACCGCCCACTGATCCAGCGACTCGAACATCTCGTCCCCAGAGGCTCCACCGGGAACGGAGAGTTCATGCAACGCTTGACCGTCCGAAGGAACCAGCGAAACCTGAGGCGGACTGCTTGCTGGGGCCGCCGAACACCGGTTCGTTGGCGGTGCCCTGCCACTGCGTCATCAGGATCTTCGTGCCACCACCGCCCTGGCTGGCATCGAGTCTCGCGTCGCGAACTGCGGCCCCTTCCAGATGTCTCCAAACGAGAAGGAGAATTGATTCGCCTGCCCAGTGGCGAGAAAAAGCCCTGAGGGGTTGTCGACCAAGCTATTTCGGTGTCCCCTCGTCGAATCACGGATGCGACACAGGACCGACCGTACGAGGGATCCGACAGTTGAACCGAGTAGTCGGCTACTCGAATCCCTTGCTCGAGGGCCTGACCGGTCGACGCATCGATGCTCACGGTGGAGGTGCGACACCTGCAGGCAGAGACCAGTCGGACGGGATGAGTCCGGCAAGCTGGTCGATGCGGGGATCGTTCATGGTGTTGTAGCGGTCGATCAACTCCTGGATGGGATCCTGCGCCACCTGCGGTGGGGGTGACGCCGGGTCCTCCGCGAAGGCACCGAGAACGTCACTGGTGTGCTGCTCGGTGGTGCCGTACGTGTTGGCCGATACCGAGAAATCGGGCCCGAAGGACGCGGAAGCGACAATGCCGGGCCCGTAGTCCGACCAGCCCCATTTGGTTCCGGTCACCGACGGCAACCGCCCGGTGCCCCAGTTCTGATGGGTTCCATCGGCGGCGACGGGGGCGGCGGTGGCCATCCACTCCAGAATGCGGCTGTCCGGATCGGTGGTCTTCTTCGCCTCGAGGAAAGTCACGGTGTCCGCGGTGCTGGTAACCGCATCGCCCCAGACGCCGGAGCCACGGGTACTGGTGAGCCGATACTCGGCGGCGATCACATCGATCGACTGCGGGTACTTGGCGTACGCCTGCGAGGCGGCGTTGTCGTCGCTGTCGCGGATCATCCGCTGTCCGAGCGCGAGGTCCTCGGGCGAGCCGTCGCCGTGCCGGAGCATGTAGTCCGCTACATACAGTTTCACGATCGACAACCCCGGCCTGGCTTCCCCCTGATTCGCCGTCCCGACGCGGGTTCCGCTCGGGGTGTGCATGAACGACAGTGCCGTCCGCCCGGGCACCTCGTCGATCCTGTCGGGCGTCGGTGCCGAGTGGGCCGTCCATCCGGACGCGGACGCGACGAGCCCCGCCACCAACAGCGACAGCGCGGAGCGGCACACCCAGCTCTCCATACCGTGCGAGTACCCGGTTCCACCCGGGCTCAGCCGTCCCGATCACCGGAAATCTGGTTCCTACGGTGTCTGTTTCCCGAGTCGGTGCGCCGGTCGGCACCGTCGGTGCACACTGAACTCAGCCCCGCGGCCCGGATCGGTGCTCTTACCGGAACCGCGGAGGCGGTGCAGGAGGACCGGATGTTCCACCGCGGCGATCACGCCGTCACCGAAGCCCCCACGCTCGACGAGGACCTGCTCGTCGAGCCCGAAGCCCGCCGCCGGCCGTGGGTCGAATTCTTCGCGTCCACGCCCGGACGGCTGACCGTGCTGGGGATCGCGCTCATCGCCGCGGTCATCGCCGCGGGCGCGATCACCTCGGCGGCGGTCGGCGCGCGGCAACAGCGGGTCGAGACGCTGCGCACCCACACCGAGCCCCTGGCAAACGCCGCCCAGGCCCTCTACAGCTCGCTGTCGATCGCCGATGCCGCGGCTACCACGTCCTTCGTCTCCGGTGGCGGTGGTGTCGAGTCGACTGCCGGCGCGGAGCAGTTCACCCAGGCGATCGGAGACGCATCGAACGCGCTGGTCACGGCGACCAATGGGGTGTCGTCGCAGGACGCCGAATCGCTGGCGCTGCTGTCGGACGTCGTGCGCAACCTCGCCGAGTACTTCAACCTCGTCGCCACGGCTCAGGCGAACGACCGGGCCGGCAACCCGGTCGGGGTGGCGTATCTGTCCGACGCGTCCGCGCTCATGCAGGACACCATCCTCCCGTTGGCGGAGCGACTCTACGTCCACCAGGCCGAGGCGGTCGCCGAGACCCAGACGCACACCGCCCAACTGCCCGCGGCCGCCTTCACGGTGACCGCGGCCGCCCTCGTCGCCCTCGTCCTCGCCCAGCTGTACCTCATCCGGAAGAGCAAGCGCCGGTTCAACCCCGGCCTCGCTGTCGCCACCCTGCTCATGGCCGGACTCCTGTTCTGGCTGATCGGCGGAAGCCTGGTGTCGACGTCCGCAAGCGAACACGCGAGAACCGAAGGAACGCAACCGATCAACGCTGTCGCCCGCGCTCGCATCCTGGCGCAGCAGGCCCGCGCCGACGAAACCCTCGCCATCCTGAAACGCGGGTCCGACACCCAGTCGGAAATCGACTACGCGCGGCACGCCCAGGCGTTGTCCGACGAACTCACCCGACAGCTGGACAGCTCGCATGGTCGCGCCGCCGAGCAGAACCTCCGCGACGCCGTGACTGCCCGCGACGGCTGGCTGGCCGCGCACCGGGATATCGAGATCGCCCTCGAGCGCGGTGACTACCCGACCGCCGCGGCGATCGCCGCCGGATCCGGCTCCCGCACGTCGTCGGCGCAGTTCGCCGCCCTGGACGAGTCCCTCCGGAACGCGATCGACCGACTCCGCGACGACGAGGCCAACGCTGTGACGGACGCCTACCGATCAATGTCGTCACTGGCCGTGGGTAGCATGGTTATCGGCGTGTCCTGCGGATTCGCCGTCGGCGGGGGTATCTGGCCGCGACTGAACGAGTACCACTGATGACACAGGTGAGGCTTTCGAGACCGGGGGCAAGACGGTGCGCCCGGCACCTCGTCGGCGTACTCGCCGTCGCCGTCCTCGCCGGCTGCGCGGCACCCGACCCTCTCACCCCGACCATCGCGGCCACGTACACCGCACGTCCGATGACGGACGGCGCACAGATCATCCCGCCCACGAACAGTCCTCCGCCGGAACCACCGCTCCCCGAGTCGTGTGGGGCGCTCGCGAGCCTGCGTCCCGGCCCGCAGCCCCCGCCCGGGAAGATGCCGCCCGGTGGATCACTCGCCGAGATCGCGGGGCGGGGCCGATTGATCGTCGGCGTCGACCAGAACACCAATCTGTTCAGCTTCCGAGACCCGACCACGGGCACCCTGCAGGGGTTCGACATCGACTTGGCGAAGGAGGTCGCCCGGGACATCTTCGGCGATCCGACGAAAGTCGAGTTCCGGCTGCTCACCTCCGCCGGCCGGTTCTCCGCACTCGAGAACAATGACGTCGACGTCGTCGTCCACGCCACCTCGATCACGTGTGAACGCGCACGACGCGTCAGCTTCTCCACCGAGTACTTCCGCGCCTTTCAACGCATTCTGGTCCCGCTGGGTTCCGACATCATCGGACCGGCGGACCTGGCGGGAAAACGGGTCTGCACCTTCGTCGATACCACCTCGCTTTCCACCGTCCAACGGGTCGCGCCGGACGCCACGATCATCGCAGTCCCCGACTGGGACGACTGCCTCGTCACCATGCAGAAGAAGCAGGCCGACGCGGTCAGCACCTCCGACTCGCTCCTCGCCGGGCTCGCCTCCCAGGACCGGAATTTTCAGATCGTGGGGCCACAGCTCGAGGCGGAGCACTGGGGAATCGGTGTCAACAAAGGCAAGGAGGACCTGGTGCGGTTCATCAACGGCACCCTCGACCGCATACGCGCCGACGGAATCTGGATGCGCCTGTACGACCGGTGGCTGGCCACTCCGCTCGGGCCGAGCGCGGGCCCACCCCCGGCAACCTATCGCGATTGAGGGGGAAACTATCGCGCCAACCGCCGATGGTGGTGCTGCCGCTTCCGGCCCGTCTGTGTGAGGCCACGGTGGAGACCGGGACGCTGTGTATACGTCGTGGCAGTACTGCGCAGAGAGGCCACCGCAGCCCAGCAGGATCGTCAACCGCCTCCCAATACCGGACCCGACCATCGGAAGTCTCGAACGCGGCCCAAAGCCCCTCGAACTCGAATTCGGGTGGCAGCTCGACCGCGAATTCACTGACCCGGAGATCGCGGCGCATCGAAGTGCTGGGCTTGCGGGTGGGGTCGTTGGTGCTTGGCTTGGCTACCGATGAGGTTGGTCGGGGTGCCGGAGGGCTGGGTTCGTGGCAATGGCGGTATCGGCGTCCGGCGCGGGGCCGGACGCCGATACCGGTCCCGTCAGTCCGAAGCCGTGTCGGCGCCCCGGCCGAGGTGGCGGGCGAAGAACCGGGCCGAGCTGTCGCGCTCGTATTCGGGCACCTGGTTGTGCCTGCCCGGGTGGGCGTGCAGTGTCTTTTCCTTCGAGGCGAAGGCGTCGAACAACGCGACCCCAGAGGTGCGGTCGAATTCCTCGTCGTCCCACGGAATCCGGTACTCGACCGGGACGGTGATCTTCCTTGCCGCCTCGATCAGAGCGTCGCACACGAAAACCCCACCGAAGCTCACGGCAGCGATCCGGGATTCGACAGCCGTCAACATCAGCCCGGTCACGACACCCAACGTCATGCCGCCGTAGCCGATCGGCGCTTCGGCGCCAAACTCGGGCAGCGCCTGCAAGGCGTCCAGGGTCGCCTGCCATTCCGGCACCGCACGCTCCGCCAGCGACATGTTGTAGTCGATGACGATCGGGGCGATCGGCTCGCCCGCCGCCCTGGCCTGATGGATCGCCTCGGCCCACCGCTGATCCTGAAGGTTTCGCGGCCGGTCACCATGTCCGGGCGCGTCGATGGCGGCGACGGCGAACCCATAGGTGGTCACGATGTGGAGTGCACCGGCTACCAGCCCCGGCGCCTTCTTGTGCATGCCGCCGGAGTGCCCCGACAGCAGCAGCGGTGCGCCAACGGTTCCTGATGTGGGCGACCAGAGCACGCCGGTGATCTCATCGAGAGTGAAATTACGTTCGATGACACCGTTAGACGATGTCTCAGAGGTGAAATGCATGGTGTTGCCTTTCGGGATTGCCTTGTTGTACAGGCGCTCCCCGCGACACCTACGTCAATCGCGCAACCGTGAACACGAGTGGGAGCACCCACATGGTTATTGCGTTCATGGGTCTCACCTCCTCGCGTTATGTCACTGTTTCGCACACGCTATCAACCTCAACCGAATCCCGTCCAACCTATTTCCTGCCCACCGACCCGACCGGCTGTCGACACGCTCATCTGCCACCGACCACTCGGATCAAGGAGGGCCGGAAACGTTGGTTGGTGAGACACTGTGGGGTGCTGCGGATTCCCGCGGGTCGGTATCCACCGAGTCTGAAACGGTTGCCGTGTCAGTTCCGGGCGCCGGTGGTACCTACGGCGCCGCGAGACACGATGCGAATCGGCTACGCGCGTTAGCCCGACATGAGACATGTCTCACCGTAGTTTGTCTCGAATTTCCCTGCGCTATTCCACTTTCCGGGCGTGAGACACGTTCGAGCCGATCCCGGCATGACGCCGGGTTGGCGTGATCACATCACCAAGGCGTGGTCTGGGCAGATGAGGCCGTGTCGGGCGTGATTGTGCCTGTCACTGTTACCGGGCCGCGCAGGGCCTCGTTCACCGGTTCGATCGTCACCGGCGCAGGATATCCGGATGCCCCGACATCCCGTGGAGCAAAACCGTGCTGACGTCGGTTTTTGGGAGGATAACTGCGATAACTGAAATTATCGTCGCTGAGTGCGCGCAAACCATGAGTAACACGGCCAGAGCTGCCGAGAGGTTCATCGAAACCGTTGTCGTACCGCCTCCATAACCGCGCCGATCAGCGTGTAATCGCGGGCCTCGACACGGTCGCTCCGCTGCTGACTCGCCGCGGCTTGCGCGGCCTTCACGTGTACCGGCGCACCCTCTTGTTTCACCCCGCAGCGCGGGCGATCGTGCGCTTTCCCAACTGCTGGGACCCGGGCACCGCGAGTCAGTCCCGCAGCACTTTCCTGACCTCGTGTGCGGCAACGCCGTTCAGATCAGTTCGCCGTTCATCACGGCCGATGAGGAGATTCGCTGGCTGATCAGCGGCGACCCCAGGGTTGCCAAGCCAGGAGGGCGAAATGACGCGGCTACACGTTCATTGACCCGTCGCCGTCCCGTTCCCGGCGTGCAGTAGTCAGCGAGTCGACCGCGTGGGTCATGTGCCGGTCGATCTCCGCCAGCATCTCGGCGAGATCGTCCCCGAGTAGCCGGTCGAGCAACCGCTGGTGTTCCTCGACGGCTGTAGGTGGCCGGATGTACCGGTCGTCGAATGCCGACATGCACAGCATGGTCTCGGCGGCCAGGGTGGAGAACATGCGGCTCAGCCGTGGGCTTTGGGCGGCCTCGACCATTGTTTCGTGGAATTGGAGGTCCTCGCGGGCCAGTTTCGGCCAGTCGCCGGCGTCCATGTATTGCGCGATGTTTCGCAGGATTTCTTCGAGACGAGCCACGAGTCCGGGTGGAATCCCGCGTTCGTACACGGTGCTCGCCGCTTCCTTCTCGATGGCGCGCCGGCCGCGGTAGACGTCCTCGATGTCGCCGATGTCGAGCTCGACGACGAACACGCCCCGGTTGCGGTGGCTGACCAGGAGCCCTTCCTGGGCGAGGCGTTGCACGGCCTCTCGCACGGGACCGCGGCTCATCTTCAGCCGTGCGGCCAGTTGTAACTCGCTGATCTGTTCACCCGGTGCGAAGCTGCCGTCCAGGATCCGTTCCCGCAGCTGCTCCGCGATCACCGCAGAGGTGACCCGAAGAGACATGGGGACCATGTTGTCGATGCCGGTCATCTTGCTGCTGCCTTTCCGATGCACCGTCAACTGATAGTTGTTGCCGTGTTTGTCGACCTGTTGACAGTTGGCAAGCCTACACCTTCGCACCCATGGGGCTTCAGTGGCCTCGCCACGCACCGATCGGGGACTTCCGAGACCGGTGCTCAGCCCTGCTCGCTGTGTCTCTGCTCGATGATCCATGCTGCGATCTGGGCACGGGAAGAGAAGCCCAATTTGGAGAGGATGTGCTCGACATGCCCCTGGGCGGTGTGTTGGGAAATGACGAGCTTGCCCGCGATCGCCCGGTTCGTGAGACCCTCGGCGACAAGTTCGGCTACCTGCTGTTCCCGGCGCGTGAGACTCGTCGCTCCCGGCTCGACCGAGATATCGGATCCGCTCGTCTCGTCGACGGCGTACGCTGCGGCATCTTCGAACCGCGCCTCGAAACCGTGCCGGAACTCCGTCTCGAACGCGCGGTCACCGATCGCCCGGCGAACCGCTTGCTCGATCCGCGCATGCTGGAGGTGCAGGTTCGGGTAGATGATGCTCGGATTCCCGACCCTCTGGGCGAGCGCCTCGGCAGCACCCATCAGCTTGGCGGCGCGCCGGGGAACTCCCTCATCCACAGCGATCCACGAGAGGACCTCGATGCACCCTGCAGCGCTGATGCGGTCGTCTACCGATCGAGCGAGTTGAAGCCCCCGCGTGGCGAGAGCTTTCGCACGGGAGTACTCGCCACGCTGCCGGGCCCTCATCCCCGCACTCCACGACACCCATCCCCGGTAGACGGACTCACCTCGCGTCCCGGTCAGCTCGAGAATCTCCTGCCGGCACTCGTCGCTCCGTGACCAGTCGCCGGACGCGTCGCTGGCCAGCGCGAGCCCGAACAGCGACCAGATCATGTACAAGAGGTTGCCGTCCTCGCGAAAGACCGTGAGCGAGGATTCGAAGTGTTCACACGCGGTGGCGGCGTCCTGGGTGAGCAGCGCGTGATGGCCGGCGGCATCGGCCATGAGCGCTTTGGCAGTGCGATCGCCGAGCTGCGCCGCAAGGTCGCCTCCGCGTTCGACGTAAAGTGCCGACGCCTCTGGGTCGCCGTACAGCCCAGAGAGCACACTCAGCACGTATAGCGCCTTGACCTGCGCCGGGCCGGGCTCACCGCCCACCGCCAGAAGTTGCGCGAGCCACCGCATGCCCTCGCGCAGCCTCCCACGCGCCCGCCAATACGGGTAGAGCGCCGCCGCCATGCGACTCCCCGCGTTCGCCTCACCCGGACCGGTCAGGCAGAACTGCAGCGCCGCACGGATGTTGGGTTGCTCGGCGTCGAGGCGCGCAACCCAGGACACCTGCCGTGAACTGATCCAGTCGGACTCCGCCCGCAGCACCAAGTGTTCGTACCAGTCCCGGTGCCGACGCAACAGCGATGCGAACTCAGAGGTCTCCTGTAACCGTTCCATACCGTAGTCGCGCAGTGTCTCCAACAGCCGGTACCGCACCGCTCCCGCGACCTCTTCCCGAATCAGGATCGACTTGTCGATCAGCGACGCCACCACGTCGACAACCTGGGATGACGTCATGGTGTCAGCGCAGATGCCTTCCACCGCGTCGAGCTCGAAGCCGCCCGAGAACACTGTCAGCCGCGCCCACAATTCCCGCTCGGTCGGGGAGCACAACTCGTGGCTCCAGTCGATACACCACTGCAGAGTTTGCTGCCGTGCCGGCGCCCCCCTGCTGCCCGTCGTCAGAAGGGCGTACCGGTCGGTCAGCCGTTGCAGGATCTGCTCCACCGACATCACCCGCAGCCGCACGGCCGCCAGTTCGATTGCAAGCGGCAGACCGTCCAGGCGGCGGCAGATCGCCGCGATGACGTCATTATTGTTCTCGGTGATCTCGAAGTCCGGGACCGCCATCGTCGCGCGTTCGGCAAAGAGGTTCACCGCCTCGTAGTGGCCCAGCCCCCCGCCGACCAGCGACACCTGGTCCGGGTCCGGCATCGTGAGGGGCGGGACTCGGTGCACGGCTTCTCCTCCGATTCCGAGCGGTTCCCGGCTGGTCGCCAGAATCCGGAGTTCCGGGCAGGCGCGGAGAAGGGCTACGGCGAGGTCGGCGACTGGTTCCACGAGGTGCTCGCAGTTGTCCAGTACGAGTAAAAGCTTCCGCGCCGCGAGGTATTCGACGAGCAGTGACTCGGGTGCGGCGCTGCGGCCCTCGCTCAGTCTCAACGCCGACAGCACTGCGTCGACGACCGCGCCCGGGTCGTTCAGTTCGCCCAACCCGACCGACCACACACCGTCATCGAACGCGCGACTGGACTCGGCGGCGACCCGCAGTGCGAGCCTGGTCTTTCCCACACCCCCGACACCAGTCAATGTCACGAGCCGCGACACGGAGAGCAGCCGGCGAACCACGGCGATCTCACGGCGGCGGCCGACGAAGCTCGTCAGTTCGTGGGGAAGGTTTCCCGTGGTCGCCTTGATACCGGGAGGCATGAAACCGCCACCCTTCATCTCGCATTCCCTTGCGACCACGGTACCTTCCGCGAACACCTGCTCGTCGTCGCTCCACGGGCAGCGAGTATCGCCTTGGTGGCGAGAGGTCGGGGGAAGCTACAGCGAGAAAGCCGTGTGCGGTACTGCGAGCGACGCAGTGGCGCTTGCGTCGGCCTGACCCAGCCACGGTGTCGATGTGCATTCGGCACGGCTGGTCCCGGCGAGCGATTTACTCGGCGTCTGCTCACCATGCCCGGCCGGAGCTCGAGGCGCGCGGCGACTACGGCACCGCGCTGGGCGGTTATGACCGTTGGTTGCTCCGTCCGAGGATTCAGACAAGGTAGTGGCGATTCTTGGGCATGCGCCGCAGAGGGCCTCGATCCGCCGGCGTGCGCCCGATCGTCGCGATCGCCTCGCTGACCCACGGCCTAGCGGGGCGGGTGAGTAGCACTTACCCACCACCCCCCGCGGCGGCTACACCGGCGCAAATTCTTGGGACGCACCGGCGCGGTGATTGCGGCGAACGAGTTCGGCGGCCGCTAATCGGATGCAGGTGCACAAACCCTCCACGGCAAGACGCAACTCCTGCTCCGATGGCAAAGTTGGGGCCAACCGGATGTGGCTGTCCCGAGGATCGTCGCCGGACGGGAAAGCAGAACCGGCGGACGTGAGCGTGATGCCGGCCGCGTGTGCCAGGGCCACCACATGCTTGGCCGTACCCGGGAACACTTCGAGATTGACGAAGTAACCTCCGGACGGCCGCGTCCACGACGCGATGCCGGAGTCACCCAATTCCCGCTGCAATGTGGAATTCACCAGGTCGAACTTCGGTGCGAGAATCTGCTGGTGTCTGCGCATGTGGGCGCGAACACCGGCGGCATCGACAAAGAACCGAACGTGCCGCAATTGGTTGATTTTGTCCTGCCCGATGCGCTTACGCGAGAGATGACCCAAGTACCACGCGACGTTCCCGGCGGAGCCAGCAAAGAAGCTCACTCCACCTCCGGCGATAGTCATCTTCGAGGTCGAGGCGAACACGTACGGCCGTTCGGGGTTGCCTGCCCGGAGAGCAATACTCAGGACATCGACAACGGGCGGGGCATCGTCGGTCAAGGGATGAACCGCATACGCGTTGTCCCAGAAGATCCGGAAATCGGGGGCGGCTGTCTCCATGCTCAGCAGGTCGCGGGTGACCTGCTCGGAGTAGGTCACCCCGCTCGGATTGGAATACGTGGGAACACACCATATTCCCTTGATGTGAGGATCCGCGGAGACTAACTCGCGGATCGTAGCGAGGTCGGGGCCATCGGAGAGCAGCGGAACCGGAATCAGCTCGATGCCGAACGACTCGGTGATGGCGAAATGCCGATCGTAGCCGGGCACGGGGCACAGGAACTTCACCGGATCGGAGGACCAGGGTGCGCCCGTTTCGCCAGTACCGTGGATCCAGGCGAACGACAGGACGTCATACATCGTTTCCAGACTCGAGGTGCCACCGGCGATCAGGTTCGTGGGTGCGATATTGAGCACCTCACCGAACAGCTCACGCAGCGCGGGCAAGCCGGCGAGATCACCGTAGTTTCGGCAATCGATCCCATCGATCACGTAGTCACCGTCACCGGGTAGGGCGAGCATCGCTGCGGACAGGTCGAGCTGTTCTGGTGCCGGCTTGCCCCGGGTGATGTCGAGTGCGAGCTGTTGGGCCTTCAGTGCGGCGTAGTCGGCGCGGTACCGGGCAAGCTCGATTTCGAGATCCCGGAGGGCGAGATCGTGCAGGGGTGTGGACATCAACGGCTTCCTTCGGGTGGTGAGGAGTTCGATGAGTGGGGTGGCTGGCGGGTGCGCCGACGTGGAATTTCCCGGAGCGTCAGACGGCACACAGCCAGAAGAGCAGGCAAGATCCACGGGATCTGGCCTGCTCTTCTGCGTCGTGGTGCTGTTTCAGTTCAGCTGATCAGTCGACTGCGCCCGAAATGTCCTGCACAACCCACATCTTGCGGAGCGTCGTGTGGATGGTCCAGGTGCCCTCCCAGCCGGCGGGAGTCACGAACAGCGACCCGGGGCCGATGTCGAAGCTGTTGCCGTTCGATTCGGTGATGGTGGCGGTTCCACTCAGGATCTGGCAGATCTCGTTGTAGCCGTCCCGGGTGCTCGTGAACGTTCCCGGAGTGACCTCCCAGATCCCCGTCCTCAGACCGTTTCCGTCCCAGAGGCCTTGGGACACTTCGGTCTGACCGGGCGTTGTGGATGTGGACTTGAGGATGTGCTTCCCGGGGTCCGCAGTTGTTGCATCACTCATGACGGTCGCCTTGACCATGGTTACTCCGTTCTTGGGCTGCGCCCTTGGCTGACGTGCCTTTGATGGGGTGGCACGAGACCTATCCTAGCAATTGTCAACAATCTACGATAGGCCTGATTATCAGAATTATCTTCTCTCCCTTGCCTTTTCGGTGAATCTGCATCGTGCATGGGTGGATGGGACATCGCCGTCGTCGGCATGTCTCTGGAGGGCTCTGCTCGAAGTGCAGTCCTGATCACACCGACGTCACCGTGCCCTGTTCGGTCCCGTCTTGCTGTGGCGCTGACGTCTCCCCGCCCGGGGTGTCGACCGGTTGTTCGCGACACTCGTGTGGAGGGTCCGGTGCCGTGGGCCGCGAGAGCGCCGGTACCGTTGATCACCACGTGCCGCGTCATGTGGTGGGCGGTTGTACCGGCACGGAACGCCAACCGGCCCGGGGTCGCTCGGTTCGCGGTGACATCCGTCCGCGAGCGGGACTGCCGACGAACCGACTGCAGTCCCCGCCCAGGTATGACGAGGTTTTCGGCCTCAGTTACTCCTGGTGCGTTGTTGCGGTGAGATCGTCGACGGCCTTGTGCATGTGACGACTGATGGCCTGCTGGAGTCCTTCGGTGTCGCCGGCTTCCAGCAAGTCCAAGAGATTCTGGTGCTCCTGGACCAGCACGTCCACGCGAGGATAAGAGACTCGAAGGTTGAGAATGCACATTCTCGATTCGGCTACGAGAGTGTCGTAAATCCGGATCAAGCGCGAGTTTCCTGCCCCTTCAACAAATGAGGTGTGGAATTTCATGTCCAGTCGGGTGAGCGCTTGCCAATCCGACATATCAACCTGCGCTGCCATTTCTGTCAGGGTCTCTTTCAGGAATTGGCAGGTGCGGTTGATTTGTTCCTGTCCGGCGGTCAGGAGGATATCTGCGGAAGCTGATTCCACCGCCTCGCGGACGGCATAGATCTCTTTTATGTCGTCGATCGACAGCTCCGGAACGAAGACGCCGCGGTTCCGCAAGCTGACGAGTATTCCCTCCTGGGCCAGCCGCTGGAGTGCTTCGCGGACTGGTCCCCTGGACGTGTGCAGCTGGCCTGCCAGGACCGATTCGTTGATCTGCTGACCGGGTCGGAAGACCCCTTGAATAATCTGTTCCCGTAGATGATCGGCAATCAATTGTGCCGTGGGTCGTCCCTCTAATACAAGCAGTCCCTCCGGGGTCTCCATGGAATTTCCCTTATCTCATTCATTGGCGCAAAGCGATCTAACGTGCTATTGCGGTGTACTTGTACTCGAGGTATTCATCGATTCCGATCTTGCTGCCTTCGCGTCCCAGCCCGGACTGCTTGACACCGCCGAACGGTGCTACCGGATTCGACACGAGTCCCGTATTGAGGCCGACCATTCCCACTTCCAGCGCGGAGGAAAAGCGCATGGCCGTGTCGACGTTTTCGGTGAATACATATCCGACAAGCCCCCAGTCGGTGTCGTTTGCCAGGTGCACCGCTTCGTCCTCGCTGTCGAAGGGGGTGATCGCCGCGACCGGGCCGAAGATCTCGGTGGTCATCAGTTTCGCATCCAGGGGAACGTCCGTCAGGACAGTGGGAGTGTAGAAGTACCCCGGTCCCTGTGGGCGAGTGGCGCCGGTCAGGATGCGGGCGCCCTTGGCGAGGGCGTCGGCGACCAGGTCTTCGACCTTGTCCCGGCCGGCCTGTTCGATGAGGGGGCCGACCTCGGTTCCTTCCAGGGCGCCGTTGCCTACCTGTAGCTCGGCCATTCTCTTGGCGAATTTCTCGCCGAATTCCTCTGCCAGGGAACGGTGTACGAAGAAGCGGTTCGCGGCCGTGCAAGCCTCGCCCATGTTCCGCATCTTGGCGATCATGGCGCCGTCGACGGCGCGCTCGACGTCTGCGTCGGCCAGGACGATGAAGGGGGCGTTGCCTCCCAGCTCCATGGAGGAGCGCATGACGTTGTCCGCAGCGTGGCGCAGCAGGATCTTGCCGACCGCGGTGGACCCGGTGAAGCTGACCTTGCGCGCGATTCCGCTGCTCATCCACGGCTCCACGACGTCGGCGGCGTTGGAGGTCGTGACGACGTTGAGGACACCGTCGGGCAGGCCGGCCTGCTGGAAGATGTCGACCAGGGCGAGGGACGTCAGGGGTGTCAGTTCCGAGGGCTTGAATACCATCGTGCATCCGGCGGCAATCGCCGGGGCGATCTTGCGAATGCCCATGGTCAGCGGGAAGTTCCACGGCGTCACCAGCACACAGGTTCCCACCGGTTCTTTGGTGATCAGGATTCGGGTCTTGCCGTCGACCGAGGTGGTGTGGTCTCCGCCGATACGAGTGGCCTCCTCGGAGAACCAGCGAAGAAACTCGGCGCCATAGGCGACTTCGCCCTTGGCTTCGGCGAGAGGTTTGCCCATCTCGGCGGTGATGATGGCGGCGAGCCGGTCGGTGTTGGCATTGACCAGGTCGAAGGCGCGGCGCAGGATGTCCGCGCGTTCGCGAGGGGTGGAGGTGGCCCACGTCGCCTGTGCGCGTCCGGCTGCCGCGATGGCGTTGAGGGCGTCGTCGAGTCCGCCGTCGGCGACCTCGGCGATGACTTCGTGTGTTGCCGGGTTTTCCACGTTGAAGGTGGCGCCGCTAGTGGCCTGGCGCCATGCACCGTCGATGAACAGGCCCGTGTGGAGGGCGTTGGGGTCAAAGGAAGGAGTCATCTGACACTTTCGGTGGTCGAGGGGCGGAGTACCGCCGGGTGATCGGTGAGTTTCGGCGGGGCGGAGCCCGTGCGCGGTGTCTATGTGGTGGTTGCCTTCAGCGCCTGAGTGAATTTGTTTAGGCCGCTTTGGATTTCGTCGCTGGTGACATTGAGCGCCGGGATGATGCGGATGACGTTTCCGTATGGACCGCAGGTCAGCAGGAGAAGTTCTTCGGTGACGGCGGCCTGCTGCACGGCCAGGGCCAGCGCCGCGTCGGGGGCATTGTCGGCCGTGGTGAATTCGACGCCCTGCATCAGGCCGTGGCCGCGGATGTTCCCGATTCCGGCGAAGTCGGTTTGGAGGCTTTCCAGGCCCGCGCGCAGCTCCTCGCCCCGAAGGTGGGCGTTCCACACCAGGTTCTCGCGTTCGATGACGCCGAGCGTGGCGACACCGGCGGCGGCGGCGACGGCGTTGCCACCGTACGTGCCACCCTGGGAGCCCGGCCATGCCTTGGACATCAGCTCGGTGGAGGCGGCGATCGCGGAGATGGGGAAACCGCTGGCCAGGCCCTTCGCGGTGATGATGACGTCCGGCCGGATCCCGGCCCAGTCGTGTCCCCAGAACTTGCCGGTGCGCCCGACACCCGCCTGGACTTCATCGACGATGAACACGATGCCGTGCCGATCGGCGCGTTCGCGCAACCCCTGCAGGAAGGCGACAGGGGTGGGAATGTAGCCGCCGTCGCCGAGGACGGGTTCGATGATGAACCCGGCCGTATCGGCGGGGGTGCTGATGGTCTGCAGGAGGTGATCGAGTTCCTTCAGGGCGAAGGTGACCGCTGTTTCTTCATCCCAGCCGTATCGGTAGGTGTGGGGGAAGGGTGCGATGTGCACCCCGCCCATCAGTGGGGAGAAGCCGGAGCGGAATTTGGTGCCGGCGGTGGTCAGCGAGGCAGCACCCACCGTCCTTCCGTGGAAACCGCCGTGGAACGAGATGATGTTGGGTCGTCCGGTCGCCATACGTGCCAGACGGACCGAGGCCTCGACCGCTTCGGAGCCGGAGGTGGCGTAGAAGACGCTGTCGAGTCCCGCGGGCAGGAAGTCGCCGAGTTTCTCGGTGAGCTCGAGCAGCGGCTTGTGCATCACCGTCGTGTACTGGGCATGAACGATTTTGCCGACCTGTTCGCGGGCTGCGGCGACGACGTCCGGGTGGCAGTGCCCGGTGCTGGTCACACCGATTCCGGTGGTGAAGTCGAGGTACTTCTTGCCGTCGGTCGCGTACACCCAACTGCCGGCCGCGTAGTCGACGACGACAGGGGTGGCCTGCTTGAGGACGGGGCTGAGAGTTGCCATGGCTTGATACTTTCCTAAGGATTGTCAATTGTCAACAATTGGCAATTTGGGTTCGGGTATGGCGCGGATGCGTGGCGAGGCGGCGGCGGCCTCGCCACGCGGCGCGTGACTTACGTAGAGCCGCCTTTAGCTTGCGTGCTGACGGTCACCGGGCGCGTCGGTGGACGCGGGGTGGCCGTCGCGCGGGTGGCGTGGCCGGAACCGTTGGGGCCGAACGAAATCGAGCCCCTGGAAGGACCGTGTGCCCAGTGCTTCGGTGGCGGCGATCTCACCGAAGCCGGAGGCCATCTTGAAGCCGGCGCCGGAGAATCCGGTGGCGCAGTAGATTCTGCTGTTCTCCCGTAGGGGCCCGAGAAGGGAGTGTTTGTCCGCGGTGAAGAGGTCCGGGAAGGCGTCGGAGCGGACGATGTTGGGATAGAGGCCTGGCAGGAATTCGGTGACGGTCTCGGTGGTCTCGGCGATTTCGGCCGCCGTGAGGTCCCGGGGCACGGTATCGGCCTGTGGTGTAAAGGCCCCGCGACCGTCCAGGGTTGCCTTGACCGTCACCCCGTCGACGCTGGGGGCCCCGTACATGGAGCGCTCTCCGGAGATGCGGATGAAGATCGGGAACCTGTCCGGGGAGAATTCGGAGGCGTCCCGGGCCACGAACCAGGACAGGAAGATTCGCCGTGTTTCGGTGACCGCCTTCAGATAGTCGGGCATCAGGCGCCGGGACCAGCCGCCCGAGGAGACGATGACGCGCTCGAACTTCCAGGAATTGTTGCCGGCGGTGAGGACCACGCCGTCGTCGGCTTCCCGGATGTCGTGGATCGGGGTGTTGCTGAGGACTGTTGCCCCGTTCGCCTGTGCGGAGGCCACCGCAGCGGTGACCGCGCGGTCGGTCCGCAGGGCACCTGCATGGGGGTCGAACACCGCGTGGTCGTCCGGCCGGAGGTTGTGTTGTGGGTACCGCTCGGCCATCTGTTCGCGGCTCAAGATTTCGTGGTCGGCCCCGTTGATCCGGGTGGTTTCGAGCAGGTGCGGGAGGTAGGGGCCGTCTACCGTTCCGATCGACAATCCGCCGCAGCGCGTCAGGACATGCTGACCTGAGTCGGCCTCGAGCTCGGCCCAGAGGCGGCGGGAGCGTTCGAGGATGGGGTAGTAGCTGGGCGTTCCTCGATACAGCATGCGGAACAGGCGGGTGTCACCGCCGGCGGCGCTGCGGGCATGGCCCGGCGATTGTGCTTCGAATCCGACCACCGAGCCCGACGAGCGGGAAGCCTGCCACAATGCCATGCTTCCGATGCTGCCCAGGCCGATGACGGCTAGTTGTCCGTCCATCGTGGTCAGAGCACCCTTTCCAGGAAGGCCTGGGTCCGTCGTTCCTTCGGGTGGGCAAGGACCTCGCGGGCGTCACCGCGTTCGACGATGCAGCCTTCGTCCATGAACAGCAGGGAGTCCGCTACCTCCCGTGCGAAGCCCATCTCATGGGTGACCACGATCATGGTCATGCCTTTTTGTGCCAGGTCCTTCATGACGGCGAGGACTTCACCGACCTTTTCGGGGTCGAGGGCGCTGGTCGGCTCGTCGAACAGCATGATCTGCGGATCCATGGCCAACGCCCGCGCGATGGCTACGCGCTGTTGCTGTCCTCCGGACAGTTGCGCGGGAAAGTGGCCGCCGAACCCGCTCAGTCCGACGCTCGCCAGCAGTTGCTGCGCCTGCTCGGCTGCCTGCTGCTTGTCACCGTGCTTGACCAGCACGGGGCCGGCCATGATGTTGTCCCGGGCAGTCATGTTGGGAAACAGGTTGAACTGCTGGAAGACGATGCCAACCTTGGTGCGTTGTTCGGCGAGGCGTTTGCGGCTCAGGGCGTGGAATGCGGTGTCCGTTTCGTAGTAGCCGAAGTGCTCTCCGTTGACCTTCAACACCCCCAGATCGACCGTCTCGAGGCCGTTGACGCAGCGCAGCAAGGTCGATTTTCCGGATCCGCTGGGGCCGATGATGCAGCAGATCTCACCACTGGCGATGTCGAGATCGATGTTCTGCAGAACTGTCTTGGAGCCGAAGGATTTACGGATCCCACGGCCGTGAACCGTACCGTCGCAAGTCATCGTGCAATACCTTCCGGGTCTGTCAGCACAACCTTCTTCGCTTTCCGGGGAAGCCTGGAAGTCGAACGGGAGTATTTCTTCTCGAGCTGGGATTGCGGGTAGCTCAGAATGAGGGTCATCACCAGGTACCACAGGCTGGCGACGATCAGGAGTGGGATGGTCTCGTAGGTGCGCGCGTAGATCAGCTGTGCGCTTTGCAGCAGCTCGGCGACGCCCAGCACGCTGACGAGGGATGTCTCCTTGAACATTCCGATGACCTGGTTTCCGGTCGCCGGAATGATCGAGGGCATCGCCTGGGGAATGATGACCTTGCGCATCTTCATCGCGCTGCTCATTCCGAGAGAGTCGGCGGCCTCGATCTGCCCCTTGCCCACCGAGGAGAACCCTCCGCGGATGATCTCCGCCATGTACGCCGCCTGATTGAGCGTCAGGCCGACGACCGCGGCCGTGATCGGGGTGATCAGGGCATTGACGTCGATATCCGTGCCGCCGATGGACAGGTTCGGGTACAGCGCGGCGATGTTGAACCAGAAGATCAGCTGCACCAGCACCGGAGTGCCGCGGAAGAAGGTGATGTACACCCCTGCCGTTGCGGCAACCGGTTTGATGCTCGAGGACCGCATGATCGCCAGAATCAGCCCCAGCAGCGTTCCGAGGACCATGCTGGCGACCGTCAAGTAGATCGTCAGTACCAGCCCGCGCAGGATTGATTCATTGGTGAAGTATTTGGCGACCACATCCCACTGAAAGTTGGGATTGGTCGAGACGGAAACGGCGAGGCCCAGGGCGAGCAGAATACACACCGCCCAGGCCGCGTACTCGAACGTACTTCTCCGCCGGAGTCTCGGTTTGAGGGCGGGATCCATTCCGTTCATCGTCGGGTTACTTTCGTGGGAAGTCAGTTGCACCATGGTCTCTCCCTAGTTGAGCTTGGCGTCGGTGATGCTTCCGGCGGTGAGACCCCAGTTGGAGAGCGACTCTTGGTATTCGGGGCTGTTCAGGACGGATTGAACGGCCGCCTGCAGTGCGGGAGTCAGCGGTGATCCCTTCTTGAGGGCGACGGTGACGATGTGCTCCGAACGCGTGTCGACCTGGGGAGTGAGGACGGTGATCGCGTTGGGCTGCTGCGTTTGCGCCCACACCAGGGCGGGGGTGTCGTAGAAGACGCCGTCGACCCGCTTGGAGGACAGCTGGGTCAGCGCCTCCTGCACGTTGGGCAGGGTGATGCCGTTGATCGCGGGCTTTCCTTGGGAGACGCACGTCCATTCGGAGATGTTGGGCAGGTGCTTGAGCTGTGCGTTCGAGCCCTTCGTCACGGCAATGTTCTTGCCGCACAGATTGTCATTGCTCAGGCCCAGCGGATTTCCGGCGGCAACGGCCACGGACACCCCACCGTTGAAGTAGTCGATCATGTCCAGCACCTTGAGCCGGTCGGGCGTGGGGGACATGGAGGTGGCGGTGAAGTCGAATCGATCACCCTCGATGCCGGGAATGATGGTGTCGAAACTGGTGTTGACGAACTTCAGCCCGAGTCCGAGCTTCTTGGCCACCAGACGGGCCACATCCGGGTTGAGGCCGATCGGGGTGCTGCTGTCGTCGGCAAGGAAGGTGGTCGGCGGGTAGTGGAGGTCCATCGCCACCGTCAGTTCGCCCTTGTCCTTGTATGAGGCCGGCAACAGGGCGACCGCGGCGGGGTCCGCCTGCACACCCTCGGAGATATCGGCCGTATTCGACGTCGAGCCCGCGGCCCCGTCGCTGTCGGCGGTGCTGCACGCGCTCAGGGCCACCAGGAGGGCGACGCCGACCGCTGCGGCTTGGACTCTTGTTCTTGTCTTCATGGGTTTCCTTCGAATGATTTCAGCGGAGGAGGGTGCGCTGAACGGATCGCGGGTTCTCAGACTCCCGGCCGGGTGCGTATCCCGTCGCCGCAGGTCGCGGGGCGTGTGCGTGGGGGCATCTGCACTTCCGGATAGGACTCATCCAACCACTTCCACCCCAGATTGTCGACAGTTAACAGCGACGTTCTTCACAATCGATTCCGGCGGTGCAGTGCATCACACTACGCCGATAGCAAACTGTTGACAATTGACAATTCGGCGGCTTAGGGTCGTTCTAGCAGGCAGCGGAGTCCTGCGCACAGGCGGCGACGACCGCCCGCAACTCCGCCTTCACCCGGGGACGGCAGTGGTTCCCGAATTGGCCACTGCTTCCCCTTCACTGAAACGGATGACCATGGCAGACAAGACTTTCCGGCCGAAGTACGTCTCCTTCGACTGCTACGGCACGCTCATCAACTTCGACATCGATCCCACCACCCGCCGGCTGCTCGCGGGCCGTCTCCCTGAAGAGCAGTGGCCCGCGTTCAAAAAGGTATTCCGCGGGTACCGGTACGACGAGGTCTGCGGCGACTACAAGCCCTACGAGCAGATCCTTCAGGATTCCTTTGACCGGGTGTGCAAGCGGTGGGGCATTGGGCCGACAGAAGGCGCCGGCGCACAGTTCGCTGAGGCTGTACGCGGCTGGGTTGCCCACGAGGACGTGCCTGCTCCGCTCAAGCTCATGGGCGAGAACTACGAGCTGGTGATTCTGTCCAACGCAGACGACAGCTTCCTGGACATCAGCGTTCCGAAGCTCGGAGCCGACTTCCACGCCGTGTATACCGCCGAGCAGGCCCAGGCCTACAAGCCGCGCTACCAGGCGTTCGAGTACATGCTCGACACCCTGAACGCCGAGCCGGAGGACTTCCTCCACGTCTCCTCGCACACACGGTACGACATGATGCCAATGCACGACATGGGCTTCCGGAACCTGGCGTTGCTGGACCGTGGCTACGACCCCATCACCGCGGGCTACGACTACACCACCGTCGATTCGCTCGACGAGCTCAACAAACTCCTCGGTCTCTGATCCGCGGGTAAGGCGAAAGGTCAATCGTGAAACTCATCCCCTATTGGCTCGATACTGCTGAGCCGTCCGGCGATTACCGCCGGACGCCGGTACCCGACGAGGTCGATGTCGCCGTCATCGGCGCCGGATTCACCGGGCTCTCCGCGGCTGTCGAGTTCGCCAACCAAGGAGCGAGCGTTGCTGTCCTCGAACGGCATACGGTCGGTTGGGGCGCATCCGGCCGCAACGGCGGGATGGCGACCACGGGATTGGCGATCGGCTTCAACACCGCGGTGAAGCGGTACGGGGGTACCCGTGCCGTGGAAATGTTCCGGGAGTACAACGATGCCATCGACACCATCGAGAAATTGGTGCACAACTATGGCATCGACTGCGACTTCCAGCGGTTCGGAAAACTTTCGCTGGCCTTTCACCCCTCCCACTACGAGGGAATGCTGAAATCGCAGGAGCAGCTGGCCGCCCTGGCCGACTACGACGTCATCACCATCCCGAAGTCCGAAATTCACAGCGAAATCGGCTCCGATTTTTATCACGGGGCGATGCTCGATCCGCTGGGAGCAGGACTGCACGTCGGGAAGTTCGCGCACGGCCTGGCCGGGGCGGCCGTTGCCGCCGGCGCAGTCGTCTGTGAAAACGCCGCGGTCACTGAACTGCACAAGGTCTCGGGAACCGTGCACGATGTGCACACCACACGCGGGGTGGTGCGAGCGAAGCAGGTGCTGGTGGCCACCAGTGGCTACACCGGCGCCGTGACGTCGTGGCTGCAGCGGCGCGTGATTCCGGTAGGCAGTTTCATCATCGTCACCGAACCGCTGCCGGACGAGGTGATCGACCGCATCCTGCCGAACCGGCGTATGGCGTCGGACAGCAAGATGCTGACCTACTACTTCCGCATCACCCCGGACAACCGGCTGCTGTTCGGCGGCCGGGCCCGCTTCGCGCTCTCCAGCCCGGATTCGGATGTCAAGAGCGGCAAGATCCTTCGCCAGGCCATGATCGAGCTGTTCCCGTACCTGTCCAACGTCAAGGTGGACTACACCTGGGGTGGCCTGGTCGATCTGTCCATGGATCAGATGGTCCACGCCGGCATCCATGACGGTGTGTTCTATTCGCTCTGCTACAGCGGCCACGGTGTCCAGATGGCGGCGCACATGGGCAAGAAGATGGTCGCCTACATGGGCGGCGACAAGACCGCGAATGTCTGGGAAGGCCTGAAGAATCCCCCCGTTCCCGGGCATTTCGGGCCCCCGTGGTTTCTGCCGATCATCGGCGGCGCCGCGAAGATCATCGACCGCATCAAATAGGCAGGGTAGGCAACCTCATGCTCTCATCCACAATTGTCGTTGACGCGCGCCCGGAACCAGATGCCCGTCGGTCAGAGACCCCGGTTCTGCCCGGAGGTGCGTTCGTCGAAGGCCAATGGCAGTCCGCCGACCTGACGCTGGACGTGCGCGATCCCGAGGATGGGGCGCTGGTCGGCCGGGTGTGCACCTCGACGGCGCAGGATGTGCGGCGCGCGATCGCCCACATCCACCGTCACCTGCAGGTCGAGCCGTGGCCGCTGCGTTCGCGCCGGCAGGCGCTCGAGAAGGCGGCTCTGCTGCTGGGCGAGCAGTCCGCGCGGTTCGCCACCATCATTGCCGCCGAAAGCAGCAAGACCATCACCGAGGCGGAGCGTGAGGTCCGCCGCTGCATCGAGACCTTGCGGCTCTCCGCTGCCGCGTCGACCGAACTGTCCGGATCGACCCTGGACTTCGAGGACAGCCTCGCCTCCGGGCACAAGATCGGTTGGTACAGCCGGAAACCGGTGGGAATCGTCGCGGCCATCACACCGTTCAATGATCCCCTGAACCTGGTCGCGCACAAGCTGGGCCCGGCCCTGATCGCCGGCAACGGGGTGGTCCTCAAGCCCTCCGAGCGGACCCCGCTGAGCGGGCTGGCTCTGGTTCAGCTGCTGCTCGAGGCGGGGGTGCCGCCGGGCCGGATCGCGGCCGTCGTCAGCGGCCCGGGTGTGGCCGAGGCGCTGGTGACCGACGAGCTGATCGACCTGATCTCCTTCACCGGCGGACCCCGGACGGCCGAGCGGATCGCCGCCGCTGCCGGGGCCAAGAAGATCCTCTCCGAACTCGGCGGCAACAATGCCACGATCGTCTGCGCCGACGCCGACCCGGCCGCCGCGGCCGACGCGATCGTCGCCGGAGCCTTCGGGGTCGCCGGGCAGAACTGCCTGTCGGTTCAACGGGTGTACGTGCACACCTCGCTCTTCGAGCGGGTCCTCGAGGAGGTCACTCGCGGAACGCAGGCGCTGCGGACGGGGCCGAAATTCGACCGCCGCACCGACGTCGGTCCGCTCATTTCCGAGGACGAGGCCCGGCGCGTCGAGGAATGGGTGGACGAGGCCCTCGCCGCGGGGGCGTCGGTCCACGCGGGCGGGCAGCGGCGGGGCGCCTTCTACGAACCGACCGTCCTGACCGGTGTGCCGGCGCAGTGCCGGGTGCTCCGCGACGAGGTGTTCGGTCCGGTCGTGACCCTCATCCCGTTCGTCGAGGTCTCCGACGCCGTCCACGCGGCCAACGACTCCGAGTACGGACTCCAGGCAGGAATCTTCACACAGTCGATGGATCTGGCCTTGGCGATGGCCGAGAACCTGCACGTCGGCGCCGTGGTCATCAACGAGACCAGCGACCTCCGCATCGATTCGATGCCCTTCGGCGGCTTCAAGAAATCCGGCGTCGGCCGCGAAGGCGTGCGGTACGCCGTCCACGCGATGACCGAACCCAAGAACACCATTGTCAACCTCGGAGAATCGGGGGCACCCTGGCAACTGCTGGGCGGCCTGCCAGAGCGGACCACACCATGAGCACATACAAGATCGCGGTCATCGCCGGCGACGGCATCGGGAAAGAGGTGGTCCCGGCGGCCATCGCCTGCCTCGACCGGATCGCGGAGGTGCACTCACTCGACCTGGAGTTCACGTACTTCGACTGGGGGTCGGAATACTACCTCCAGCACGGCCGGATGATGCCCGTCGACGGCCTCGAGCAGCTCGCCGCGCACCACGCGATCTTCCTGGGAGCGGTGGGTTCCCCCCAGGTGTCGGACGCCGAATCACTGTGGGGCCTGCTGATTCCCATCCGCCGGGAGTTCCAGCAGTACATCAACCTCCGGCCGGTGAAGACCCTCGACGGTGTCACCTCACCGCTGGCGGCCAAGGACCCCATCGATCTGCTCATCGTCCGGGAAAACAACGAAGGAGAATATTCGGAGGTCGGCGGCCGAATGTACCGGGGCCTGCCACACGAGAGCGCGGTGCAGGAAACCATCTTCACCCGACTCGGGGTTACCCGGGTCACGCGCTTCGCCGCCGGTCTGGCAGCCTCCCGACGGGGCCACCTGACGTCGGCGACCAAGAGCAACGGCATCGTGCACACCATGCCGTTCTGGGACGAAGTCGTGGAGGAGACGGCCCGGCTCTACCCCGAGGTGAACCTGACCAGCGAGCTCGTGGACGCCCTGGCCGCACATCTGGTCCTGCGGCCCTGGACCTTCGACGTCATCGTCGCCTCCAACCTGTTCGGTGACATCCTCTCCGACCTCGGAAGCTCCGTCACCGGCTCCATCGGGTTGGCGCCCAGCGCCAATCTGAATCCGGAGGGCGACTTCCCGTCCCTGTTCGAACCGGTGCACGGGTCGGCCCCGGACATCGCAGGCAAAGGCCTGGCCAACCCGGTGGGACAGATCTGGTCGGGGGCGATGATGCTCGAACACCTCGGCCATCCCGAGGCCGCCGATCACCTGCAGGCCGCGTTCGAGTCGGCGCTGCGTGAGGGTTTCGGCACCCGCGATGTCGGCGGAACGTCGTCGACGGCCGAGTTCACGTCCGCGGTCCTGTCCGCCATCGATACCCTCGCCGCGAACCAGGCGGACCCCACGCCATCACCGGTGTCATGACCACGGCAGCGCAGCGCACCCGGCCGGTCGTCGCAGTCCTCTACCGGCAGGCCCTGCCGCCCCGGTTGGCGGAGATCGAGGAGATCGCCAACGTTCGGCTGACCACAGCCGACGGTCTCGCCGAGGCCCTCGACGGCGCGGACGTGCTGTACCAGTGGCACTCGTTCTCATCGGCGCTACGCGAGAATTGGGATGCCGCCAAGTCCGTGCAGTGGGTCCATGTCTCGGCTGCGGGGGTGAGTCAACTCCTGTTCGACGAACTGATTCGCAGCGACATCGTCTATACCAACTCCCGGGGCGTTCTGAGCAGGGCCATCGCAGAGTTCGCGCTCGGATTCGTCCTGGACATGGCCAAGGATGTGCAGGCCTCGTTCCGGCTGCAGCAGCAACACCGCTGGCGACACCGGGTTACCCGCAAGATTCAGGGGCAGTCCGCGCTGGTGGTCGGCACCGGCTCCATCGGCCGCGAAATCGCCCACCTCTTCCGTGCCGTGGGCATGGAGGTCAGCGGCGCCGGCCGCTCCCACCGGTCCGGTGACGACGATTTCCATCAGATTCACTCCTCGAAAGACCTGACCCGGATTGTCGGTGACTACGACTACCTCGTGCTGGCGGCCCCGCTGACCGCCGAGACCAGGGGTTTGGTCAGCGCCGACGTGCTCGCTGCGATGTCACCGACCGCGCGCCTGATCAACGTCGGGCGCGGGGAACTCGTCGACACCGAAGCCCTGACGGACGCAGTGGCGTCCGGCTCGATTGCCGGTGCCGCCCTCGACGTCGTGGATCCCGAACCTCTGCCCGACGGGCACACCCTGTGGGGCATGGACAACGTCATCATCACTCCGCACATGAGCGGCGACACCCAGGATTATCTAGATGATCTCGGCCAACTCTTCGTCGACAATTTGCGGCGGTTCTGCCACGGCGAACCACTGGAGAATGTCGTGGACAAGGCGCTCGGATTCGTGTCCGCTTCCTGACATCACACCACTTACCACACCCTCATTTCGTCCGAGACCACCATCGCGAGAACCGAGAGCCATGGCACAGATGACCGCACCGTCCCTGCTGGAAGCGAATGAAGGCAGGATCGAGACAGACTTCATGGGTGCCCGGGAAGTCCCGGCCGCCGCCTACTGGGGGATCCAGACGCTGCGCGCGGTAGAGAACTTCGCGATCACCGGTACGCAGATCTCCTCGTATCCACTGCTCGTCACGGCGCTCGCGCAGATCAAGCACGCCGCAGTACTGACCAACTTCGATCTGGGCCTAATCGACGAGGTGAAGAAGGACGCCATCGGGCAGGCCTGCCAGGACATCGAACAGGGCCGACTGCTGGATCAGTTCGTCGTCGATGTCATCCAGGGTGGCGCCGGCACCTCGACGAACATGAACGCCAACGAGGTCATCGCCAACCGTGCGCTGGAGATTCTCGGGTTCGACAAGGGCGAGTACTCCAGGATTCACCCCAACGGCGACGTGAACATGGGCCAGTCGACCAACGACGTCTATCCCACCGCGATTCGGATCGCAACCATCCAGGGCGCCCAACAGTTGTTGTCGGCGATGGGTCATCTTCGCCTGGCCCTGGCACGCAAGGCCGTCGAGTTCGACGATGTCGTGAAGGTCGGAAGGACCCAACTGCAGGACGCGGTGCCGATGACCCTCGGCCAGGAGTTCAGCACCTACGCGGTGATGGTCGACGAGGACGAACGCCGGATCCGCGAAGCGCTGGTGCACCTGCACGAGATCAACCTGGGCGCGACCGCCATCGGCACCGGCCTCAACACCCATCCCGACTACGCCGCCCAGGCATGCATCCACCTGCAGCGGATCACCGGGCTGCCGCTGGTGACGGCCGGCAACCTGGTCGAGGCAACCCAGGACTGCGGGGCCTTCGTGCTGTTCTCGGGGATGCTCAAACGAGTCGCGGTGAAGCTCTCGAAGATCTGCAACGACCTGCGGCTGCTGTCCTCCGGACCCAGGGCCGGCTTCGCCGAAATCAACCTCCCCCCACGACAGGCGGGATCGAGCATCATGCCCGGAAAGGTCAACCCGGTCATACCGGAAGTGGTCAACCAGGTGGCCTTCGAAGTCATCGGCTACGACCTCACCGTCACCATGGCGGCCGAGGCGGGACAGTTGCAGCTCAACGCCTTCGAACCGATCATCGCGCGCTCCTTGTTCGCCAGCCTGGCCTCGCTCACCGCGGCCTGCACCAGCCTGGCCGACCACTGCATCGACGGGATCACCGCGAACAAGGAATTCCTGCGCTCCCAGGTAGAATCCAGCATCGGAGTGGTGACCGTCCTCAACCCGCTGATCGGTTACGACGCAGCGACTTCCATCGCCCGTCAAGCGCTGGTCGACGGTCGCAGCGTCACCTCCCTGGTGCTCGAGCGCGGACTGCTCACCGCCGCCGAACTCGACGAGATCCTGCGCCCCGAGCGCCTGGCCAATCCTCTAGCCCGCGCCACGGAACCGCCGCCTACCGCGGTGGCCGTGCCGCGTCCTGACTCTCTGCCAGCCGAGCGAGAAGTGGCGCCACGCGCTGTGACTTCTACGCCGAACACCGAAGGACAGTATTGAACAGACTCACAATCATGCCACCCGAAACTGTTCAGGACCGGCATCGCTCCTGAAACGCACACGTGCCGGCGGGCGGGTGCCTACCCCCGCTCGCCGGCGCTCTTCACCCCGCGTCCCGATGACGGTTGCACAGCCAGCAACTCGCACGACTCCCAGCTCGGGACGTCCGCGGACACACCAGTCATGACAACCCTGCGGCCTGGCTAGTGAGCCGATCAACCTCGCCGGCCGGGCCTCGAACTCAAACCCGCACATCGAACAGAGAAGCCAATGGTTACATCCGACAAGGGGGCAGACCCGGGGGGAAGCCCGGATCAACCGGGCCAGACGGGACCGAACGGATTCGATCCGGTGGAGTCGGATATCCGGCGCTACCGTCGACGGCGCGAACGACGACAGGACGCAGAACGTCGTCGTTCGAAACAGCTCAGCAAACAGGCAAAAGAAGTAGAGGACATCCTCGCGTTCGCTCGGATGTGGGCGCCATTCGGTGGTGTCCCGGAGGACGAGACCTTCATCAAATTTGGCATGCACCCATGGCGGTTCATCGAAAGACTCTGGCACATTATCAGCGAGATACCATGTGACAGAGCTGAAATGGACCAACTGCTGCAGGCCTTCCCGCCGACTGCGGTGGCGGTGACAGGTCCTGACTCCGACGCTCCCACGACTTCTGACAGTCACTCGCTGCCGGGCGGCACGCCGTGATTCCCGCCGCCGAACACCGGAGAAAAGGCATGCAGGTCGCGCAGCCCTACACCAGCGATGACATCCTCGATTTCGCCATCCTCTGGGCACCGATCGGCGGACCGAGCGCGGACCAGATTCACGTGAAGTTCAGCCTCGCCGTGGAGGAATACCGTCGACGACTCTGCGACGTCGTGCAATCGCACCGCAGAACTCGAGCCGAGAAGGGCAGTAGGGCGTTACCGGACCGGGTGTATGCGGCGTCCGTCCTCGAGAGCTTGTTGAGCGAGTGCGCGACGTAGTACGACCTGTGGCGGCCCTTCCTGCAGGCACAGTGAACGGGCGGGTGCCTACCCGCGCCCCGCGCCTTCCATCCCGGGCTCTGACGCTGACCATCAAGACCTTGCCGAACCCGCCATCCGTCTCACATGGATCATGCCGTCGGTTGTCGGCTCATGACCCGGTCGAGCAGACGATCGATGTCCCCCGTGATGGCGACAGAGGAGGCGTCGTGGGGGGCGTGGGTCCTGCGATCATGGCCGCAAGATCGAGCAGCTCGTCGGCACGACCGAGATCAGATCGTGTGTACTACCTCGGCCCGGACCAACCTGGCGAGGAAGTCCGCGGGCACTTCCTGCCACTCGGGCCGCCAGTGCCCGTTCCGCTGGTCCTCATGCAGGCCCCTGAGTGTGGCCGCCACGTATGGTCCGCCGTCGAGGAGGTAGCGGAACGATTCGAGGTGGGCGCACTGGGCGGCAATGGTCGCCAGCACCGTCTTGGCCTCGTCGGTTCGTTCGGCCGCGGCCAGGCAGGCAACCAACAGCCGCCTTGCCCGCAGCAGAGCCTGCGGCCGGTGCCGTTCGGCCAGCCAGTCGACCCATTTCTGAGCCCACCGACAGGCGAGGTCCACTTTTTCCGGATCCTGCTCGACGAGCAGCGTCCGGATCGCGGACGCCTCCTCGTGCTGGACGGTGATCTCGTCGATCGCATCGATCGGACGTCGGCGAGTGTCATAGGACACCACCGGCAACACGCCGAAATCCGGGTGGGCCGGAAGACCCAACCGGATCCGCTCGTTCTCGGCCAGTGCACGCAGACGCGTCAGCGACAACGTCTGCGCGATTTCCGCACCCTCGTGAAGCCGGCGGATCGCGGTCTCCCGGTCACCCAGCAGCGCCTTGACGCGGGCCCCGGACACGTATCGTGCGATCTTGAAATCGACCGGTCCGCCTTCGGGCCCGAGCTTGTACCCCTCGTCCAGGAGCCGTTCGGCTTCGTCGAGCTCCCCGCGGTCGTAGAGCGACTCGCCGAGCAGCGAACTCGCCAGGCGGGCGGTGTATGAGTGACTTCCACCGGACTGTTTGGCCAGCTTCAAGGCCTTGCGGAAGCATTCCTCTGTCGTTCGAGGGTCGAGCAGCAGTCGGTTCGCCAGGCCGGTGAAGCACAGCCCGTGAATGGGGTTGAACGAATCCCGGCCGCGTTCGAAATAGATCGATGCCCAGGCCTGCAGGCGGCTGACCTCGTCGAGGTCGCACCGGTAGGCGGCGGCGAAGGTGGCCAGGTTGGCCGCCTTGCCGATCACGAAGGGGCGGACGGTGTCTGCTCGAGCCAGGCACGGCGCAATGTGTTCGTCGATGCCCTCGAGGTGGTCGGCGCGCAGCGCCATGAGGGCTCGTACGACGTCCGCCTCGGCGCGGACGTCGGCGATCTCATCTGTACTGAGACCGGCTTCTTCCACTGTGGATTCCACCAGTGCCAGCGCCTGGCCGGTGGCTTCGGCGCGGTGCAGCAAGATGTTCGCCCAGGCCAGGGCGAGTTGCAGGCGCGGATGGGTCTGCACGATCGTCGGCGGCAGTTTGCCGACCCAGCCGATCAGTGTCGACATCTGTGAATGCGCGAACATGTAGAGTCCGTCGTTCTCAATGATCTCGACCGCCCGCTGCTCGTCGCCGGCGGCGAGCGCATGATCGATTGCGTCACTGACCAATCGATGCTCGGCGAACCACCCCGAGGCGATGCGATGCAGCCCTGCCACCCGATCCGGCTGATCCCGCTTCAACCGGTTCCGGAGGAACTCGGTGAACAGGTGGTGGTAGCCGAACCACTGATCGTCGATGCGGTTCAGGAACAGATCGTGTTCTTCGACCTCCTCGAGCATCTCCAGTCCATGCGACACCCCGGACAGCGCGGCGGCAAGATCGCCGCAAATTCGGTCGGGAATCGAGGTGGCCATCAGGAAGTCGAGCATCGACGGTTCCAGTGTGTCGAGCACGTTCTCGGCGAGAAACTCACTGATCGCGTGGTGGCCACCGGTCATGGAACTGATCAACTGGGACGGGTCGTCGCAACCCCGTAACGACAATGACGCGAGTTGCAGCGCCGCCACCCAGCCGTCGGTGGACGTCGTGAGGTCCTCGACATCACTGAGATCGAGGGGTAACCCGCGCAACCCGACCAGGAAATGCTCCGACTCGTCGACGTCGAAACGCATTGCGGTGGAATCAATCTCGACGAGTTCGTCCTGCATCCGCATGCGACTCATCTGCAACCCGCTCTGACTGCGACTGGTGACCACGACCTTCAGCGTGGGGCACATATTGTCCAATAGATAGCGCAGCGCCTTGATCGTCGCCTTCGCGCTGATCACATGCCAGTCGTCGATCACCAGAGTCAGCGGTTCGCCGCTCTGGTGGATCTCGTTGATCAGCGAGGTGAGCACGTAGCGCTCGGACTCGTCCCCACGCTCCTCGAGCACGTCGTTCAGTTCGGTGGCCAGCGTGGCGTTGACGGCTCGAATGGCTTCGATCAGATGGGACAGGAACCAGACGAGGTTGTTGTCGTCGTTGTCGACGGTCAGCCACGCGACGGTGACGCCTTCGGCAGTCAGCACTTCGCACCACTGCGCGGCGAGGGTGCTCTTGCCAAATCCGGTGGGCCCGTGGATCACGGTCAACTTCCGGGACCGCCCGGCGCGCAGCGTTTCGATCAACCGGTCCCGTCGCACCAGGGCCCGGGCCGGCGAGGGCGGGCGGAATCTGGTGGCCGGGGCCGGCGGGGTCAGCGACCGTGCCGGGTAGTGGCGCCGCAGCGACCCGGTGGTGGGCCCGGAGACACTGTGCCCTTCCGGGGCCGGAAGCGGAACCGGTATGTCGTCGACCGCAATGCCGTGCCGGCGCTGTACCGCGCGCAGCAGTTCACCTAACTCGGCCGCCGTCGCAGGCCGGTCGCACGGGTCGCGGGACATCGCTTGCTCGATCACTTCGCCGACGTCGGCCGGCAGGCCCGAATCGTGCAGGTCCGGCATCGGATGCTTGGTGATCCGAAGGAACTGGACGACCGCCTGCTCGCCCTTGCGGCGCTCATAGAGCGCATGCCCGGTACCGGCGCAGAACAGAGTCGCCGCCAGGCTGTACACGTCAGAGGTCGCGGCGGATGGTTGGCCCTGCAGAATCTCGGGGGCGGTGTAGGCAGGGGACCCTGTGATCGCCCCGCTGGTGGTTTCGAAGCCGCCGCTGATCCGGGCGATGCCGAAGTCGGTGAGCTGCGGCTCGCCGTACTCGGTGAGCAGAATGTTCGCGGGCTTGACGTCGCGGTGCAGGGTCCCGCGCTGGTGCGCGGTCTCCAAAGCACCGGCCATCTTCACACCCACATGCAGGACCTCCCGCCAGTCGATGGGGCCGCTGTTCTGGATCTTGGCGTCCAGGGAACCGTGCGGGTGATACTGCATCACGATGTACGGCCGCCCGCCCGCGGTCGCGCCGACCTGAAAGATGCTCACGATGTGCGGATGTCCGGACAGTTTCCCCATCGCGACTTGCTCACGGACGAATCGCGCGAGATTGTCCGGATCGAGGTCCGCGGTCAGGACCTTCACCGCCACTGTTCGATCCAGCGCGCGCTGCACACAGCGGTACACGACGCCGAATCCGCCACGTCCGATCTCCTGCGGACGTTCAAACCCTGCGGCTATCAGCTCCGCCGGTATACCGGCGTTTAGATCGCGCTGTGTCGATAGCGGGTCGCCGTGAACCATCCGGTCGCCTCGGTACACATATCGGGGCACGGCTGCCCGCCGTGGCCATGATCCGAGCATAGTCCGAACGAATGCACGTCGGGCCGGACACCGTCTCGGCCTCGCGCCGCACCGGCCGCCTTCGGATCGACCAGACCAGGCAGGACGGCAATTCCCTGCCGGTCACCGTCAGCCGCGGCACAGGCCTGCACGCCAATGCCGAGACCATCGAATCCAACTCATTACCGCGATCCGTCCTGTGTTTCGATGCTTCATGCCCTCGGCGGTAGTCCCACCCCGACTCCGTCGAGCAGTTCGTCGACGCACACATTGATGGAGACACAGGTGACCCGCCGCGTTCGCGGCGTTACTCGAGCAGGGTCGCTGATAGCGGCACCAGCAGCACATCAGTCGAAGTCGGGCGCATTGTGTCGTGGTCGGCCCGGTGAGGAGATCGGTCAGGTACTGGTCGGTGTTGCTTGGTTCCGTGCGACGACGGGGCCGGTGTGCTGGTGCAGTGTGGTGAGTTCGTCGTGCTGGGCGGCCAGGCCCGACAGTGCCCGCGTGCGGAAGGCTTTGAGATCGTCGATTTCTGCTTGCCGCGCGGCCAGTCGTGCCCGCAGCTAGGTGACTTCGGTTTTCAGCCGGTCGATCTGGGCCAGGCGGGGGTCGGGCTGCCGCCCGGCGGCGCGGGCGATGCCGCGTTGCTCCTCGAATTCGGCGCGCAGGTGCGGGTAGGTGCGGTAGAAGGTGGCCCGCGGGACGCCTGAGAGCTGGCAGGCTTTTGACGTCGCATTTGAGCCCGTCGGGAACGGAACCGTCGAGCAGTTGCCGCATCGCGGCGCGGATCCGGTCCTCGGCCGACGCGGTGAGGGTATCGGTCATGGTTCGGTGTCCTCAGCGGCCGTCTGGGCGGTGTCGATCTCGGTGATCACGCGTGCGGCACGATGATAGGCGGTTTGGGCGCGGGCGCGCTCGGGTCGCGCCTGCCGGGGATTGCCCAGAAAGGTCGGTCTCCACGACGAATGGATGCAGCCGAGATCGATCATCGGGTCGGTGGGATCCCAGTGGGCCCGCACCCGTTGGCCGCGCCCGGTCGGGCTGATCCGGTGGGCCGGGATACCGGCGGCGCGGCGGTGTTCGATCGCGCGGCGCAGCCGGTCGACCTCGCCGAGGAAGTATCAGACATTACGTCAACAGTTGAGAGCCTCACCACAGCGCGCCTGACCAGGAACTACGCGTACTTCGTTGGATTTTCGGTGATTACCTCCGGAACCCCAACAACCGGGTCCGCTCACGTTACGTATGGAAGGGAACCCTAACGGACTGTGCCAGAACCTATTCCGTGAATTCTGCGCCGGGCGATCAGGACTGCTCGCCCTGTCTGCGCTCGATGATCCATGCCGCGATCTGGGTACGGGAGGTGAACCCCAGTTTGGCGAGGATGTGCTCGACGTGCCCCTGGGAGGTGCGATGGGAAATGACGAGTTTTTCGGCGATTGCCCTGTTGGTCAGGCCCTCGGCGACAAGTTCGGCTACCTGCCGTTCCCGCCGCGTGAGAGTCGTCGATCCCGGCCCGACCGAGGTAACGGTCGTGCCCTTCTCGTCGAGTGCGTACGCGGCAGCGTCCTCGAACCTCATCCCGAGGCCGTGCCCGAACTCGGTCTCGAACGCTCGGTCACCGATCGTCCCGCGGGCCTTCTCCTCGCACCGGTCGTGACGAACGAGCAGGTTCGGGTAGATGGTGCTCGGGCTGCAGCCGGCCTGGGCGAGGGCCTCGGCGGCACCCATCAGCGTGGCCGCGCGCCGAGGGACTCCCTCATCCAACGCGACCCACGACAGGACCTCGATGCACCCCGCGGCGTTGGTGCGGTCGTCCACCGCCCGGGCGAGCTGCAGTCCCTGCGAGAGTAAATCTTTCGCACGGGGTTGCTCGCCGCGCCGCCACGCCCCCATCCCCGCACCCCACAGCGCCCATCCCCGGTACATGGACTCGTCTCGCGGCTCGGTCAGTGCAAGCATCTCCCGCTGACACTCCTCGCTCCGTGCCCAGTCTCCGTCCGCGTCACTGGCCGCCGCGAGTCCGAGCAGGGACCAGATCTTGTACAGCACGTTGCCGTCCTCGCGGAAGACCACGAGCGAGGATTCGAAGTGCTCACAGGCAGCCCGGGCATCCCGGGTAATCAGTGCGTGATGGCCGGCGGCATCGTCCATCAGCGCCGCGGCTGTCCGATCGCCGAGCTGCGCCGCCAGGGCGCCTCCGCGCTGAACATAGACCGCCGACGCCTCCGGGTCGCCGTGCAGCCCGGACAGCACACTGAGCACGTACAACGCCATGATCTGCTCCACACCGGGTTCGCCGCCCCGAACCGCCAGAAGCTGCGCGAGCCATCGCATCCCCTCGCGTAGCTTGCCCCGCACCCGCCAGTACGGATACAGAGCCGCCGCCATGCGAATCCCGGCGTTCGCCTCATTCTGCCCGGTCAAGCAGAACTGCAGAGCCGCAACGATGTTGGGCTGCTCGGCGTCCAGACGCGCGACCCAGGACACCTGCCGCGAACTCACCCAGTCCGACTCCACCCGCAGCACCAGGCGTGCGTACCAG
Source organism: Rhodococcus sp. NPDC127593 (assembly GCF_042671975.1). NCBI lineage: Bacteria > Bacillati > Actinomycetota > Actinomycetes > Mycobacteriales > Nocardiaceae > Rhodococcus > Rhodococcus sp. NPDC127593. The sequence continues at coordinate 44,029 of NZ_JBHXWI010000015.1, read as the reverse complement.
TCCCTGTGCCGCCGCAACAACGATGCGAACTCGCCGGTTTCCTGCAACCGTTGCGTACCGTAGTCACGCAGCGTCTCGAGCATCCGGTACCGCGCCGCGCCGCCCGTCTCCTCCCTGAGCACGATCGATTTGTCGATCAGCGACGCCACCACGTCCACAACCTGGTCCGACGTCATGCCGCCCGAACAAATGCCTTCCACCGCGTCGAGCTCGAAACCGCCCGCGAAGACCGTCAGCCGTCCCCACAGCTCCCGCTCCGCCCAGGTGCACAACTCATAGCTCCAGTCGATACTCCCCAGGAGAGTCTGCTGCCGGGACGGCGCCCCGCGACTGCCCGTCGTCAGCAAGGTGAAGCGGTCGGTCAACCGTTGCAGGATCTGCTCCACCGACATCACCCGCAGACGCACCGCCGCCAATTCGATCGCAAGCGGCAAACCGTCCAGACGACGGCAGATCGCCGCGACCAGGCCCTCATTGCTCTCGGTGATCTCGAAACCCGGGACCGCGGCCTCCGCGCGTTCGGCGAACAGGTTCATAGCCTCGTAATGGCCGAGCCCACCGCTGACCACCGACCGCTGGTCCGGTTCCGGCAGCGTCAGCGGCGGCACCCGCAGCACGGCTTCTCCCCCGATCCCGAGCGATTCCCGGCTGGTCGCGAGAATCCGCACGTCCGGACAGCTGCGAAGAAGGCTTTCCGCAAGGCCTGCGACCGGTCCGACGAGATGCTCGCAATTATCCAGCACGAGCAGCAGCTTCCGCGCCGTCAGATACTCGACGAGCTGCCTCTCCGGTGACCCCGGGCCCTCACGCAGGTTCAATACCGACAACACCACATCGACAACCGCGCTTGGGTCATACAGTTCACCCAACCCGACCAACCACACACCGTCGTCGAACGCGCGAGACGAATCGGCGGCGACCCGCAGTGCGAGCCTGGTCTTTCCTACACCCCCGACACCAGTCAACGTCACGAGCCGCGACACGGAAAGCAGACGGCGAACCTCAGCGATCTCATGGCGACGGCCGACGAAACTTGTCAGTTCGAAGGGAAGGTTCCCCACGTTCGCCTTGCCACCGGAAGGCATGAAACCGTCACTTTCATCTCGCACACCCTTGCCGACCACGGTACCGCCGCCGCAGCGGCATTCAGCCGTAAATGCGTGGCACGGCGGGGCGGTCGAGGAACGCACTCTTCCCCGTGATCCGCCAAGCATGCGCCGCCCGCGAAAACATCGTCCGCACACTACGGGCGTAACCATCGACGATATAGAACACGTGTCAGATCTATCGCCCGCGATACCTACCGCTGTAGCATTCGGGGATGAGTCGAGTAGGTAGCTACAGTGACGATGACGTGGCAGGTTGGCTGGCGATCTCACCCGAGCTGGGTGGTGCACTCGGGGCTTTCACAGACGCCGTGTACAACCGGAACCGGTTACCGTTACGGGTCCGGGAGATCGCGCGGATGGCGGTCGCGGAGGCCAATGAGTGCGCCGTGTGCCTCGGCACCCGCGACAGGAGTGGAGCCGATGCGGGGATCGACGAGCACTTCTACGATCACGTTCTCGAGTGGGAGTCGTGGCCCGGGTACAGCGCCGAGGAGCGGACGGCGGCGGAGTTCGCCCACCGGTTCGCCACCGATCACACGGCGCTTCGCGACGACGAGGACTTCTGGGCGCGGTGTCACGAGCATTTCACCGACGAGATCCTGACGGACCTGGCGCTGTCGTGCGCGTTGTGGCTGGGGACGGGCCGGGTGCTGCGGGTGCTCGACATCGGTCAGACGTGCAAGCTCACGCTCTGAGCGCTCCGGTTCTCATTCCCATTCCCGCTGTGGGAGGACGTCCTCCATGAACCTGCGCAGCGCGGGGTTCCGGTTGTCCGTCCGCCAGGCGGCGTTCATCTGGACGGGCCGGTCGCGGACGGCGGAGATGGGCCGGAATACGACCCCCTCCGGGTGCATCGTCTGCGCGGACTCGGGGACGAGGGCCATGCCCAGCCCGGAACGGACGAGCACCAGCATGGTGTGCACCTGCGTGACGTACTGGACGTAGCGCGGCGAGGCACCGACGATCGTGAACGTGCTGATCAGCAGTTCGTGGAAGTACCGCGCATCGACGGGCGAATACATGACGACGGGCTGATCGTCGAAATCCTCCACCGCGAGCTGCTCTGCGTCGGCGAGGGGGTGACCGGCGGGCAGCGCGGCGACGAGCCGCTCGTGGTGGATGGAGCGGGTGTCGATGCCGGGGCGGGTGAGGATGGGGCGGATCAGCCCGAGGTCCAGTTCACCGCTGATCAACGACTCGATCTGCACGGAGGTGACCATCTCCCGCAGAACGACTTTCACGTCCGGGAGTCTGTCGCGTGCGGCCTCGAGCAACCTCGGTAGCACCGCGTGCGCGGACGCACCGGTGAACCCGACGACGACGGTGCCGAGGTCACCGGCCGGTACGCGCCGCACCGTCAGGGCGGCACTCTCCGACAGGCTCAGAATGCGCCGGGCGTCGGGCAGAAACGCGGTACCGGCTGCGGTGAGGGTGACGGATCGGCTGGTGCGGTCGATCAGCTGCACGCCGAGTTCGCTTTCGAGCTGCTGGATCTGACGGCTCAGCGGCGGCTGCGTCATGTGCAGGCGCTCGGCGGCGCGACCGAAATGCAGTTCCTCCGCGACGGCGATGAAACACGACAGCCGTGCGAGGGAGAACATTCGATCCACTCCTTTGCCTCGAGGTGGGCCCGAGCCCGAAGCTCAATCTAGCCCACCCGGAAGACGCCGACCGAGACCGCGGTCGGCGCCTTCCGTGAGACAGCTACCAGCGAGGGCAGGTGTTCTCGAACGTCGGGTCCACCGACTTCATGTATCCGGTGTCGTCGCGGTCGCGCACCCCGCAGTCGAGGTACTGCTGGTGCAGGGCGGCGAGAGCGTCCTCGTCGATCTCGACACCGAGCCCCGGAGTCGTCGGCACCGGGACCGCGCCGTCGACGAACTTCAGCACCCCGGGCTTGACGACGTCCTCGGTCTTCCACGGCCAGTGCGTGTCACACGCGTACGTGAGGTTCGGTGTGGCGCCGGCGAGGTGCACCATCGCGGCCAGGCTGATGCCCAGGTGCGAGTTGGAGTGCATCGACAGGCCCAGACCGAAGTTGTCGCAGACACCGGCGAGCAGCCGCGACCGCTGCAGGCCACCCCAGTAGTGGTGATCCGACAGCACGACCTGGACCGAATCCTTCAGGACCGCGGGCTTGAGCTGATCGAACGCGACGACGCACATGTTCGTGGCGAGGGGCATCTTCGCCTCACGCGCGACCTCGGACATGCCGTCGAGGCCCGGCGTCGGGTCCTCGAGGTATTCGACGATGCCGTCGAGTTCCGACGCGACCCTGATCGACGTGTCGACGGTCCACGCCGCATTGGGATCGAGGCGCAGCGGCAGGTCGGGGAACGCGGCCCGCAGCGCCTTGATGCCGGCGATCTCCTCGTCCGGCGAGAACACGCCGCCCTTGACCTTGATGGCCTCGAAGCCGTATTCGCCGATCATCTTCTGAGCCTGACGGACCAGACCGTCGGGGTCGATCGCCTCGCCCCATTCGTCGGGCTCGGCGCCGGGGTGGCCGGCCCACTTGTAGAACAGGTAGGCGCTGAACGGAACGGCGTCGCGCACCTTGCCGCCGAGCAGATCGGACACCGGCCGGCCGAGGGCCTTGCCCTGCACGTCGAGGCACGCCACCTCGAACGGAGAGAACACACGGTCGGTGGTGCTGGCTGTGGTGATCATGCCCGCGACGCCGTCACCGCCCGTGACGGTCAGGGTGGCGATCTTCTGGTCGATCGCCGCGCGGATCGCGTTGAGCGCGAACACATCCAGCCCGACGATCGCCTCGGCGGCCGCTTCGAGCCGGATGAGGTGGGCTGTGTCGGCGTAGGTTTCGCCGAGGCCGACGAGACCGCCGTCCGTGTCGAGCTGAATGATCGCACGCAGCGCGTAGGGCTGGTGCACGCCGACGGTGTTGAGGAGCGGCGGGTCGACGAACGCGACGGGCGTGATCCGTGCGCCGGTGATCCGGATGGGTGCGGCAGTCATCAGACCGCCGCCTGCACGGCGAGGGCGTCGGCGAGAACGGCGCGGCCGGCTGCGATGATCTGCGCGAGTTCCCGCACGTGGGCCGCGCTCGTCGGGACGAGCGGCGGCCGCACCGACCCGGCGTCGATTCCTTCCATCGCGACTCCCGACTTGATCAGCGACACCGCGTATCCGGGCACCTGGTCACGCAGGCGCACCAGGGGGTGGAAGAAGTCGCGGAGCAGTGCGTCGGTGAGCTCCTCGTTTCCGGATTCGAGTGCCTCGTAGAACCCGAGAGCGAGCTCGGGCGCGAACGCGAACGTCGCGGACGAGTACAGCGTGACGCCGATCGCGCGGTACGCCTGCTGGGTGACCTCGGCGGTAGGCATGCCGTTGAAGAACAGGAACGGCTTGCCGGACGGGGCGAGCGCGTCCTTCACCGCGCGGACGATGCGACCCACCTTGTCGAGATCACCGGTGCCGTCCTTGAACCCGACCACGGTCGGGAACTGCGCCACCTCCACGGCGGCCGCCTCGTCGAACCGGGCGTTGCCGCGGTTGTAGACGACGAGCGGGAGGTCGGTGGTGTCGGCGACCGCGCGGGTGTACTCCACCAGTCCGGCCTGCGGCATCGTCACCAGGTACGGCGGGAGCAGCAGGATGCCGTCGGCGCCGTTGGCCTTCGCGCTGGCGGCGAACTCCTTGGCCTGCTGCACCGAGCCGCCGGCCCCGGCGAACACCGGGACGCGTCCGGCGACGACCTCGGTGGCCTTGGCGACGATCTTGCCGAACTCCTCCAGCCCGAGGGCGTGGAATTCGCCGGTGCCACAGGCGATGAAGACACCGCCGGGGCCTGCGTCGACACCCTTGGCGACGTGCTCGGCGAGCCGGTCGTAGTCGACGTCGCCGGATGCGGTGAACGGGGTGACGGGGAAGAACAGGACGCCGTCGAGCATGGGGAACTCCTTCACGAAGGGAAAATCAGGCTTGGGTGAGTCGGCCGTCGATGCGACGCCACAACTGGTCGGGGTTGCCGTCGGCGATGGCGGCGGGGAGCAGCGAGCTCGGAACATCCTGGTAGGCAACGGGACGCAGGAACCGTTCGATCGCCAGCGAGCCGACGGACGTGGTGCGCGAGTCGGATGTCGCGGGGTGCGGGCCACCGTGCACCATCGCGTGGCCGACCTCGACCCCGGTGGGCCAGCCGTTGAACAGGATCCGGCCGGCCTTGAGCTCGAGGACGGGCAGCAGTCGTCCGGCCTCGTCGAGATCGGCGTCGTCGACGTGAACGGTCGCGGTCAGCTGGCCTTCCAGTTTCGACGCCACGGCGCGCACCTGCTCGGCGTCGCGGCACTTGACGATCAGGCTGGAGGCGCCGAATACCTCCTGCTGCAACACCTCCGAGCCCAGGAACGTGTCGGCCTCGCTGCTGAACAGTGCGGCCCGGCACGAATTGGGGGCGTCGGACTCCACGCCGCGGGCCTCCACGGTGGCCGCGCCCTCGAGGGCGGCAACCCCGTCGGCGTAGGAGCCGGCGATGACCGGGGTGAGCATCGGCGTCGGCACCGCCTCGGCGACCGCGGCATTCGCGGCCGCAATGAACTCGGCGAGGCCGGGACCGTCGACGGCGATGACGAGTCCGGGGTTGGTGCAGAACTGGCCGGATCCGAGCGTCAGGGATCCGACGAATGCGCGACCGAGGTCGGCGCCACGGGTCGCGAGTGCGTTCTCGAGCACGAACACCGGGTTGATCGAACTCATCTCGGCGTACACCGGGATGGGTTCCGGACGTCCGGCGGCAGCGGCCACCAGAGCGGTTCCACCGGAACGGGATCCGGTGAATCCGACGGCCTTGATGCGCGGGTCGGTGACGAGTGCGGTGCCGAGCCCACGGCCCGAGCCGAACAGCAGGGAGAACGTGCCCGCGGGCATGCCGGTGCTCGCGGCGGCGTCGGCGATGGCGCGGCCGACGAGTTCGGACGTGCCGGGGTGCGCGTCGTGGGCCTTCACGACGACGGGGCAGCCCGCCGCCAGCGCGGACGCGGTGTCGCCGCCGGCCACGGAGAAGGCGAGGGGGAAGTTGCTCGCGCCGAACACCGCGACGGGTCCGAGCGGCACCTTCCGCTGACGGATGTCGGCACGGGGCAGGGGCGTCCGGTCGGGCATCGCGGGATCGATGCGGGCACCGTTCCAGCCGCCGTCACGCAGGACGCCGGCGAACAGCCGCAGCTGTCCGGACGTGCGGCCCACCTCACCGGTGATGCGGCCCTGGGGAAGTCCGGATTCGGCGCACGCCCGTGCGACGAGCGTCTCGCCGAGGGCCTCGATGTTGTCGGCGATGGCCTCGAGGAACTGGGCGCGCTTCTCGCTGCTCGTGGCGCGGAACGGCGCGAACGCCTCGGCCGCGGCGGTGCAGGCGGCGTCGACGTCCCGTTCGTCACCGTGCGCAAAACCCGGTTCCAGCCGGCCGTCGGTGGTGGGGTCGATCCCGTGGATCGTCGTGCCGGAACCCTGGACGGGCTTCCCTGCGATGATCATCTGTCCGGTCACGTCGGTCCGGTTCACCGTTGCTGTCATGATTCAAATCCTCGAGTTCTCGTCTGCGTTTCGTATGTGCCGGTCAGAGGTCACTTGGTTGCCACGGTGGTCTCGTCGGAGGCCACCTCTGCCAGGTCCGCGACGTCGTCGATGTCTTCCTTGTCCCGCCGGAAGTACGACACCGCCGCGGCCGCGGCCAGGGCGAAGAACGACAACACGACCAGGCCCATCGTCACCGTGCCGGTCTGCTCCTTGATCACACCGAAGCCGAACGGGGCCACGAAGCCACCCAGGTTGCCCAGTGAGTTGATGATCGCGATCGCGGGCGCCAGCACCATCGGGTGGAGCGTGCGCTGCGGAATGGACCAGAAGAGCGGGCTCGCGCTCTTGAATCCCATCGTCGCGATGCACAGCAGCGGAAGCGCCAGCCAGGGTGTGACGAACGCGGCGGCCATCGTGCCGATACCGCCGATGAGCAGCGCGGCGACGAGGTAGGGCTTGTGCCGTCCGGTGCGGTCGGCGGAGCGGTTGGAGAAGTACATCGCGAAGATCGCGCAGATCCACGGCAGCGAGGAGAGCAGCCCGACGGTGACGTCGGTGGTGCCGGGGATGCGGCGGATGATCGACGGCAACCAGAACGTGTTGGCGTAGATCGCCATGGTGATCGCGAAGAAGATGCCGCAGCACACCAGGATCCGCGGCTGCAGGAGCAGCTTCCAGCGCGAGCCCGATTCGCCACGCTTCGCAGACGCCTCACTGCGCAGCACGTCCTCCTCGGCGATGACGGCCTGCAGGTCGTGCTTCTCCGCGCCGGTGAGCCACTTCGCGTCGTCGATCTTCGAGTCGAGCAGGCGGTAGGCGATGCACCCGACGACGACGGACAGCAGGCCTTCCAGCCCGAACATCCACTGCCAGCCGTGGTGCCCACCGAGTCCGTCGAGCGACAGCAACGGTCCGGACAGCGGTCCCGAGATGGCGGCGGCGATGGAGGACCCGGCGATGAACAGCGCCGTGGCGCGGCTGCGGTGGTTGTTCGGCAGCCAGCGGGTGAAGTAGAAGATGATGGCCGGGAAGAAGCCGGCCTCGGCGACACCGAGGAGGAACCGCAGGACGTAGAACATCTCCGGGCCGTTGACGAACACCATCGCCGCGGACACCAGCCCCCAGGAGATCATGATGCGGGTGAGCCACACTTTGGCGCCGAACTTCTCCATGAGCACGTTCGACGGCAGTTCGAAGATCGCATAGGCGATGAAGAAGACACCCGCACCGAAGCCGTACGCCGCAGCGCCGATGCCCACGTCCGCCTCGAGATGCGTCTGCGCGTAACCGATGTTGGATCTGTTGAGCTGATTGCAGATGAGCATGACGATGAACAGCGGGACGACGCGACGGAAGATCTTGGAGACCGCGCTGTCGACTGCCGGGGAAACGGCGAGGGGGAGGGTCATCGGTGACTCCTCTCTGTGCTGGCGCTGGTGGTGCGGGGAACGTTGGAGGACTCCGATCACGCCCGGCTACCAGGCGTGACCTGAGTCATACGAATCACGCTAGAGGGATGTTCGATACATGTCCAAGTCAAAGATTCTCGTTATCGATGCCGAAGTTGAATCGACGGGGTTCCTGCTAGTTTTCCTGTCGTGAGCGCCGACGCAGTCACCTTCGAGTTCGTCCGTACGACGCGCGATTCCTTCCCTCAACTGCAACGATGGCTTCGCGAACCGCACGTCGCGCGGTTCTGGAACCACGACACCGCGGACGCCGACATCGAGCGCGATTTCGGCGGCAGCATCGACGGCACCGAGCCCTGCGAGGACTTCCTCGTCCTCCGAGGCGGCCTGCCGTTCGGATTCATCCAGCGGTACCGGATCGCCGACTACCCCGAGGACCTCGCGCTCCTCACGGCCCTCGTCGAGATCCCACCGGGGAGCATCTCGATCGACTACTACGTCGGCGACCCGCAGCACACCGGCCAGGGGCTGGGAACCGCGATGATCAGCGCGTTCGTCGCCAAGTGCCGCGCCGACCTACCCGACGCCACCGCGATCGTCGTCCCCGTCGTCGTCCCCAACCGGGCGTCGTGGCGCGCGCTCGAGAAGGCCGGCTTCCGCCGCGTCGGCGAGGGCTACCTCCTGCCGGACAACCCGATCGACGACGGCGCCCACTACATCAGCAGGCTCGATCTGGCTGAGAGCCTGCCGATTCAGCCGGTGTCGCCCGCCCGCTGAGCGCGCCAGCGACTCGGGCTGCACCCGAACCGCCCACTGAACCAGCGTGAGAAGTTGCTCGGCGCCGAGAACGCCAGCATGTCCGCGATCTCGGTGAGACTCAGGCGGGGATTCGCGACCATCCGTTCGGCGAGTTCGACGCGGGTCGCGTCGAGGACGGTCGAGAACGTCTCCCCGCTCTCGGCAAGGCGGCGATGCACCGTTCGCCGGTCGACCCCCAGGCTGCGAGCCACTTGCTCGACTGAACAGCGGCCCGTCGGCAGCAGTAGTTCGATCAGCTCGCGGACCCGGCTCACGATCGTCACGTCGTCCGACGGCTCCCAGGACTCGAGGAGTTGCTGAGTGTAGGGACGGAGCAGTGGATCGGACATCTTGTTCGGCGCATCCAGGTCGCCGGCCTCGGTGACGATGCCCGCGAACTCGTGGCCGAAGTTCACGACCGGCCCGAACAGACGTCGGTGGGTCGCCATGTCTGCCGGAGCCGGATGGGGGAAGCAGACGGCGAGCGGTTTCCAGCTGCCCCCGAGGAAGCCGCGCAGCAACCGGTGCAGCACCCCGACGGCCAGTTCCACCGACTGCCGGATCTCGGTCGCCTCCCCCACGTCCAGTTCGACGCGCAGGGTCACGAGCCCGCCGCCCTCCGACATCCGTGTCCGCAACGCCTCGTTGTACGTGTGCTCGTAACGGGTGAGGACGCGCAGGGCACTGCGGACGTCGGGCTCCTCGCGCACGACGAGGCTGAGAGGGCCGAGGTTGGAGAACTGCCTGCGCTCGGCGAGGCGCAGCCCGAAGTCCTCGTACCCGGATGCGCCGACCGACTGCTCGAGCAACCGCGCGATCGCCGCGGCCGGGATCCAGCGGTCCTGCAGTGCGAGGCCGGACGGATCGAGGCCGGCGGACCTCATCAACGGCACCGGATCGACACCGAGCGACCGGCACAGCTCGAGGTATCCGTTCAGCGACGCGTAGCGCGCAAGGGGTTTCATGCCACCTCCAATGCCTTGTCCCAAAATGATAGGCCGCCTGTCCCGTCAGGATAAGCAATCGACCGGATGCGCCCGTACTGTTAGGTGCATCACAGAAGCGGTCGGAGAGGTGATCCGCCACACCGGCTCACCCCCGCCCCGCCCGACCGCGACCGGTTAGGCGGCGGCACCGCACCGATCATCACATCGAAGAGGAGAAATACTGTGGCACAGGCTGTTCGGTTCTACGAGCACGGCGCTCCGGAAGTCATGAAGTGGGAGAACGTCGAGGTCGGGGAGCCCGGTCCCCACGGGGTCCGGATCCGGCACGAGGCCGTCGGACTGAACTTCGCCGACACCTACTTCCGCACCGGCCTGTACCCGGCCGAGTTGCCCGCGGGCATGGGAGTGGAGGCGGCCGGTGTCGTCGAGGAAGTCGGCTCCGGCGTGACCCACGTGCAGGTCGGTGACCGCGTCACCTACACGGGCAGCCCCCTCGGGGCCTACAGCACCGAACGCGTGATGCCGGCCGCACCGCTGATCCCGCTGCCACAAGCGATCCGCTTCGACACCGCGGCCGCGATGACGATGCGCGGTCTGACCACGGCCTACCTGCTGCGCCGCATCCACCCGCTGAAGGCGGGCGACACCGTACTCCTGCACGCGGCGGCCGGCGGCGTCGGCCTGATCTTCACACAGTGGGCAAAGCTTCTAGGCATCAACGTGATCGGCACGGTATCCACCGACGAGAAGGCCTCGATCGCCCGCGCCCACGGGTGTGAGCACGTGATCGTCTACACCCGGGAGAACGTCGCCGAGCGGGTTCGGGAAATCACCGACGGTGCCGGCGTCCCCGTCGTGTACGACAGCATCGGCGAGTCCACCTTCCAGACCTCGCTCGACTGCCTCGCCCGGCGCGGACTTCTGGTGTGCTTCGGAACGGCCTCCGGACCGATTCCTCCGATCAACGCGATGCAGTTGGCCGTCAAGGGTTCGCTGTTCGTCACCCGCCCCGCGCTCGCCGACTACATCGCCGACCCGGCGGAGCGCGCCGAACTCGCCGGTGAACTCTTCGGGCACGTCGAGGCCGGCCGGATCCGGATCGAGATCAACCAGAGCTACGGGCTCGAGGACGCCGTCCAGGCGCACCACGATCTCGAATCCGGCCGCAGCATCGGCTCCTCCGTGTTCCGACTCTGACAGCGCGCCAACACATTCACCCCGACGGAGACACCACCATGACCGACACCGCGCAACTGACCTACTCGCCCGAGCCGCACACGATCCTCTCCCCTTCCGGGTCCTTCCGATTCGCACCGCTCACCTGCTCGATCGGCGCCGAACTGTTCGACGTGAACCTCGGTGACGCCGCCCGTGACGACGCCCTGTTCGCCGAACTGCGGGAACTGCTGCTCGAGTACAAGGTTTTGTTCCTCCGCGACCAGGACATGTCCCGCGCCGAGCACGTGGCGCTGGCCGAGCGGTTCGGCCCGCTCGAGGATCACCCCGTGGCGGGCAGCGACCCCGACCATCCCGGACTCGTGCAGATCTACAAGGACCTCGACAGCCCGGCCGAGCACTACGAGAACGCCTTTCACTGCGACGCCACGTGGCGGGAGAACCCGCCCATGGGCTGCGTGCTCCACTGCGTGGAGACGCCCCCGATCGGCGGAGACACCATCTGGGTGAACATGGCCGAGGCCTACACGAAACTCCCCGACGCGGTGAAGAAGCAGATCGACGGACTCCGTGCCCGGCACAGCATCGAGGCTTCGTTCGGTGCCGCGCAGCCGACGGAACAGCGGCACGCATTGCACCAGCGGTTCCCGGACGCCGAGCACCCCGTGGTGCGCACGCACCCCGAGACCGGCGAAAAAATCCTGTTCGTCAACGCTTTCGCGACCCACTTCGTCAACTACCACACCCCCGAGCACATCCGGTACGGCATCGACTACGCGCCCGGCAGCAGCAACCTGCTCAACTACCTGATCAGCCAGGCATCGATTCCCGAGTACCAGGTGCGGTGGCGGTGGACGAAGAACAGCGTCGCGATCTGGGACAACCGGTCCACCCAGCACTATGCGGTCCAGGACTACTGGCCGGCCGTCCGCAAGATGGAGCGCGCCGGCATCATCGGCGACCGGCCCTTCTGAATTTCTCACTGCCCCTATTCATCAGATCCGATTTCGAACGGAGAACACCCATGCACTTCCACGACGACGCCCTCTTCCCCGAGACCCAGGAGAAGCTGGTCATCACATGTGCCCCGTACGGTCCCGAGTGGGAGCCGGACGACTTCCGCGAAGACCTGCCGCTGACGATGGAGGAGCACGTCCAGAAGGCGGTGGACTGCTACGAGGCCGGCGCCACCGTCCTGCACATCCACGTCCGTGAGCTCGACGGCAAGGGCTCCAAGCGGCTCTCGAAGTTCAACGAGTTGCTCGCCGGACTGCGCCAGGCGGTGCCGGACATGATCCTGCAGGTCGGCGGATCGATCTCCTTCGCACCCGAAGGCGAAGGGGCGGACGCGAAGTGGCTCTCGGACGACACCCGGCACATGCTGGCCGACCTCGATCCCGCACCCGACCAGGTGACGATCGCGATCAACACCTCTCAGATGAACATCATGGAACTCATGACCGCCGACGACATCGCCGGCACCTCGATGGAGCGGCCCGAGCTCGCCGAGGCGTACCGGGAGATGACGGTACCGGCAGGCCCGGCGTGGGTCGAGGAGCATCTGCGTCGCCTGCAGGCGGCCGGAATTCAGCCGCACTTCCAGCTCTCGAGCATCCCCCAGCTCGAGACCGTCGAGCGGCTCATCCGGCGCGGGATCTACACCGGTCCGCTCAACCTGACCTGGGTCGGCATCGGCGGCGGCTTCGACGGCCCCAACCCGTACAACATCATGAACTTCATCCAGCGAGTCCCGGACGGCGCCTGCCTGACCCTCGAAACCCTGATGCGCAGCGTGCTGCCGGTCAACGCGATGGCGATCGCGATGGGCCTGCATCCCCGTTGCGGTAACGAAGACACCATCTGGGGACGCAAGGGCGAGAAGATGACCTCCGTCCAGCAGGTCGAGCAGTTGGTCCGCGTCGCGGGTGAACTGGGTCGCGAGGTGGCCACCGGCAAGGAGGCCCGCGACATCTACCGGATCGGTGAGACCTACGCCGATGCCGACGAGACCCTCGCCAAGCTCGGCTACGCGCCCAACCGCCGCCGCGGCCAGGTGGGCTTCACCCACCACGCCTGAGTTCCGGCGCCGGGGGGATCTCGGTCACGACCGGGGAGAGAGCGGGTAAATCGCTGCTCGCTCTCTCCCCCACCCCTTTATCACTCCTGACGGCCATAGGAGGCCTCATGGGACTGCCTGCCACCACCGCCCTGAACACCACCATCCCGAATACCACCACCGGGAACACCGCTCCGGCCTCCCGGTCCCGGTTCTACCCGTGGATCGTCTTCGCACTCACCTTCGGTCTGCTGCTGTCGGACTACATGTCCCGGCAGGTCCTCAGCGCCGTCTTCCCGCTCCTCAAAACCGAATGGGCGCTCACCGATTCACAGCTCGCGTCGCTCAGCAGCGTTGTCGCGCTGATGGTCGGACTGCTGACGCTCCCGCTGTCGCTGCTGGCCGACCGGTGGGGCCGCGTGAAGAGCCTGCTCCTGATGGCCGTGCTCTGGAGCCTCGCCACGCTGCTCTGCGCGGTGGCGAACAGCTACGAGCAGATGCTCGGGGCCCGCTTCCTGGTCGGCGTGGGTGAAGCCGCCTACGGCAGCGTCGGCATCGCCGTGGTTCTCAGCGTGTTCGCCCCGCGAGTGCACTCCACACTCAGCGGTGCCTTCATGGGCGGCGGATCGTTCGGGTCCGTGATCGGCGTCGCCCTCGGCGGCGTGATCGCCGTCAACCTCGGCTGGCGCTGGTCGTTCGCCGCGATGGCCGTCTTCGGGCTCATCCTCGTCGCACTCTTCCGGGCTCTGGTCTCCGAAAAGAAACTGGCGCAGCACGCGGCCGACGACGACCCGGCCGACGCACCCGGCCCCATCGGATTCCGGGCGCCGATCTCGAGCCTGTTCACCACCCCCGCCGTCGTATTCGCCTACATCGGTGGCGGACTCCAGATGTTCACCGCCGGTGTCCTGCTCGCGTGGCTGCCGAGCTTCTTCAACCGGTCCTACGGCCTCGCCATCGACAAGGCCGGTGCGATGGCGTCGATCTTCGTCCTCCTCGTCGGCAGCGGCATGGTGGTGTGCGGCATCATCACCGACCGCGTGAGCCGCAACGATCCCGCACGGAAATGGACCACCGCGGTGATCTTCGGCGTGATCTCCCTCGTCTTCCTCGGCGCCGGGTTCCAGCTGCCGACCGGCACGCCCCAACTGGTCCTGATCGGCATCGGCGCCTTCTTCTCGGCCGGCTCGTCCGGCCCCATCGCCGCGATGGTCGCGAACCTCACCCACTCGTCGGTGCGTGCCTCGGCCTTCGGCACGCTCACCCTGGCCAACAACCTCCTCGGGCTGGCACTGGGACCCTTCGTCGTCGGGATGCTGGCCGACCGCTTCGGGCTGGTCACCGCATTGCAGATAGCTCCCCTGATCTACATCGTCGCGATCGTGGCCCTGATCCTCGGCAAGCGCGCCTACCCGGCCGGACGCCGCAAGCTCGCCGCCCTCACCGCCGCACCCGCCTGATCCACCTCCGAAGAATTGGAATCGACCGTGACCACCTCCACCTCACCGACCGTCGTGATCGTGCCCGGACTGCGCGACCATGTCGCCGACCACTGGCAGACCTTGCTCGCCGAGAGACTCGACACCGCGCGGACGGTGCCGCCGCTCGAACGGGACAAGCTCAGCCTCGCCGCCCGGGTCGCCGCACTCGACGCCGTCCTCACCGACATCGACGGACCGGTCGTGCTGGTCGCTCACAGTGCGGGAGTCGCGATTACCGTCCACTGGGCGCAGCAGTCCACCCGCCCGATCCAGGGCGCCCTGCTCGCCACCCCACCGGACCTCGAGGAACCACTGCCCGCGGGGTATCCCACCCCCGAGGAGCTCGAGCAGGGTGGTTGGGATCCCGTCCCCCGCCGCCGGCTGCCGTTCCCCAGCGTCGTCGCCGCCAGCACCAACGATCCGATGGCCCGATTCCGTCGGGTCGCCGGGATGGCCGAGTCGTGGGGCAGCAAGCTCGTCGACCTGGGTGCCGTCGGCCACCTCAACCCCGCCGCCGGCTACGGGTACTGGCCGTACGCCGAGGAACTGCTCCGAGACCTCATCGAGAGCACGGTCGTCCCCGGCCTCGCGAACGCGGATGCCCGATGACGCGCAAGGTCTTCGGTTCGGCCGCCGACGCCGTCGCGGACATCACTTCCGGTGCGTCGCTGGCGGTCGGCGGGTTCGGGTTGTGCGGCATCCCGGACGAGCTGATCGCCGCGATCGCCGCCGGTGACGCCACCGACCTGGAGGTGTTCTCCAACAACTGCGGTATCGACGGTCACGGGCTCGGGATCCTGCTCACCCGCAACCGGATTCGACGCGTCACCGCGTCGTATGTGGGGGAGAACAAGGAATTCGCCCGCCAGTATCTGTCGGGTGAACTCGAAGTCGAGCTGACACCGCAGGGAACCCTGGCCGAGAAGCTACGGGCAGGCGGCGCGGGGATCCCCGCGTTCTTCACCCCCGCCGGGGTCGGAACGCCCGTGTCCGACGGCGGGCTGCCGTGGCGGTACGCACCCGACGGATCGGTGGCCCTCGCGTCCCCGGCCAAGGAGATCCGCGAGTTCGCGGGTCGCGACTACGTGCTCGAGGAGTCGATCACCGCCGACTTCGCGCTCGTCCACGCCCGCATCGGTGACAGCGAGGGCAACCTCGTGTTCGCGAAGTCCGCAGGCAACTTCAACCCGCTCGCCGCGATGGCCGGCCGCATCTGCATCGCACAGGTCGAGCAGCTCGTCGAGCCCGGAGTACTCGACCCGGCGCGGGTGCACCTACCGGGGATCTTCGTCGACCGGATCGTCCACACCGGGACTCAGGACAAGCAGATCGAGAAGCGCACCGTCGCCGCGAGGAAGGACTGACATGACGACCACCGTCGAGACGATCGGCTGGACCCGCGAGGACATGGCGGCCCGTGCCGCCGAGGAACTGTCGCCCGGCGAGTACGTCAACCTCGGCATCGGGCTGCCCACGCTGATCCCGAGCTTCCTGCCCGCCGGTGTCGAGGTGACCCTGCACAGCGAGAACGGCATCCTCGGCACCGGCCCCTACCCGGACGAGGACGCGGTCGACGCGGATCTGATCAACGCCGGCAAGGAAACGGTCACCGTCAACGCGGGCGCATCGTTCTTCGACTCGGCGCTCAGCTTCGGGATGATCCGCGGCGCCCACATCGACACCGCCGTCCTCGGTGGAATGCAGGTCTCAGCGGCCGGCGACCTCGCGAACTGGATGGTTCCGGGAAAGATGGTCAAGGGCATGGGCGGCGCAATGGACCTCGTGCACGGCGCCCGCAAGGTCATCGTGCTCATGGAGCACTGCGACAAGTCCGGTACCCCGAAGATCGTCGAGCGCTGCACGCTGCCACTCACCGGCCGCCGCGTCGTGCACCGCATCATCACCAACCTGGCCGTCGTCGACGTCACCGACTCCGGTCTGGTGTTGCGCGAGTGCGCGCCCGGTGTGACCGAAGACCTGGTCCGCGCCGCCACCGCAGCGCCGCTGTCGTAGCGCTTCTCCCACTCCCACCACGAGAAAGTTTCCCGTGCTCAACCTTTCCGTCCTTCTCGAAGACTCCGCCCGCCGATTCCCCGACCGTGACGCCTTGATTCTCGGCGACGCACGGATGACCTACGCCGACCTCGACGCCCGGTCGAACCAGATCGCGAACCTGCTGATGTCGTGCGGCATCGAACCCGGTGACAAGGTCGCGCTCTCCTGCCCCAACATCCCCCAGTTCCCCGTCGTCTACTACGGCATCCTCAAGGCCGGCGCCGTGGTCGTACCGCTCAACGTCCTCCTCAAGGACCGCGAGATCGCCTACCACCTAACAGATTCCGACGCCAAGGCGTACTTGTGTTACGACGGCACCCCCGACCTGCCGATGGGCGAGTACGGGCGCTCCGCGTTCACGGAAAGCCCGCACTGCCACACCATGTTCCGCATCACCACCGACCCGGAGGCACCCGCCGCGATCGACGGCATCGGGACGCTCGCGGACGCCGTCGCGGATCGCGACACCGAGGTCGAGACCGTGGTCCGCGAACCCGGGGACACCGCTGTCATCCTCTACACGAGCGGGACCACCGGAAAACCCAAGGGCGCCGAGCTCACCCACGCCAACATGGTGCTCAACGCGCTGACCGCCAACCGCCTCTTCGACAGCACACCCGCCACCCACGACCGGTACCTGGTGACGCTGCCCCTGTTCCACTCGTTCGGCCAGACCGTCACCCTCAATGCCGGCATCTCGGTGGGGGCGACCCTCGTGCTGCTGCCCCGGTTCGAGGCCGTCGCCGCACTCGACCTCATCGAACGGGAGAACATCACCGTCTTCGCCGGCGTACCCACCATGTACTGGGGTCTGCTCGGCGCCCTCGACGGACACCCCGCCGACATCGATCGCATCGCCGGGAACATGCGGCTCGCGATCTCCGGCGGTGCCGCGCTGCCGGTGGAGATCCTCACCCGGTTCGCCCACCGGTTCGGTGTGCAGATCCTCGAGGGGTACGGACTGTCCGAGACGTCGCCGCTCGCGACGTTCAGCGACCCCGGCGGCGATCCACGGCCCGGCTCGATCGGTGTCCCGGTGTGGGGAATCGAGGCGCGGCTCGTCGACAAGGATTGGAACACCGTCACCGGAGCCGGTGAGATCGGCGAGATCGCGTTGCGCGGCCACAACATCATGAAGGGGTACTACAACCGCCCGGACGCCACCGCGGAAGTGCTGCGCGACGGCTGGTTCCGGACCGGTGACCTCGCTCGCGTCGACGACGACGGCTTCTACTACATCGTCGACCGGGCCAAGGACCTGATCGTGCGCGGCGGATTCAACGTGTACCCCCGCGAGATCGAGGAGGTCCTCCTCGGCCACGACGCCATCTCCCTCGCCGCCGTCGTCGGTGTTCCCGACGACAGCCACGGCGAAGAAATCAAGGCGTACATCATCCTCGAACCCGGCGCACAGGTCACCGCGGACGACGTGATCGCCTGGGCCAAGCAGCAGATGGCGAGCTACAAGTACCCGCGCACCGTCGAATTCGTCACCACCCTGCCGATGACCGCCACCGGCAAAATCCTCAAACGCGAACTCGGCCGCGCCCCGGCCGCACTCTGATACCGAAAGCACCACCGTGAGCAACAGTCCCCTCCCCACCATCCCCGACGAGCTCACCGCTCCCCTCGACCTTCTCCTCACGAGCGGGACCCGCGGCGTCGCCGCCCGCATGCTCCCCGACAGCTCGTGGAGCCGCCTCGGGATCAGCCTCGCCGGCCGTCCGAGGACCCTCGCCCGGCGCGGCGGCGCCCTCGCCCGCGAACTCGGCGCAATTGCCGCCGGCACCTCGGACCGGTCTCCCGCGAAGGCCGACAAGCGCTTCGGCGATGCCGCGTGGCAGCAGAATCCGGCCCTGCGCCGGGCAATGCAGGCGTATCTCGCGACGTCGCACACCGCCGCCGCCCTACTCGACGACGCCGAACTCGACTGGCGTGACCACGAGCGGATGCGGTTCGTCCTCGACAACCTCGTCGAAGGCCTGTCTCCCACCAACAATCCACTCCTCAGCCCGCTGGGCTGGAAGGCAATGGTGGACACCGGCGGCCTCAGCGCGGCACGCGGCGTCCGGGCGTTCGTGCGCGACATACAGTCGAAACCTCGCGTGCCTGCCATGGTCGAGCCCGACGCGTTCGCCGTCGGGGAGGACGTGGCCGCGACGAAGGGTGCCGTAGTCCTGCAGACCCGCACCTTCGAACTGATCCACTACACGCCGCAGACGGAAAAGGTCCACGCCACACCGCTGTTGATCGTCCCGCCCGTCATCAACAAGTACTACATCCTCGACATCGCACCGGGCCGCAGCCTGATCGAGTACCTCCTGCAGCAGGGTCAGCAGGTCTTCGCGATCTCCTGGCGCAACCCCCACGCCCGGCACCGGGATTGGGGTGCCGACACCTACGGCGCAGCGATCGTGGAGGCGCTCGATACGGTGCAGTGCGTCGCCGGGACCGACAGCGCCCACGTCCTGGGCACCTGCTCGGGCGGGATTCTCGCGGCGATGGTCGCCGCACATCTCACCGAGATCGGTGAGGGCGACCGCATCGCCGGCCTCACCCTGGCCGTCACCGTGCTCGACCAGACCCAGGCCGGCACCGCGGCTGCCGTCATGAGCGAGCGCGCCGCCGCGGCCGCGATCCGCGACTCGGCCGCCAGGGGTTATCTCGACGGCCGCACCCTCGCCGAAATGTTCGCCTGGCTGCGGCCGAGCGACCTGGTCTGGCGGTACTGGGTGAACAACTACGTGCAGGGCCGGGCTCCCGCCGCCTTCGACGTGCTGTTCTGGAACTCGGACACCACCCGCATGACGGCGGCACTGCACCGCGACCTCGTCCTGCTCGGCCTGCGCAACGCGCTGACGGCACCGGGCGCGTCGACCATGCTCGGCACACCCGTCGACCTGTCCACCGTGACCGCCGACGCGTACGTCGTCGGCGGCTCCGCCGACCACCTCTGCCCGTGGCAGTCCACCTACCGGAGCGCTCGCCTCCTCGGCAGCAAGGACTCCCGCTTCGTGCTGTCGTCGAACGGACACATCGCCTCGCTCGTGAACCCGCCGGGCAATCCGCGGGCGTCCTTCCGATTCGGGCAGCCCGTCCCAGAGACTCCGGACGAGTGGCTGGCGGCGGCGGAGACCGCTTCCGACTCGTGGTGGCCCGACTACGCGCGCTGGCTGGCCGAGCGCAGCGGACCCGACGTCGACGCACCGCACAGCCTCGGTGCCCGGCAATTCCCGCCGCTCGCCCCGGCACCGGGCACATACATCCATCACAGCTGACCCGCACGACACGATCAGAGGCACACCATGACCATGAACCTTGCCCACCCCACCGATCTCCTCGGGCTCGTCGGACAGACCATCGGAACCACCGGCACGCTCAAAATTGCGCAGGATCAGGTAAATCTGTTCGCCGACGCGACCGGGGACCACCAGTGGATCCACACCGATCCCGAACGCGCGGCCCGTGGCCCCTTCGGCGGCACCATCGCGCACGGCTATCTCACGCTGTCGCTGGCCCCGAGCATCCTCGCCGAGCTTCTCACCGTCGACGGCGTGCACGCCGTCCTCAATTACGGCCTGAACAAGGTGCGGTTTCCGGCGCCCGTGCCCGTCGGTTCCGCTCTCCGCGTCACGATGTCCACCATCTCGGCCGAGCAGAAGCCGGCCGGCATCGAAGCCATCTTCCGATTGACGTACGAGATCGACGGCGGAACGCGCCCGGTGTGCATCGCCGACGTCGTGGTGCTCTACACGTGACGGTGACCGAATTGTTCGGCAGGAGCGACCGGTTCGAGGATACGGTCGTCACAGTCGGCGGCCGGCGGATCCGGGTGCGGATCCGCCGCGGGACCGGTGTGCCCCTGGTTCTGTGCAACGGCATCGGAGCGGGCCTGGAAGTGCTGGACTCACTGGTCGCCGCTCTCGACCCGAACACGACGGTCATCCGTTTCGATGTCCCCGGCACCGGGGGTTCGCCGGCATCACCGGTCCCGTACGGAATTCCTGCCGTCGCGTGCGGCATGGGCCGCCTCCTCGACGAGATCGGGGTCGGTGTCGTCGACGTCCTCGGCTTGTCCTGGGGCGGAGCGCCGGCCCAGCAGTTCGCCCTTCAGAACCCGAAGCGCTGCCGGCGACTCGCCCTCGTCGCCACCGGAACCGGTGCCCTGATGATTCCCGGCCACCCGCGTGTGCTCGCGAAGATGCTGACACCGAGGCGGTTCACCGACCCCGGTTACGCGGCGGCGATTGCCGGCGACCTGTACGGCGGCACTGCCAGACGGGGCACAGACGCCGTGGCGCGAGCCTTTCGAAAACAGAAGCAGGCCGGATCTCGCATCGGCTATCTCCACCAGCTCCTCGCGGGTGCGGTGTGGACGAGCCTGCCGATACTTCCACTCATCCGGCAGCCCACGCTGATCGTCGCGGGCACAGACGATCCGATCATTCCCATCGCCAACGCCCACATCATGAACGCGCTCCTGCCGCACGCGACCCTGCACCTCCATCCGGGCGGTCACCTCGACATCGTCACCAACGCATCCGAACTCGCCCCTGCCGTGAGTGCATTCCTCTCGACGTAGGCACGACCGAACGTGTCAGCCATCGGCACCGATCTCGGCGAGCACGGTCCGCAGGCGGTCGTTGTCCGCCGGACTCCAGCCCTCGGGCGGCAGGATCGCGCTCCACGCATCGGCGATGTCGACGACGTAGGAATGCCCGTGCCCGTCGGGGACCCCCGTCGATACCGCCATGTCGGCCGCCACCTGAAGGAAAGTCACGAATGGGAACCACTGCGTGCTGTCGAGGACGTCGTATCCACGTTCCTCCTTCAGCCAGTCCGGTTCGCTCAGCAGGAGTTCCGGCGACCACCAGACGATCGGGTCCGACGGGTGCTGCAGATAGACCATCCGTGGCCGCCCCCACGGAGCATCGGGGCGCGGCAGGTCCTCCGGCGCCCGTGCACCGAAACGTACGGTCTCGCCCTGCTCGTAGATCGGAAGCCATTCGGGCGAGCCCGGATCGCGGTTCGTGGTGACGTCGGTCCATATCTCGTTCGCGTTCGGCGGGCCCGTGAACAGCACACCGTCGGTGCGGGCCTCGACGTCGTCGACGTTGCCGAATGCGCTCTCGCCCCCGAAGGAGCCGAGGCTCTCGCCCATCACGACGAGCTTCGGACGGGACTCCGGTGGCAATACCTTCCACTTGTCGTACACGGCGTCGAACAACGCCTCCCCGGCCTGGTGCGCACGCTCCTTGTCCACGAGGAAAGACAACCAACTCGGCAGATAGGAGTACTGCAACCCGACCATCGCGGTGTCGCCGTTGTACATGTACTCCAGCGAGGAGACGAGACTCTCGTTGATCCACCCCGTACCGGTGGTGGTGGCCACGCCGACCACCGCACGATCGAACCCGCCGGCGCGTTCGAGTTCGTCCGCTGCCAGTTGGGCGTTCTCCCGAATCGAATCGCCGCCGCTGGCGAGCCCGGCGTAGGTCCGGATCGGCTCCAGCGCCGGCCGTCCACCGTTGAACGCGGACAGATCATCGAGGGCCGGGCCGCGCGAAATGAAGGAGCGGCCCTGCCGTCCCAGCGAATCCCACGTGACCAAAGACTCGGGTCCGCCCGAACTCAGGGACGACGTCGGCGGCTCGTCACCTGCTTTGGTCTCCTGGTTGACGGCGGCGAACGAATTGTTCAGCCCCGTCATGATCACGCGCACCACCGCGCCGTTGACGAGGGCGAACAACAGCGCCACGACCAGCACACCGATCACCGTCGCGGAGATCCGCCGCGGCACCACCCGGCTGATCTTCCGTTCGACCCACGACACCGCCCGCAGCAGCACCCGGGCAACCGCAACAAACAGGACGAAGATCAGCACCGCCACGACCACCGTGACGAGATACCCCGTCCACGGGAACGGCGCGGCGCTCATGATCACCCGCAGCTGAGACTGCCAATTCCCGAACCACACGAGCATCGCCACGGTTCCGACGATCCCGATCGCCGTTGCCACCCGGCGAACCATGATCTTCACGCGTGCCGGTGCCTCCCGCTGCACGAGGTAGCGAACCAACTTGGAGCCCAGAAACCCGATGGCGTAGCCGATCGCCGCCGATACGCCGGTCACGAGCCCCTGGAAGAACGGACCGCGGGGCAGAAGCGTCGGCGTCAACGACAGCCACACGAACAGCACCGCGACCACCAGCCCCCCGAAGGCATAGCGGTCCGGAAGCCAGCGTCGATACCCGGGTGGCCGGGCTGGACCGGCTTCGCGCTCGGGTGGACCGTCGATCACATCGGTCGTCATGCCTCGCATCGTCCTCTCTCGACGGGCAGGGCGTACTTCTTCCGCTGACTCAGAGGTTCTCCTCATAACCCGGATTCCACGTCGCGACAGCCCAGATCACGAATACGTCCAGCACGATCATGACGGCCGACCACCACGGGTAGTGGGGCAACCACAGGAAATTGGCGAGGATCGATACAGCACAGATCACCATGGCACCGACCCGTGCCCACGTCGCCCCAGTGAACAGCATGACACCGACCGCAGCAACGATCACCCCGAGCACGAGGTGAATCCATCCCCACGCTGTCGTGTCGAACTGATAGATGTACTCGGGGCCGGCCACGACGAGGTCGTCCCGCATGAGCGCCGAGATTCCAGAGAGCGCATGCAGAATTCCGATAGTGAGCAAAACTATCGCCGCGACCATGGACGTTGCGCCCGCGACCCCTTGTTTGACCAACGACTCATCGGACATGGCGATCCCCTTCCAGGACATACATTGGCCTGCAGATATTTTCCGCCGCCGCGTAGAGCGAGGTCAATGTGTGTGCGTCCGGGCAACTTCCTGACAACGGGGGATCCGCGGGAGGATACTTACCTACGCCAGTTCATTTCGTACGTTGACGAAAGAGGAACGGTCATGTCCGAGGAATCGCTGGTCAAGCAAGGTGTGGCAAAGGGAACGTCGATGGGCGGGGCGGTTCTACTCGTCACCGTCGGCGTGCTCGAGTTCCTCCAGGGGATCTCCGCGGTAGCCAAGGACGACGTGATCGTCGTCGGCATCGAATACACCTACAAGTTCGACGTCACCACATGGGGATGGATCCATCTCGTGCTCGGAGTGATCGTTGCCGCCGTCGGTGCGGCCCTGTTCACCGGCGCGACGTGGGCACGGGTCGGTGCCATGGTGCTCTGCGCCGTGTCGATTTTCGTGAACTTCCTGTGGTTGCCCTACTACCCGTTGTGGGCGATCACGATCATCGCACTGAACGCCGTCGTGATCTGGGCGGTCGCGACGTGGAATCCCGAAGTGATCTGATTCGCAATGGAAAACGACCCGGGCACCGACCCGCTCGACAAGGACGAACGCGCAGAACTTCTCCGGTTGCGCGACGAGGTGTCGACGCTGCGCGGGCAGGCCGCCGGCGCCGCCGCCGGTGTTCCGGCAGAACCGGTCCCCCGCCCACCCCACAACGGGCTGCGCTGGACCGCGGTGACGATTCTGCTGGTCCTGGTCGCCGTTCTCACGCTCGCATCGGTCACCGCCCGCTTCACCCGCAGCCAGATCCTCGACACCGATCGCTACGTGAGCACGGTGGCCCCCCTGGGGGAGAATCCGGCAGTCCAGGCGGACATCACGAACCAGATCACCGACGAAATCTTCACCCGCGTCGACGTCGAGGGGCTCACCGCCCAGGCCCTGACTGCACTGACGGACGTCACGAACCTTTCCGCGAACGCGCCACGACTGGACGCGGCCGTGGTCGGCCTCGCGCCGGTGATCACCAGCCAGGCAAGGAACTTCGTCCACGACACCGTCAGCTCGCTCGTGAAGTCCCAGCAGTTCGAAGACCTGTGGATCCAGGCAAATCGATCGGCGCACACCGCTCTCGTGGCGGTGATGACGGGCAACTACGGTCTCAGCTCGGTGGAGGTCGACCAGAGCGGCACCGTCAGCATCTCTCTGGGTACCGTCATCGACAAGGTGAAGGCCGCGCTGACCGAGCGTGGTTTCGCGTTCGCCGACAAGATTCCCGCGGTGGACAAGCAATTCGTGCTGTTCCAGTCGCCCGAACTGGTGAAGGCGCAGCGAGCCGTCGCCGCGCTCGACAAGGCGTCGGTGATCCTGCCGTGGCTGGGAATCGCATGCGCCGCCGCCGCTGTCGCCGCCGCCCCCCGCGGGCGGAGGCTGCGGGCACTCTCCCTCGCCGGCCTGTCGATCGCACTGGGAATGCTCGTCCTCGCAATCGGGATTCTCATCGGACGCGCGATCTACCTCGACAGCGTCCCACCCGACATCCTGTCTCCCGACGCGGCGACGGCGGTCATCGACACCGTTCTCGTACCGCTTCGGACGAGTCTGCGTGCGGTCGCGGTCCTCGGTCTGGTGATTGCACTCGGCGCCTACCTCACCGGCGGCTCGTCGTCCGCGACCGCCGTGCGTCGCGGCTATGGGCAGGCACTGGACTTCGTCCGCAAGTCCGGTGCCGGCCGCCCGCCGAACGACGTGGAACGGTGGGCCTACCAGCTACGAATTCCGCTGCGCTGCGCCATCATCGGCGTGGGCGTTCTGCTTCTGATGTTCTGGCGCTACCCCACCGGACTGGTCGTGTTGTGGATAGTGCTCGTCGCCCTCCTGGCGCTCGCCGCGCTCGAACTGCTCATTCGCCCGGCTCGCACGTCCGCTGTGCCGACCGACAACACGCCGGCGGACGCTACGCCAGCGTCTTCGCCTTGATCGCCTGGAACTCGGCGTCGGTGATCGCCCCGGAATCGAGCAACGCCTTGGCATCCGCGATCTGCTGAGCCGGAGACTGTCCGGCGACGTCGCGGATGTAGGAGTCCTGGGCCTGCTTGACCTGATGAGCGGCGGCCATCGATCGCTTCGCCATGCTGTCGCTCCTGACGATCAGGTAGATCAGGGCCGACAGAAACGGAACGAAGAACAGGAAGAAGATCCAGATCGCCTTCACCCACCCAGAAGTCTCGCGGTCCCGGAACAGGTCAGAGATGATCGAGAACAACACGGACAAGTAGGCCGCGAAAGCGAAACAGACGAAGATGAACCAGAAAAACTCCCAGAAGCCTTCCATTTCGACGCTCCGTCCAGTCGGTGTTTCGGTCAGGAGGCCAGGATTTTGGCCTTCTCGGTGTTGAACTCTTCCTCGGTGAGGACTCCCTGATCGCGGAGTTCACCGAGTTGTTTCAGAGTGGCAATGCGATCCGTACCACCGGATGGCGGTGCGGGCTGCGCCGGCGGCGGAGGAGGCGGCGGCGGCGCAGTCTCCTGTTGTGGGGCAGATTGGTTCGCGGCCCACCGCTGACCTTGCCGCCGCGACACTCGGTTGGAGACGGCGGCCGCGGTGCCCGCCACAACGGCGGTTCGGGCAATTCCGCGGAGTAGACCAGGCATCGTGTGTTCCTCGAATCACCGTGCGTCGTCGAGCGCGTCGAGCGCCGCCAGAATACCCTGGACGGGGATGCGCCCGGATGCCACGAGCTGGGCACCCTCGCGACGTAGAGCCGATGCGAACGGTGCGGCCCAGCAGTTCTCGTAGACGAGGATCGCTCCGGAACAACCCGGGGCCAGTATGGCAGCCGCCTCCTCGAGGTCTGTTCGGTCGATCAGACCCGTCGCAGCCTCGGCGAACAGCGTCACGTCCATACCGCCCTCGAGCCCGAGGTCCTCGATGGCGACACCGGCGAGCGATCCGTCGGCTTCCTTGCGGACGAAGATCAGGTCGAGCACTCGAATGATTTCCCGTTCGACGAGATCGAGGAGAAGTGGGAGCGCCGATCCGTCCGGCTTTCGGTCGGCGGGAAACTCGACGACGAGATAGTCGATGGGCCCGAGTTCGTCGAAATCGGTGTCGTTCACTGCAGGACCTCTCTTCTGAAGACAGCAGCGACAGCCACATACGGCTTCTTCACCAGTATTCACCACCCGGGGACGACACCGCTAGAGCGCGATGTCACCGGCAGCGGGTGACGTCAGCGCACGGTCGAGATCACGTCGAGCCGCCTTCTCGACCAGAAGCGGAACGAAATCACGGATCCTGCTTTCCGCGAGCCGCTTGTGGACGGTGCGCACGGTGTGCTCGACGTCCACGGACGAGACGGACGGGTACCGAGTGATCAGACGCTCGATGACCTGTTCGACCTGCAGCAATTCGTCATCGCCGGTCATCGGATAATCGTCGTCCCGCCGCAATCCGCCGTCAAGACACGAAATGGTCTCTCGAACAACACGGTTCGGCGCGAGGACTGTGATTGCGTCTGAGCCTGGAATGAGTCCAGAATTCGAGTAGGCACGAAAACACTGTTTCACGACTGAGACGGGTGGAACGGCGGACAATGAACCTACCGGGCCGCCCGGCTCGCAGAAGGGAAAGGGACGGTCATGTCCGAGACAACGTCGGTGAAGCAGGGTGTCGCGGCAGGCACTTCGATCGGGGCGGCCATCATCATGGTGACCGTAGGCATCATCCAGTTCTTCCAAGGCATTGCCGCGGTGGCCGAGAACGAAGTATTCGTGGCCGGGCTGAACTACGTCTACAAGTTCGACCTGACCACCTGGGGCTGGATCCACATCGTGCTGGGTGTGCTCGTCGCAGGGGTCGGCCTCGCGCTGTTCACCGGCGCGGGATGGGCGCGGGTGTCCGCGATCGTGATCGCGTCCGTTTCCATACTCGCCAACTTCCTGTGGCTTCCGTACTACCCGTGGTGGTCGCTGCTCATCATCGCGCTCGACGTCGTGGTGATCTGGGCGGTGTCGACCTGGAAGCCGGATCGAGTCTGATCCATCGGGCGGGGACACATCGTGGGAAAGAAATCGAAGCAGGCGAAATCCGGGCTCCTGCAGCCCCTACCCGACACTGCCGAGCCGGCCGAGCCGATGAAGAACAAGGAGTACCGCCGCCTGCTCCGGCCGCTCCACGGCGAACTCGTCGAATTGCAGGAGTGGGTGAAATCGTCGGGCGCGAGGATCTGCATCGTCTTCGAGGGTCGCGACACCGCCGGGAAGGGCGGCGTGATCAAGGCGATCACCGAGCGGGTCAGTCCCCGCGTGTTCCGTGTCGTCGCCTTACCCGCCCCGACCGCTCGCGAGAAGTCGCAGATGTACGTGCAGCGGTATCTGCCCCATCTCCCGGCCGGCGGTGAGGTCGTCATCTTCGACCGCAGTTGGTACAACCGCGCGGGCGTCGAACGGGTGATGGGCTTCTGCACCGAGGAGGAGGCGCAGCAGTTCCTCCAACTCGTCCCGACGGTCGAACGCGCGATCGTCGACTCCGGCGTCATCCTGCTGAAGTACTGGCTGGAGGTGAGCGAGGAACAGCAGACGCTGCGCCTGCAGAGCAGGATCGACGACCCGCGGAAGATCTGGAAGCTGTCGGACCTGGACCTGAAGTCGTACACCCATTGGTACGACTACTCGCGGGCGCGGGACGAGATGTTCCACTTCACCGACACCGGCTGGGCACCGTGGTACGTCGCGGTCAACGACGACAAGAAACGCGGTCGGCTCAACATCATCAGCCACCTGCTGAGCCAGATCCCCTACGAACCCCTCCACCGCCCCGACATCACCCTGCCGGAGCGGCGAGGCCCGCACGGCTACGAGGCGCCGAGGCAGCCACTGCACTGGATCCCCACCCCCTACTGAGAATCCGAGCCGGAAAGGACGAGCGGTCATGGTCTCCACGGAACCCGCGCAGGCGCGCACGGCCTGGCACGCCCAGGACGCCGACGCCGTGGTGGCCGCAACAGCGTCCGATCGGCAGTCCGGTCTGACGGCCGGCGAAGCGGACGAACGGCGCCGACGATACGGTCCCAACGAGATCGCCTCCGAGCCGGCGCCGTCGACGTGGGCGATCGCGCTGCAGCAGTTGAAGGACCTCATGAACCTGATGCTGATCGCGGTGGCGGTCGTCAGCGTCGTCATCGGTGAGGTACCGACTGCGATCATCGTCGCGGCACTCGTCGGGCTCAACGTCGTGCTGGGCACTCAACAGGAACTGAAGGCGCGCGCCAGCGTCGACGCGCTCGCGAAGATGCAGACACCACTGGTTCGGGTGACCCGGGACGGGACGCTGGTTCAGTTCGCCGCCACCGACCTCGTACCGGGCGACATCGTGCACCTCGAGGCCGGCGACGTCGTCCCCGCCGACGGTCGACTGCTCACGTCGGCGACCCTCGAGACCCAGGAGGCGGCGCTGACGGGTGAGAGCGCGCCCGTCCCGAAGGACCCTCAGACCCTCGGCGCCGCCGACGTCTCCCTCGGCGACCGCAGCAACATGGCCTTCCAGAACACGTCCGTCACCCGGGGCACCGCCACCATGGTCGTCACCGAAACCGGCATGAACACGCAGATGGGCGAGATCGCGTCGATGCTGTCGGCCGTCGCGCCGAGCAAGTCTCCGCTTCAGCGCGAACTGAATTCGCTCACGAAGGTGCTCGGGATCATCGCCTGGACGGCGGTCGCTCTCATCGTGGTCCTCGGGGTGATCCGCGGACAAAGCCTGACGACGGTGCTGCTGCTCGGTATCTCCATGGGGGTGTCCGCGATCCCGACCGGCCTGCCGACGTTCGTGCAAGCGATGCTGGCCTTCGGGGCCCGCCAGCTGGCCGAGGCGAAGGCCGTCGTGAAGAACCTCACCGACGTCGAAACCCTCGGCGCCACCAGCGCGATCAACTCGGACAAGACCGGCACACTGACGATGAACCAGATGACGGTGCGGTCGCTGTACTTCCACTGCCGGTGGTACACCGTCGACGGCGAGGGATACAGCAAGACCGGGAGGATCACCCACGTCGCGGGTGATGCCGTCCCCGACTTCACCCTGCTCGCGTACGGGCTGTGCCTCGACAGTGACGCCACCGTCTCCGACACCGGGGAGGTCGTCGGCGATCCGACCGAGGCCGCGCTGGTCGTGCTCGCCGCCAAGGTCGGCGTCGACGCCCCACTCACCCGGCAAACGTATCCCCGCGTCGCCGAGGTGCCGTTCGACTCCGCCTACAAGTTCATGGCGACGTTCCACCATCTCCAGGTGGACGGCAGCACCCGGTTCGTGGAGCTCGTCAAGGGCGGCCCCGACGTGGTCCTCGCCCGATGCGCCACCGCCTACCGGCCGGGCCGGCAGGTGGCACCACTCGACGAGGTCCGGGAGGAGCTGACCGAAGCGAACCGGACCATGTCCGAGAAGGGCCTGCGGGTACTGGCGTTCGCCGCCCGCCGGCTCGACGGGCAGGAGGAGGCCGTGGGGGCCGACCCCATGTCGTTTGTGGAGGACCTCACGTTCGTCGGCATGGTCGGCATCATCGACCCGCTGCGGCCGGAGGCGATCGACGCCGTGCGGACCGCCCACGCGGCAGGCATCGACGTTCGCATGATCACCGGCGACCATGCGATCACGGCATCCGCGATCGGCGCCGAACTCGGTCTCGGACCGGGCGCCATCGGCGGGCCCGAACTCCAGGCGATGACCGACGACGACCTGGCGGCGGCCCTCCCGAACCTGCACGTATTCGGCCGCGTCACCCCGCAGGACAAGCTCCGCCTCGCCGACATCATGCAGAAGAGCGGCGCGGTCGTCGCCATGACCGGGGACGCCGTCAACGACGCGGCAGCACTGAAGAAGGCCGACATCGGCGTCGCCATGGGATCGGGCAGCGAAGTCACCAAACAGGCCGGCAAGATGATCCTCACCGACGACAACTTCGGAACCCTGATCACCGCGATCCGATTGGGCCGCAACATCTACGAGAAGATCGTCTCGTACATCCGGTACCAGATGTCCAAACTCTTCTCGCTGGTTCTGCTGTTCCTCGTCGCGAGCATCTTCGACATCAACGACGGCGTCGCGCTCACCCCGCTGATGGTGCTGTTCCAGCACTTCTTCATCACACTGTTCCCGGTCGCCGTCATCATGCTCGACCCGGCGCCGCCGGACCTGATGAACAAGCCTCCGCGCGACCCCCGGCTGCCGATCGCCAACCGGACGGCGTTCGTGCAATGGCTGGCATACGGAGTCCTGCAGTTCGCCGTCACGCTCGCCGCGATGCTCCTCGCGCCGGGCGACATGAGTACGACCGAGGCGAGCGTGCCCATGACTACGGCCTTCGTCGTGCTGTCGTTCGGGTCCATCCTCGCCGGACTCGTCATGCGGCGCGATCCCGAATCCGGTCTCACCGCACCGATCCTCACCGCACTGAAGATCCTGTCGGTTCCGATCGTCGTCACCGTGTTCGCGGTCGAGATCGGCTTCCTCCAGGACCTTCTCATGACGACGTCGTTGACGGGCGGCCAGTGGCTCGCCTGCCTCGGCTGGTCGCTGATCATCCCGATCGTCGTGGAGGCGGAGAAGGCGCTCCGTCGCCGGCGGCACACGCGACCGAGCGCACCGATCCCTGCCTCCGTCGCGGTCGACCCGCGACGCGCACGCTGAGGGTTGTCGCGTCCGCTTCGTCACCGCTGCGCGCGGTCCCGTCGAAGATCCCGCCACCCGACGAGCACCTGGTGCAGGTTCTCGGCGCCGTGCAGCGGGTCGGGCGGTGCTGGCAGATCACCGGGGTAGATGACGAACGGGGTGCTCTGCGGTCCGCCCATGCCACCGTGTGAGCCGACCTGCTCCTCGAACGCCGCGACCTCGTCGGTCTCGGGCCAGTACGTGCCGCCGACCATGATGTCGGCGACGTTGTCGAAGGTGTCGGTGCGTCGCACCTTCACCAGCGCGTCGGGGCCCATCACCGCGAGCGGGTCCTCGCCGGTGACCTCGCCGGTCGTCACGTCGACCTGGCCGTGGGGGCCGAGCACCACGGATCCGCCGGGGGTGGCAACGAGCAGGAAGCCGACCCCGGGATGCTCGCGCAGCCCGGTGAGCAGCCCGGGATGGGCGGCCTCGATGGCGTTGACATCCGCGCGTCCGGGCAGGTGCGGGAAGTAGACCAGACCGAGATTGCCCGAGCCGAGCACGATCGGCTCGCCTGCGGAGGCGTGCGCCTCCTCGCCAGCCGTCGGCGAGTGCACGCTGGCCGCGGCGTAGCCGCGCCCCTCCGCCCCGGGCTGTCGGGAAACGTCGGATTCGCGCTCGTACCAGTGACGCTTCACCGCGGCCGGTTCGCGCTGCGCGGCCAGCCGGGCGACCAACTGCCCCAGAGTTTCCCCGAAGCGTTGCAGGAAGGTCGCGCCCTGACTCTGTCCGTGATCGGACAGCACGACGACGTGGTAGGGCCGATCGGCCTGCTCCACCACCGCGAGCAGCATCTCGACGACGTCGTCGAGTTTGGTCAGCACCGCGAGGGTCTCGGGCCGCGAAATGCCGGAATGGTGCGACACCTCGTCGTAGCCGATCAGGTCGACGTAGACAACGCTGCGCCCCTTGATCAGATCGCCGACCACCGCGGCGGCGGCGACGTCGGTGGCGAGCACGGTCGCGAACGCCCGCACGAACGGATAGACCCCGCCACGCGGCACCCGCGGCTGGATGTCCTTTCGCTTCTGCCGCAGTGACTGGCGTAGTTCCCGTTGCAGTTCCGCGACCATCCGGATGAACGTGCGCAGCGCGCTCGCCGGGTCAGCGAAATAGTCGCTGTATCCGGC
The DNA here is from genome assembly GCF_042671975.1 of Rhodococcus sp. NPDC127593. NCBI lineage: Bacteria > Bacillati > Actinomycetota > Actinomycetes > Mycobacteriales > Nocardiaceae > Rhodococcus > Rhodococcus sp. NPDC127593. The sequence goes on along the minus strand of NZ_JBHXWI010000015.1, from coordinate 11,849 downwards.
ACCGCCGCCGAGGCGGGCACCACGCATGCGGCTGACGACGAGCACGTTGTCGTGCGCGCCGCCGGTGAACAGGTTGCCGCGGCTCGCACCGTCGTGCGCCAGCAGGCCGGGGATGTCGGTTCGTTCGAGTTCGCGCCGCTCGTTGTCGGCGGGGTTACTGAACACCGAAAGGTGCTCGGTCGTCTTGTCGTACCAGCGAAACGCAGGCACGTTGTGGTTGGAACCGTGCAGCACGCCCAGCTGGGTTGCACCCGTCTGACTGCTCCAGTCGGTGTGCCACGGCACCAGCCGGTGGGTCTCGCGCACCAACTTCGCCAGCCCGGGCGTCACGCCGTCGGCGATTGCGCGACGCAGCACGTCGTAACCGAGGCCGTCGATCTGGATGCACAGCAGCCCCGGGGACGCGTCCACGAGCGCGGCGTTGCGACGCAACCGGAACCGCTGTCGGCGCACCTGCATCAGTCGGTACGCGGTATCGGAACGGGACGCGATTGCGCCCGAGACCACGGAGGTGACCAGCGAGAGCAGTGCCGCGAGGACGAACGAATCGCTCAGCTGGTCCACTGCCGCGACCGGCACCAGGTACAGCGTCAACAGCATGATTACACCGCCGGCGAGGAACGTCCCGACGAACAGCAGCACTGGGCCGATCCACGACATGAACCGCATCATCACCGGCCACAGTGCGGCGTTGAGCAGGCCGAACACCAGCGCGAGCACCAGCGCGGCCGGGAGCGTCGGTAGCGGAGTGAAGCTCGACTGGTCCAGGGTGATGCCGCCGAGGATGCGGTCGAGCACGATGAGCGCGAGCGCCGACGAGCCCCAGAGCACGAGGAACTCGACGAGCAGTCGCACCACGTCGCCCACCGTGCGCATCGCAACCCTTCCGTCGTCTGGAATCGTAAGGGTCGTGAGCGCGACGCCGGGTTCGAATGCCGCCGCATCCTGGGTGCGGTGGCTCGGACATGCCAGCGCACTGATCGTGGACCGCGGGACGGTCATCCTGACCGATCCGGTGCTCACCGACCGCGTCGCGCACCTACGCCGCCGCCGAGGGCCCGCGCCGATCGGGCCGCACGTGCGCAACCCGGACGCCGTCCTGCTCTCGCACCTGCACGCGGACCATACCCACCTGCCGTCGCTGCGGCTACTCGATCCGGGCGTCCCGATCGTGGCCCCGTGGCGGGCGATCGACGGTCTGCCCGCGCTGCGCCAGTTCGCCGACCGCATGGTGTTGCTGCGCCCCGGCGACGAGACCAGGATCGGCAATGTCGCCGTGCGCGCCGTGCCCGCCCGACACGACGGCCGGCGCTGGCGGCGCGGCCCGGAGCTCGCGCCCGCGGTCGGGTACGTCGTCGAGGGGGACCGGCGGACCTACTTTGCCGGCGACACCGACCTGTACCCGGATCTCGCCGACCACGTCGGCCCGGTGAACCTCGCGCTACTACCCGTCGGGGGCTGGGGTCCGACTCTCGGCAAGGGTCACCTGGACCCGACTCGGGCCGCGGTCGTCGCGCGTCTGGTCGAGGCCGGCCTGGCCGTGCCGATCCACTACGGCACGCTGTGGCCGATCGGCCTGGACGCCGTGCGCCCCCGGCTGTTCTTCGGTCCGGGCGCCGAGTTCGTCCACCACGCCGAGAGGGCGGGTGTCGTTGCAGTGGAATTGCACCCGGGTGGCGAGCTCGGCGAACCAGGTGCCGGCACCGGGTCGCCGGGAAACTGATGTGAACTCGTTTGCCCTGAAATGGCGGACCGTGCCGCGGCGATGGGGCGATAATCCATGAATGGCCTGGACAGGAAGCCTCGCCCGGTTACCCGGAATCGCGACGGCGCGGGCGTACCACCGGGAATGGCTGCGCCCCGACATCACCGCCGGTCTCGTCCTCACGGCCCTGCTCATTCCCGCCGGGATGGGATACGCGGAGGCGGCCGGATTGCCCGCCTACGCCGGCCTCTACGCCACGATCATTCCGCTCCTCGCCTACGCCGCGGTGGGACCGTCGAAAATCCTCGTGCTCGGCCCGGACTCGTCACTTGCACCACTCATCGCCGCGGCGGTACTGCCTCTCGCCGTGGCCGATGACCCGGAGAGCGCACTCGCCCTGGCCGGTGTCCTCGGTGTGCTCGTCGGCCTGATTCTTCTCGTCGGCGGGTTTCTGCATCTCGGTTTCGTGACCGAACTGCTGTCGAAGCCCATCCGGCTCGGCTACCTGAATGCGATCGCGCTCATCGTCGTAGTCGGCCAGTTACCCAAGCTGCTCGGGTTCTCCGTCGACGCGTCCGGCCTCATCGGAGAGATCGGGGAGATCGGACGGTCCGTGGTACAGGGCAACATCGATCCCGTCGCCGCCGCAATGGGCATCGGATCCCTCGCCGTCATCGTCGGGTTCCGCATCTGGCTGCCCCGCATCCCCGGAGTCCTCGTGGCCGTGGCCGGGGCGATCGCCCTGTCCGCCGCACTCGGACTCACCGACGACATCGGAATGGTCGGCGCCCTGCCCGCCGGCCTGCCGTTGCCGTCGTTCGGCGGTGTCGACTGGGGGGACGTGGGAAGCCTCGTCGGCCCCGCCGCCGGTATCGCCCTGATCGCCTTCGCCGACACCGGCGTTCTCTCCCGCACGTTCGCCGCCCGGCACGGCGACGACGTGAACGGCAGCACGGAGATGAAGGCGGTCGGCGTGGCCAACATCGCCGGCGGACTGTTCGGCGGGTTCCCCATCTCCGCCAGCGGGTCACGCACCCCGGTGGCCGAACAGAGCGGCGCCCGCACCCAACTGGCGTGCGTCGTCGGAGCACTCGCCGTCCTGGTCTTCGTTCTCGTCGCCCCCGGGGTCACCACCTACCTCCCCGACGCGACGCTCGGGGCCGTCGTGATCGTCGCCGCCACGGCGCTGGTGGACGTGAACGGCATGATCCGGATGTGGCGCATGAGCACCGTGGAGTTCGGACTCGCCATCGCGGCGTTCCTCGGGGTCGCCCTGGTTGGCGTGCTGCAGGGAATCCTCGTCGCGATCGGGCTGTCCTTCGTCGCGGTGGTCGCGCAGGCCTGGCAGCCGTACCGCACGGAACTCGTCCGGACGACCGACCGCCCCGGCTTCCACGACGTCGAACGCCACCCCGGCGGACAACGCATCCCCGGACTGGTACTGGTGCGCTTCGACGCTCCCCTCTTCTTCGCGAACGGCGAGATCTTCGACGAATACGTGCGCTCGGTGGTGGCGAAGGCCCCGGCCCCGGTCGAATGGGTGATCGTGGCGGCCGAGCCGATCACCGGCCTCGACACGACCGCCGTCGACGAACTCGTCGACCTCGACACCTATCTCGAGGGTAACGGGATCCGGTTGGCGTTCGCGGAGATGAAAGGTCCGATCAAGGACCAGCTCATCCGGTTCGGGGTGGGCGACAGGTTCGATTCGTCGCACTTCTACCCCACCGTCGAGTCCGCCGTGACCGCCTTTCACAGTCGAGCCGACCACACCGGCGATCCGACCGACGGCTGAACCGACTCCGTCAGCCTCGGGGCGCCGACCCGGACGCGACGTGTGGGCGGTACGCCGCCTGCCACAGGCGAACCCAGTCGAACACAGGCGCAGCGGGGCGCACCCCGGGCCTCGTCCTGGGCACGCGCACCCGCAAGGCGTCCGGTTCGACGGTGCACCGCACCGGAGTGCGGAGCAGGAGAGATTCGCCGTCGACTCCCACGGCGATCTCCGGGGCATCGGCGTCGACGACCACCTCGATCGCCGTTTCCTGCGTCAAACCGCGAACATTGGTGCGGCGCAGCAGACCGACCGCCTGCCGGGTGTTCGCCACCGACACGGTGACCGCGCCGAGGACGCCCCGATCGAGACGGTCCCGGCGACTCAGACCCGCCAGATCACTGTTGCCGTAGGGATTGTTGCTCACCAGGACCGCCTGTGGCTCCTCGACGGTAGTCTCACCGATCCGCGCGACCAATCGAGGGCCGGTCTGCCCGGTGAGCAGATCGGGGAGCAACGTCAGGACTGTCGCGGTCTTGTCGTCGCGGTATGCGGGACTGCGCACGATTTCGGCATAGACCCCGAACGAGGCGTTGTTGACGAAGGGTCGGCCGTTGATGGTGCCGAGGTCCACGCGCAACTCGACCCCGTCCCGGAGTGCGTCCAGCGATCGGCTCGGGTCGGTGCGATCGAGTCCGAGATCCATCGCGAAGTGGTTGCGGGTTCCGGCGCTGATCACCAAGAACGGCAGGTGGTGTCGGGCCGCGACCGCCGCAACCAGAGCCTGCGTCCCGTCTCCGCCCGCCACCCCCAGCAGATCGGCCCCTTGCGCGACCGCCTGCTGGGCCAGGGCGGTGACATCGACGGTGTCCGGACCTTCGAGCAGCACGACTTCGGCGCCCAATTCTTCAGCTTTGCGCTTCAGGTCGAACTTCGCGACCTTCCCGCCACCGGAATGCGGATTCATGATCACGAACGGGTGCTGTGGTGTCGGTGCGGGGTATTCGGGCATGCCCGTCTCCGCACGTCTGCGACGCAAGGCGGCGCGGGCGCAGACGACGGCCAGTAGAGCGAGCCCGTACGCGAGCAGCACCACCCACAGCAGGTGCGCACGAATGAACAGGGTCAGAACGACGATCGGTGCGACGATCGCCACTCCCAGTGCGATCCACCTGAGCGCTCCGCGCCGGGTGAGGAACCAGTACAACGCCGCCACCGTCACCACGACGCCACCGGTCCCCACGATGAGCAATGCCACGGTGCCCAGCACTCCGGCGAACAACACGGGTACCGCCGCCGCGCCGACGGCGAACACGAACGCCACACGCGCCCACCAGCGTCGGGCACGATCGCTGGTATCGGCGGCACCTGATCTGTTCACGTGACTACCCCTCACCGGCGGCGTGTCCTTCCTCGCGACGGCACACCTTCCCGTCGTATCTCCATCTTCCGCCGTGCACGGAGGCGATCGCAGCACATTGCCCGTCCGAGGCACAAAGACGACCAATGTGCACCGATCGGCTCCTCGATCGGCGGAAAATGGAGGTAGCGACCTCGGGTCGCACCATCGCCGAGAAGGGGCGCCGTCATGTCCGACGAATCGTTGGCCGACGACGGTGTGCGGAGTCTCGCCCGACATGCGCGGATGCGTGTAGTGGTGCCGGCGGTGCTGCGCCCGGTGTGTGCCACGACCGTGCTGATGACCGCGTACTTCCTGCTGCCCTTCACCACGGTCGACAACCTGCGCACCACGTCGCTGGTAATCGGGGGTCTCGTGGTGGTCTGCACGGTGTACGTCTGGCAGATCCGCATGGTGCTGCGTGCCGAATACCCTCGTGCGCAGGCCGTCGAGGCGTTGGCAGTGACAGTGGGGGTCTACCTCGTCGCCTACGCGACGACGTACTTTCTACTCTCACACTCGGGTCCGGACAACTTCAACGAAGCGTTGACCCGTCTCGACGCCCTCTATTTCACCCTGACGGTCTTCGCCACGGTCGGGTTCGGTGACATCGCAGCCACCACGGAGGCCGCGCGGGCAGTCGTGTCGGTACAGATCATCGGCAACCTGATCCTGATCTCGTTGGGCCTCCGTGTGCTGACAGCCTCTGTTCAGCTGCGGCGAAAACCCGGTATCCCCCCGACTGACGATTTCCGGTGAACTGCGCCATCACCGGTTCCATCAGACCGCCCGAACTGCCTGGCCTCGAAATGTTCTGCGATACGCCGACGGTGGGACGCCGAGCACGGCGCCCATGTGCTGACGCAGTGACACCGCAGTCCCGAAACCGACCTCGCGGGCGATGACGTCGACGGACAGGTCGGTGGTCTCGAGGAGTTGTCGCGCGCGGTCGACCCGGTGAGTGATCAGCCAGCGGTTCGGGGTGGTGCCGACCTCTTCACCGAACCGCCGCGTGAACGTGCGGACGCTCATGTTCGCGTGCGCGGCCATCCGGCTCAGCGTCAGCGACTCAGCCAGCCGATCCAGAGCCCAGTCCCGGGTGGCCGCGGTGGACTCGGCGGTGGTCTCCGGGATCGGCCGCTCGATGTACTGCGCCTGCCCGCCGTCGCGCCAGGGTGGGACGACGCATCGGCGCGCCACCTGATTGGCGACGTCGGAGCCGTGGTCGCGGCGCACGATGTGGAGGCAGAGGTCGAGTCCGGCGGCGACGCCTGCCGAGGTGAGGATGTGCCCCTCGTCGACGAACAGCACGTCGGGATCGACCCGGACCTGCGGATAGGTGCGCTGGAAGTGTTCGGCGTTGCGCCAGTGCGTGGTGGCGCGCAGTCCGTCGAGCAGACCCGCCGCGGCGAGGATGTAGGAACCGGTGCAGATGGAGACGTAGCGCGTGCCGGGACGGACGAAGGCGAGAGCCGCCTCGAGGTTCGGGGGCAGACGACCGTCGTCGTAGGCCGGGCCGAGTTCGTAGGACGCGGGGATCACCACCGTGTCGGCCTCGGCCAGCAACTCGGGCCCGTGGTCGACGGACACCGAGAAGTCGGCGTCCGAACGCACGGGCCGGCCGTCCGCCGTGCAGGTCTGCACCTCGTACAGCGAGTTCCCGTCGGCGTCGTGCGCCCGGCCGAAGACCCGCGACGGAATGCCGAGTTCGAACGGGATCACACCGTCCAGGGCGAGCACGACCACCCGATGACGTTCAACCATGGCCAGATTCTTTCACATGTTGTCATTCCGGCAACTGTTCCGGCGGGACGCCGTCCCGCAGACTTACCGTCGTGACGTCCGAAATCGCGCCCCCGGCACCTCCTACCCAGACGGCCCCGCCGCGCCTCCACTACGCCTGGCTGGTCGCCGTCGTCGCGTTCCTCGCCCTCGTGGGAGCCGCCAGCTTCCGGGCGGCGCCCTCGATCCTGATCGATCCCCTGCACGAGGACTTCGGCTGGTCGCGGGCGAGCATCTCCTCCGCGGTGTCGATCAACCTGGTGCTGTACGGGTTGACCTCGCCGTTCGCGGCGGCGCTCATGGAACGCTTCGGCATGCGGCGGGTGGTCACCGCGGCGCTGGTCCTGGTGTCCGCCGGCAGCGGATTGACCGTCTTCATGACCGCCACCTGGCAACTGGTGCTGCTGTGGGGCGTGCTCGTCGGGCTGGGCACCGGCTCGATGGCGCTCGCCTTCGTGGCCACCGTCGTCGACCGCTGGTTCGTCGCCCGCCGCGGCCTCGTGACCGGCATCCTCACCGCGGGCAGCGCCGCCGGACAACTGGTGTTCCTGCCGATCCTCGCGATGGTCGCCGAGCACTACAACTGGCAGACCGTGGCGCTGACGGTGTCGTTCGCGGCCCTCGCCGTCGTGCCGTTGGTGCTCGTGTTCCTGCGCAACCGGCCGTCGGACGTCGGGACGGTGCCGTACGGCGCCGCGCCCGACTACGTCGCGGAACCACCCGTCCCGACCGGTCGCGGCGGCGCCGCAGGCCGGGCCGTGACGGTGCTGGTGTCGGCGGCGCGGACCCGGGTGTTCTGGTTGCTGGCCGGCACGTTCGCCATCTGCGGGGCGAGCACCAACGGACTCGTCGGCACCCACTTCGTCCCGGCCGCGCACGACCACGGCATGCCGGTGACGGCGGCGGCGAGCCTGCTGGCGGTGATCGGGATCTTCGACGTGATCGGCACCATCGCGTCGGGGTGGTTCACCGACCGGTTCGATTCACGCAAGCTCCTCGGCATCTACTACCTTCTGCGCGGGATCTCGCTGATGCTGCTGCCGATCCTGTTCGCGAACACCGTGCACCCGCCGATGCTCGCGTTCGTCATCTTCTACGGACTCGACTGGGTGGCGACCGTACCCCCGACTGTTGCGCTGTGCCGCAAGCACTTCGGCGGCGACGCACCCATCGTGTTCGGCTGGGTACTGGCGTCGCACCAGATCGGCGCCGGCATCGTGGCGTTCCTCGCGGGACTGGTGCGCGACCAGTTCGGCGGATACGACTCCGCGTTCTACGTCGCGGGCGGGCTTTGCGCGATCGCCGCCGTCATGTCTCTGGCCATCGTCACGAAACCCCGCAAGGTCGCGTCCGAGATCGGTTGACCTGCGCCGAAACCACTCCCCCGAGCGGCCCCGGTTCCTAAGATCGATACATGGCAGCTCAGCGCGCGTCGGACGAGGTCATTGACCGCTCCAAGATCGAGAATCGGGCTCCGTCGGTAGCCGCATTGTTCGTGGATCGGGTGGCCCACTCACCCAACCGCGAAGCCTTCCGGTACGTCGACGCAGCGGACCCGAAGCAGTGGTCCAGCGTCACCTGGTCCGAGGCGGGCGACCGTGTGCGCAACCTCGCGGCCGGACTCATCGTCCTCGGCGTGCAGGCCGAGCAACGGGTGGCGCTGGCTTCCGCCACCCGCTACGAGTGGGTGCTCGCCGACCTGGCCGTCATGTGCGCCGGCGCCGCCACCACCACGGTGTATCCCACCACCACGGCCGGCGACGTCGCCTACATCGTCGCCAACTCCGGCAGCCGCGTCGTCTTCGCGGAGGACGACGCGCAGCTGGCCAAGCTGCGCGAGAACCGCGGCGAACTCGGCGACGTCGAGAAGGTCGTCCTGATCGATGGCAACCCCGGAGACGACGACTGGGTGATCACGTTCGAGCAGCTACACGACCTCGGCGAAGAACTGCTCGCCGAGACACCCGACGCCGTGCACGACCGGATCGAGGCGATCGACCCCGACGACCTCGCCACCCTGATCTACACGTCCGGCACCACCGGCAGACCCAAGGGCGTGCGGCTGTCGCACGCGGCGTGGACGTACGAGGCGGCCGCGATCGACGCCACCGGCATCCTCGACGCCGACGACCTGCAATACCTCTGGCTCCCGCTGTCCCACGTGTTCGGGAAGGTCCTACTCACCCTGCCGCTGCAGATCGGTTTCGCGACGGCGGTCGACGGGCGCGTCGACAAGATCGTCGAGAACCTCGCGGTGGTCAAACCCACGTTCATGGGCGCGGCTCCCCGCATCTTCGAGAAGGCGTACGCGCGGATCGTCTCCACCGTGCGCGACGAGGGCGGACCCAAGGAGAAGATCTTCGACTGGGCCATCGGCGTCGGGCTTCGGGTGTCGAAGGCCAAGCAGGCGGGCAAGAGTCCGTCGCTGCTCGACTCGGTTCAGCACGCCGTCGCGGATCGACTGGTGTACAGCACGATTCGCGAACGGTTCGGCGGACGCCTGAAGTTCTTCATCTCCGGGTCCGCAGCGCTCAATCGTGATGTCGCGCAATGGTTCGACGCCGTCGGCATCGTCGTCCTCGAAGGGTACGGACTGTCCGAGACCAGTGCCGCATCGTTCGTCAACCGCCCGTCGGCGTACCGGTTCGGCACCGTCGGCTGGCCCATCCCGGGCACCGAGACCCGGATCGCCGACGACGGCGAAATCCTCGTCAAGGGTCCTGGCGTCATGAGCGGATACCACGAGAACCCCGAAGCCACAGCCGAAGCGCTCACCGACGACGGCTGGTTCCACACCGGCGACATCGGCGAACTGGACGACAGCGGCTACCTGCGGATCACCGACCGCAAGAAGGACATGTTCAAGACGTCCAACGGCAAATACGTCGCACCCTCCGCCGTGGCGGCCACGTTCAAGGGCATCTGCCCGTACGTCGGTGAACTCATCGTCGACGGCGAAGGGAAGTCGTACTGCGTAGCCCTGATCTCCCTCGACGCCGAATCGATCGGCGAATGGGCGAAGAATCACGACCTGGGTGGCAAGTCTCTCGCCGAGATCGCGAACGCCCAGGAGACCCGCAACCTGATCGGCGGTTACGTCGAGGAACTCAACGCCGGACTGAACCGGTGGGAGCAGATCAAGAAGTTCCGCATCCTCGAACGGGAACTCACCGTCGAGAACGGCGAGATCACACCGAGCATGAAGCTCAAGCGCAAGGTCGTGATGACCAATTTCTCCGACGAACTCGAAGATCTCTACAACTGACTTGACCCTCACGCGACGTAAGGCTGCACGGTAGAGGACGTGAGCGAGAGACACACGGTCGGCGTGGTCGCCAGGCTGGTCGGAGTGAGCGTGCGCACGCTGCACCACTACGACGAGATCGGTCTGGTGACACCGTCCGACCGCACACCCGGTGGGTACCGCAGCTATTCGGACGCCGACGTGGAACGTCTGCACCGCGTGCTGACATACCGCGAACTGGGTTTCCCCCTCGAGGAGATCGCAGCCCTGCTCGACGACCCGGACGTCGATGCCCTCGCGCATCTACGGCGACAGCACGCGTTGCTGAGCGAACGGATCGATCGCTTACACGAGATGGCTGCTGCCGTGGAGAAGATGATGGAGGCGAGAAGCATGGGCATTCAGCTCACCCCCGAAGAGCAGAACGAGATCTTCGGCGACAACTGGCCGGGCGAGGAGTACGCCGCCGAAGCCGAAGAGCGCTGGGGCGACACCGACGCGTGGAAGCAGTCCCAACAGCGGTCCGCGAAGATGGGCAAGGAGGACTGGAAGCGAATCAAGGCCGAGGGAGACGCATTCGAGGCCTCGCTCGCGCAGGCGATGGCCGACGGCGTCGAACCCGGGTCCGATCGGGCCAACGCACTCGCCGAGGAACACCGCACCGGCATCGAACGGTTCTACGACTGCGATCACGCAATGCAGGTGAACCTCGCCGAGATGTACCTCGCCGACGACCGCTTTCGCCGGCACTACGACGACGTCGCCCCCGGTCTGGCGCAGTACGTCCGGGACGTCATCGTCGCGAATGCGGAGCAGCAGTAGCGGGAACGGAGCGAACTCGGCCACGCACCGTCGTCGAGTTCGCTCCGTCTGTCAGCACTATCCTGAAACCCATGTCCGATGCGCAGCGTCCCAGCCCCAGTCAGTACGTCGGGTATCTGTTCGGTCGCACGCTGCCGGATTCGATGCAGGACTGGGTCCGCAACGACCTCGTCGGGCCGGGCGCATCGGTGCGATACGTCCTCCGTTTCATGCTTCCCGTCGTCGCGGTACTCGCGTTGTTCCTCCTCATCCCCGGTCCGATCTGGATTCCGCTGGCGATGATGGCCCTCCTGCTGCTCCCGCTGCTCTACTTTGCAGTCGCGCTGATGAACATCTACCGTCGCCACCGTCTGCTCAGTCACGGCCTCGATCCGGACCTCGTGGGCGAGAAGGCGCAGCGCCGCGCCGACCGCACGCGCGAGGACTACGAGCGCCGCCACGGCCGCACCGAGGACCAGTAGCAGCAGCACGGTGCATCACATCTCCGCGAGGAGAGTGATGCAGCGCACGTGAACGATCGATAAGTAATGCGTTAAAGTGGCGGCGTCCGAGTGGGTACTCCCACGAACCGCGTACCCCACGGGGTGCAGCGCAGGTTCCGACAGCCTCGACGGGAAGAGCAGTCATAGATGACAGTCACAGATTCGGCGGTCACGCCCGATATTCACACGACGGCGGGAAAGCTCGCCGACCTGCGTAATCGTCAGGCCGAGGCGCAGCACCCGAGCGGTGAAGCCGCGGTCGAAAAGGTCCACGCCAAGGGCAAGCTCACCGCCCGCGAACGCATCACCGCCCTATTGGACGACGGCAGCTTTGTCGAACTCGACGCCCTCGCCCGGCACCGCTCGGTGAACTTCGGCCTCGCCGACAACCGCCCCGTCGGCGACGGCGTCGTCACCGGCTACGGCACCGTCGACGGCCGCGACGTCTGCGTGTTCTCCCAGGACGCCACCGTCTTCGGCGGCTCATTGGGCGAAATCTACGGCGAAAAAATCGTCAAGGTCATGGACCTCGCCCTCAAGACCGGGCGCCCCCTGATCGGCATCAACGAAGGCGCCGGCGCCCGCATCCAGGAAGGCGTCGTCTCCCTCGGCCTGTACGGCGAAATCTTCCACCGCAACGT
>NZ_JBHXWI010000014.1:0-189272 GCF_042671975.1 Rhodococcus sp. NPDC127593 | reverse complement strand
TGGCCGTCCCCACGCCCACCCAACGACGGGCCTTCGAACTCCTCGACACCACCATCCCCCACACGGTCAGGTAGCCAGAACAACCACAACCGAAAACCACGAACCCCCAGCTCAACCGGGGGTTCGCTCGTTCTCATAGCAGTAACTTCGGCCTAGAGATCGCGGCTGGCAAATTCAGCCGGTCCGCTCCCCTGGGTCACCGTCCGGTGTGCATCTCGCAGGGTGAGCGCACTCCGCGCTGCTTACCGTTGGTTGGCGAACGTGGGCGGCATCGCGGAATCGGTTGTGAACAGATTCAGGTGTTCGTCCGCAGATCCACCTGCAGCACCTGTTCGTCTCCCGGTGCAATTAGCCCCCGGAGAACGTGTTTGAGTATCTTCCCCGTTCCGGACTTGGGCAGTTCGCGAAAGTAGATTTGTTTGGGTGTCTTGAAGCCTGCGAGTTGGGTACGTGTGTAGGAGATGAGTTCTTCGGTGGACACGTCCGCGCCGGGCCGCAGCGCGACGACAGCCACCGGAACTTCGCCCCATTTCGAATCGGCGACGCCGATGACGGCCGCCTCGGCGACCGCGGGATGGGATGTGAGTACGTGTTCGACTTCGACCGTGGCGATGTTCTCTCCGCCGGAGATCACGATGTCTTTTGCGCGGTCCCGGATTTCCACCGATCCGTCGGGGTGCATGACGCCGAGGTCGCCGGTCTTGAACCATTCGCCGATGCGGGCGGCCTCGGTCGCTGCGTCGTCGTTGTAGTAGCCCAGCATGACGGTGTTCCCTCGGACAGCGATTTCCCCGAGAGTTGTGCCGTCAGCGGTGACGTCGACGATCGGGGCGTCGTCGGTCTTGCCGACGGTGTCCAGGACCCTGATTCCTGTTCCGACGATGTTGGAGTTGCCCTGTACAGCCATTGCTTTGGCGAGATCGGTATGGCTGAGGGTGTTCCATTCGGGGCGTGGTTCGTTCACCACGGCAGGTCCGAAGGTTTCGGTGAGACCGTAGAGGTGGGTGGTGTGGATGCCGAGTGCGGTCAATTCGGACAACAATGTGGGGGACGGCGGCGCTCCCCCGGTTCCTACCTCGACGATCCTGCCGAGAGGTCCGTGGTCTGCCTCACGATGTTGAGTGAGGTTGGTGAGGACGGTGGGAGCGGCGTTGAAGTGGGTGATGCCCCCGCTGCGCAGATGGGCCCATACGGTGTCGGGGTCGGGGCGATCGAGACAGACCTGTGTTCCTGTGGCGGCGGTGATTGCCCAGGGAAAACACCAGCCATTGCAGTGGAACATCGGCAGGGTCCACAGGTAAACGGTGTCGAGGCCGAGTTTGGCGTGGTGGGTCATGGCAAGCGCCTGCAGGTAGGCGCCGCGGTGGTGATACATCACGCCCTTGGGCCGGCCGGTCGTGCCGCTGGTGTAGTTCAGTGAGATGAGGCTGCGTTCGTCCTCGACCGTGCGTGCGTATTCGGGTCCGTGCGCGTCCAGCACTTGTCCGGCAGCAAGTGTACGGATTCTGAAGGATTCTGCGGTGGCGCTGAATTCGCTATCGAACAAGACCAGCGATGCGCCGGAGTGCTGGACGATGTACTTCAGTTCCGGGGCGGCCAGGCGATGGTTGAGGGTGACGAGCACGCCGCCGGCCAAGGGAACGGCGAAGTGCGCGAGCAGCATCAGCGGGGTGTTCGAGGCCAGGACCGCGACACGGTCGCCCGGCTTGACTCCATGGTGCGCGAGGGCGCCGGCCATGCGGCGGGCGGTGACCGCGAACTCGCCGTACGACCACGACTGGTCGTGGTAAGACATGGCGGTGCGATCGGCGTGGATGGCATCCGCGCGTTCGAGAAAGTTCAGGGGTGTCAGGACCTGATCGCCGAGATGTGCGGTCACAGCACGCTTCTTTCCGAGTCGGTGACATCGGGGATGTCGAGTACATGGCCCATGCGGTCGCGTTTGGTACGGAGGTAACGGACATTGTCGGTGGTCGCGTTGGTCGAGAGCCCGACGCGGGCGAGGACTTCGAGCCTGTCGGTGGTCAACGCCGCGCATTTGGCCGGATTGTTGGTCAACAGGCGCACTCTGCCTACTCCGAGTTCCCTGAGGATGTGGGCTCCGACCGCGTACGAGCGGGCGTCGGCGGCGAGGCCTTGGGCGAGGTACGTCAGCGGATGTGGTTGACGAGTCGAGTGACGCCGGGGATGTCGATGGTCAGCACTTCCCCGGGCTGTAGGTATCTGGGCGGATCCTGCCGGTAACCGATCCCGGCCGGCGTGCCGGTGGCGATGATGTCTCCGGGGGTCAGCGTCGTCCACGTGCTGACATATTCGATGACCGAGGGAATGTCGAATACCAGATCCGCGAGAACCCCGGCCTGTACCCGGTTGTCGCCGAGGTAGGTGTGCACTTCCAGGGCTTTCGGGTCGGCGATCTCGTCCGCCGTGACCAGCCACGGGCCGACCGACCCGGACCGGTCGAAGTTCTTTCCCGCTGTTGCCTGGGTTCCGTGGAGCTGGAATTCCCGGACACTGTTGTCGGCGAAGGCGGTGTAACCCCAGACGTGGTGCGCCGCATCGTGGGCTCGGATGTTGCGGCCGCCGCGGCCGATGACGATCGCGATCTCGCCCTCCCAGTCCAAACTGTCGGATACCGGCGTTCGTTCGACCGGCTCCATGTGCCCGACGAGCGACGAGGGGAAACGGACGAAGAAGGTGGGATGTTGCGGCGGTTCCTTATCCATCTCGACTGCGTGGTTGTGGTAGTTGAAACCGACGCAGAGGATCCGCCGCGGATCGGTGACCGGCGGTAGCCAGCGGGTGATCTGGTCGAGATCGATCACCGGGCATCGGCCCAGGTCCTGATCGGTCAGAGCAGCGAATTTGTCGATGTCGACGTCTGCGGTCACCACACCGGTGAGCCCGGTCACGTCCCGCGGTCGGCCGTCTGCGTCGAGAATGACGGTCCGCGGATCACCGTCCTGTTCGACCGTTGCCACTCGCATCAGAACGCCTTTTCTTCGGTGAGGATGGTCGATGCCTGGCCGAGGAGGCTCTCGATCCGGTCGATGCCCGTCGATGTGGGCGTGATGAGCGGGGACCGCACGTGCGGGGAGGTGATCCGTCCCTGCTGGTGCAGAACCCACTTGGCCGGTGCCGGATTGGTCTCCACGAACAGCAGATCCACCAACGGGTGCAGCGCGTAATGAAGTGCGCGGGCGCCGTCGTGATCACCGGATGTCCACAGTTCATACATTCGCGCGACGGTGTGGGGGGCGATGTTGCTGACGGCGCTGACGAATCCGACGCCGCCGAGTGCCAGCAGGGGCAGGCAGAGCAGTTCGATGCCGGACCACACCGAGATGGTTTCTCCGGCTTGGTGAATCACCCGGGAGAAGTGTTCGAAGTCCTTCGTTGTTTCCTTGATACCGACGATGTTGTCGAAGTCTCGGTAGAGGCGGGCGACCGTGGAGGGGTCCAGTTCGACGGCGGTTCTCGAGGGAACGTTGTACATGATGATCGGCAGGTCCGGGAACTCCCGTGCGATGGTGGCGTACCACCGGTACAGCGCCTCTTGGGTGGGTCGCGCGTAGTAGGGGGTGATGATCAAGGCCGCATCGGCGCCGGCGGCATGAGCGGCTGCGGTGATCTCGAGGGTTTCGTCCAGCTTGGCCGATCCGGTCCCGGCGATGAAGGGAACACGATCATTGTTCTCGTCGGCGACGACGTCGATCGCCTCGATCCGCTCGGCGACGGTCTGTGCGCTCGGCTCCCCGGTGGATCCGCCGATCGACAGGCCGTGCGATCCGGCGGCGATTTGCCATTGAACCAGTCGGCGCAGGCTTGCCGTGTCGAGGGCCCCGCTATCGGTGAACGGGGTGATCAAGGGTGCGATCGATCCGGTGATCAGTGCGGTGTCGGTGCGGAATCTCATGCCAGTGCTCCTTCGTGATTGGTCGACTCGAGCACCGTTGCGGCCACCGCCAGGTCGGCCAGACCCATCCCGAGTCCTTTGAAGATCGTCATAGCGGGGTGCAGCGGACGGACCACCGCACCGGTGAGAAGGTCGCCGAGAGTCTTGACGGGGGTCCAGTCCTCGCCGTAGTACTCGGTCAGCTCCCGAGATGATCGACGTGCGTTGGCGATGCTGTCGACGACCGTCAGGTCGGCGTCGGCCAGCAACGCAGGATCGAACTCGGCGTTGCTCGGCAAGATCGCGCCGACGGCATTGAGGTGTGTTCCCGGGGACAACAGTCCTCGTGGCAGGAACGGTTCCGTCGCTCGGGTGATGAGGGTGACGATGGGGGCCCCGTCGACGGCCTCTGCGAGCGTGGGCGCGGCGACGGCGTCGATGCCGAGGTTTTCGCGCACCGTTGCGGCGAAACCGGTCCGGCTGCTCTCGGAGCGGCTCCACACCCGTACCCGGGTGATCGGTCGAACTGCACATACCGCAGCAACTTGTCCCAATGCCTGCCGTCCACTGCCGATCAGGGCGAGCTCGGACGCATCGGGGGCACTCATCAGGCGTGTCGCCAGCCCGGAGACCGCCGCAGTACGCAGCGAACCCAGCGCACCGGCCTCGAGCACCGCACGGGGGGTACCGGTAGTGGCGTCGAACAGCGTCATCAGCGCCGAGGCACCTGCCGGAGTGTTGACCCAGGTTTTGAACGCGACGAGGCCGGCGCCCTCGTCATAGGCGCCGAGGGCGTGCGCGCTGCTGGCCGGCTCCCAGGTCGTCATCGTTTTGGGGATGTTTCGGGCGGTGCCGTCGACTTCACGGGTGATCGATCGGGTGACCGACTCGATGGCATCGAGGATCGAGACCCTTTCGTGTACTTGCTGTTCCGTTATCCACGGTACGTTCATCGTGTTCCTTGCCAGTTGTGTGGTCGAGGGCGGACACACCCGTGCAATCGGTGCGCACTGGGTGTGTGGTCCTCGTTCCCGCGGAACGGATCGGCGATCCATACCACCGAGGCTGTGATGCACCTAACAATAGAGATTCCGTGGTATAAAGCAAATATCAAGATATCGATACACGCATCATCGATTACTTATAGAGGGACCATGGAAGCGCAACTGTCGCTCAAACGTCTGGAAGTGTTCCGGCTCGTCGTCGAAGAGGGAAGCGTCACGCGAGCCGCGGAAGTGCTGATGGTCGCCCAGCCGGCCGTCTCGGGACAGTTGCGGACTCTCGAATCATGGCTCGGTGCAAAGCTGTTCGTCCGCCGCGGAAACCGCATGCTCTTGACAGAAGCGGGCGAACGCGCCAACCAGTGGGCGAAGGAAATGTTGGCCTCGGCGGCCCAGATCAGGCGCGACGTCGACGAACTCGGATCGGGGCGAGGGGGTGCCGCGTCCATCGCATCGAGCATGGCGGTGGGCAGCTACCTCCTACCGCCGATTCTGTCCCGGTTCCAGCGTGGCCGGCCCGGTGCGGACATCACCCTTTCCAGCTCGCAACCCAACGAAGCGTTGCGTGCGGTGGAAACCGGTGAGGCGGACTTCGCCGTCGTGACCTGGGATCAGCGGCACCTCCCGGACACTATGTCCTCCGACGTCGTCCGCACCGAGCCGATCACCCTCTGCGCCGGGCCGGGCCTCGTCGCCCCGTTGAGGGCGTTGTCCCTAGACGAGGCATTGGCGCTGCCGTTCGTCGGAGCGCCGCGGCAGGTGATCTACCAACGCGACCTGATGGAACAGCTCACCCGGCTCAGCGACGTCGAGCCGAATTTCATCATCAGATTCGGGCATGCCGAACCGATGAAGCAGGCCGCCGCCGAGAACGCGTGGGCGATCTTCGCCCCGCGCTACGTCGTCGAATCCGACCTCGCTGCGGGCCGACTACAGGAGTTGTCCGTTCCCGGCCTCGAACTCACCGAGCGTATTGCATTGCTGTGGCGGCGGGACAAGTTCTTCTCACCACTGCAGCAATCGGCCGTCGACGAGATCCGCGACGCTCTTCGATCCCGGTGACGCCGCGGTCATGCACTTCACCACGACCAGTCCGCTCCTGCGGCGGTGACCAGACTCCCGCTTCCCGCAGATACGGCAACACCGGTGAGAACGACTCCAGCTCCTGCGGACTCCACAGCGGAAAGTTGCTCAACAGATTCGATGTCGCCGTGGTGCGCTTGAGCGAGATGATCTTCTCCGCGACCTGTTCGGGGTTCCGATCAGCTGCAAGACCGATCCTGCACCGCCGAATGCGCGGGTGGCTTCGTCCTGAGTGACCGCATTGACAGCGACTCCGGCGCGATTGCACGCGGCGCCTACGAGGTCGCTATTTCCAACATGACCAAGGCCGTCAAAGCGACCAGCGAGCGCGGACGCGATCCCCGCGAGGCGACCATGGTGGCCTCGCGGGGCCGGGCCACTGTACGGGGCGGCACTTGCACGGGAACTGGGAATCAAGACCGTCATCATCCCCGTCCACACAGGACTGTTCAGCAGCCTCGGTCTCCTTGTCGCCGACAGCGAATATCAGACCGTGACGCCGTTTCGCACCGAACACCTCTCCATGGACCTGTTCGCCGACGAATTCGAAAAGCTGTCTGCAACCGTAACCAGCCACCTCGGTGATGAAGGCGTGCGAATCGATCGCATCTTGGATATGCGATACCACGGCCACCGATTCGATCTCCGAATCCCTTAGCCTGCCGGCAAAATCGACAACACACTTTTGGCTGAAGTCAAGCAGCGCTTCCACGCCGAGCACCACAAGACCTACGGCCGATCGGGTACCGACGATCTGGTCGAAATCGTCAACATCCGCGTCCGCGGATTCGTACCCAACAAGATCACAATTGACCAGACACTGACGCTTCCCGACGTTGATCCCGGAGAACGCCGCATTCGCACCTGCCGCTTCGACTCCCCCGTCAGCACACCGGTCATCTCGCGGGGACACCTCTCGCGCACCGCGCTCTGCGACCCGAGAGGGCGAATCATCGCCCAAGCCAACACATGTCCGGACCCCTGGAGATCCGCAGCGGCGAACTGACCGTCCGCAACGGAGCTGGGCTCGGGGTCGACATCGACCCCAACAAACTTGCCCGCTACCGACAGGACACCTGAGCCCGCACTGCCTGAGAGCGTCTAACCAGTGGCGTCGTCGCTATGGCCTTCCACCGGTGCCTCGATTGTGTCCCGTTTCGCCTACCGATCCTGGCAGTTCCCTGGCTGACGTGCAGCGTCCGACCACACGCAGCCTTACCCGAACTGGGCGCGAAACGCACCGTCGCGGCGACCCCGCTTTTGGCCGTCCTAGGTAGGACATGCCTTGGGATCCAGCCAGACATTTGCCACCGCACCGCTCGGGTGAATACTTCGTGTCGGCTCCCTCGTACCTTCGGCCCCGCCCGCCGACAAACAGCGGGCGGGGCCGTTCGGTGCCCAGAGCGCCTTCTTTACAGCAATTCGAAGGATGTCCGGTGGAAGCGCGATCTCATCAAGACACGGGCCGTCTAGCGGATCGCGAAGAGCAGCAGGCAAGCCGTGAGAAATCGAGATCAGACAGAGGGCTCAGATCCACGAAGGCCAACCGCCTCCAGTTTCGGCAGCACGTCTCGGACGAAGCTTGCGAGCCCAGTGTCGTAATTCAGCCACGTCAGTAGAACCCCGTCGATGCCGGCATTGCTCAACATCTCAAGCCGCTGTGCGATCGTCTCAGAGGTACCGACGAGGGGGAACCCTCCGGCGCCCGCAGCGAATCGTTGCCTCATCGACGCAGCCACGTCGGGCGGAAGCAGTTGGCTGTTGACCTCCAGCAGACGCAGCCAGGCGTCGACGCTCTCGACATCCTCGTACTCGACGGAGAATCTGTGGAGCTCCGCCTCGGCGGCGGCATCCGTATCCTGTTGTACAACCACTGTATGCGTCCAAATGCGGACGTCTCGTCCGAACATCTCACGAGCAGTCGACTTGTATTCCTCGACCTGCTGTCTGATCTCTTCGGGGTCCTCCGATTGGACGATCACGAAACAGAAGTCGGCGTGCTCCGCCGCGAAGCGCATTCCCCGAGGCGACCCTGCCGCGTTCATGATCGGAACAGCCCTTTGAAGTGGCTTGGGAGTCGAGGTACCGCGTTCGATATCGAAAAATTCGCCGTGATGGTCGAACTCGGCGTCTTCGGTCCACAGACGGCGAAGCACGGTCAGCCACTCGGCAAGGTACTCGTAGCGCCCATCGTGCTCGCGCATCGGAGCGCCGAACATTTCTAACTCCGGACGATTCCATCCGCCGACCACGTTCAGTGCGAAGCGTCCACCGGAAATGTGATCGATGGTCGCGGCCTGCTTGGCGGCGACAATCGGATGCAAAGTAGGAGCGTGAGAAGTAGCGAAGATTCCGATGTTCCGGGTGATGGAGGCTATCCCGGCAGCCCAAGCGAAGGGGTCGAACACTGTGCCGTTCTTGTGGCCGGGAGAATTCTCCGCGTAGGCCTTCCATCGTGCATAGGGAACGATGGCTTCGAAACCTGCTTCGTCGGCCGCGATGGCGGTCCGGCGTGAGAGGTCCCACGAAATGTCAGGTGCGTCGGGGGCGAGAGTCTGCGTCGCGCCGTGACCGTTGGTACAGAACAAACCGAGCTTCAATTTGTTGTCGCCAAACAGGGGATTTACGGACGCCACTTCCGAGGTGGGTTGCTTCGTCTTACTCGAAGTGGCGTTCGAGAGCGATACCTCTCCCGCGGTACGGGACTGCGGCGCTCGAACAAACTTCATTGCTTCTTGGGTCACCCTTACTCCTTGCGTATTTCGAGATGCTGCCGCGGCGGCGAAAAATCCGCGCTGCCTTGTGCAGAGCACCAAAGGTCCATGGCTTCTGGTCGGCGGACGGCCCTTGAGAGCACGCCGTTACTTCTCGACCACCGACCTGAACATGGGACCACATCAAGTAGGTCAGACGTGTGACTCAAGTCGCTTGTCATGGGTACTGGGGTCACAGATCCAAGAATGGAGCTGGGGTTTCGTGCGTGATTTGTGTTCGCTGATCCCGACTTCGGCAACCTACGAGACACGCTCGCCACGGACCTGCGGGTCCACCTGAAAACTTGCGCCGTCGGTCCAGGGTCTTGCTGACGTCAGGCGCGTCTCTAAATGACACGCCCGCCCCTACCCCCTTCGCCGACGACTCAGCATTGGCAACGGATTCAAAGGTTCTTCATGGCGCCACCCGGCAGATGGCATCGAAGTCTTCGGACAGTACTTCGGCGGCGTGGCCTCCGCGGTTTGAACCAGGGTGAGGAGGTTTCGTTTGTTCATCTCCGGTCGGGTGCGTGCTGCCTCGTCGGAGTAGAGGAAGTTGGTCTTCCCGGATGGAAATAAGTACCTGAAATGCAGTTGGGAGCGGTCGGTGGGCCGACGTTTCACAGCGGCTTTTCTGCTGCGGTCGCGTTGAGCGAGGTCCCCCTGGTTTCTGGCGCGAAATACATGACGACTGCACCGAGCACCGCAGCGACAGAGAGGTAGATCGGAAAGGCATGAGGGTGACCGTTTTCGGCCAACCACTGTTGCAGATACGGTGTTGTTCCGGCGAATACGACCGCTGACAGGGCATACGGGAGCGCGATTCCGGTCGCGCGGACCTCGGTCGGAAAGAGTTCGGACAGAACCGCCGGCAGAATGGATCCTGCCAGCGTGAACAACGAGAGCATCACCGTCATCGCAACCATGAAGCCGAAAACCCCTTGGCGGGCGAGCTGATCCATTGGATAAGCGAGTATTCCGACTCCGATGCCGAAGAGAAAGAAGTTGCCTCTTCGACCAATTCGATCGGAAAGCGCTCCCGCACAAGGAAACACGAACATGCTCACGGTCAGGGCGGCGACGCCCGCCCAGAGTGCTTCGGTGGCGTCGATATCGACGACCTTGATCGCCCATGTCGTGCTGGCCACACCCCAGGCGTAGTAAAGCGCAGACAGCGACGCCATGATCAGAAAGACACGTATCCCCGATGACCGGTACTTCCACAGGCCAGAAACGATGCTCTGGCGCTGTGTCGTCTGTGTGTCGACCATCGCCGTGAACGCGTCGGATTCGGGCATCCGCCGGCGCATGACAACGGTGACAATCCCTAGCACGAAGCCGACGACGAACGGAATTCTCCACCCCCAAGACGACATGGCATCCGAAGACAGAGCGCTGTTCAGGAGAGCGCCCATCAGTGTTGCGACGATGATCGCAATGGTGAACGACACGTAGATGACCGAAGACCACAACCCACGCCTCCGTGCGGGCGCAACCTCGGCGACGTACGTGTACGCGGAGGCGACCTCACCGGTGTGGGCCAGGCCTTGAAGCAATCGGGCCACAAGCAGAATTGCGCCCGCCCCGAGCCCGGCAGCGTCGTATGTCGGGACGGTGGCAATGAGCAACATCCCCACTGTTGCGCATGCGATCGCCGCGAGAAGCGAGGTCTTTCGCCCGAACTTGTCGGCCAACCATCCGAACAGAACACCTCCGAACGGCCTGATCAAGAAGCCAGCGCCGAACACGACAAAGGTCGACAGCAGCGCAGACGTCGGGTCGGACGGATCGAATACCTGCGTGGCGAAGAACGGCGCGAACACGGCGTACACCGCCCAGTCGTAACCCTCCAGCCCGTTACCCAGGGAGACGCTGATCAACGACCTTGCACGCGTCGGCGCAGAGGTGGATGTATCTGTAGACCCGGTGCGCGGCGCTGTCAGCGCGGGATCGGGAAACGTGGGATGCACAAGTAGCTCGATTCGCTTGCGGAGTTTCGCGGTGCGACGGGGCCGGGAGTCGGCCACCGCCCGTGTGGCCCAGGTCACGCTACGGGCTGGTGCGAACCAGGCCTAGTACGGATTTCGGCATGGGCTAATCAACGAAAGCGTATGACTCCAAGGACACGTCTTAACGGATTTCTTATGCGTCGATCCCTGAATCCGTCTTCGACGTATACCTCCACCGGGCCTAACGTCCTTGAAACGTGCGCTCGATTGAGACGCGCGCCACCAGAAGGAGGATCGATCGATGACGGTCACAGAAGCAGACGACCGCAGCTCTATTTTGGAGTCAGGAGTCCACCTAGCCGACGTCAGTGGGACGAACTTGGACCTGCCCACACCATGGGCACCGGTCAAAGTCTCGCGCGATGAGATCGCGAAGGTCGTGGACCAGCTTGCAGCCGGGCCGCAGCCTGCCAACGGGCGACGGGCGGCGCTCATCGTTCATCCGGAGTCGACGCGCCGCGGATTCGCACCCGGCATCGATGTGTCCGTCGAGGTGTTGCTTCCCGGCGAGAAAACCCAGCGTATCCGGCGAAACTCCACCCAGGTGCACATCGGAATCCGCAACCACGGCAACGCGATCGCGGACGGCGTGAGCCTCCACCTCGCCGAACTCGACGTGTGCACGATCCCATCGATGAAGCCGTTTCAGTTTCACAACGACGGCGACGACATCTGGGTGCGCTTGTCGTACTCGAACGCGCCGTTGCTGGCTCAGCTCGGGACACACTATTACGAGCCGATCGGAGACGACTGGATCGCGACAACGCCCGTCGACGGCCCCATCGACATGGACGAACCCGTTGCGGTAGTGACACACTCGGCCCCCGATCATGTGGTGTCACCGGAAGGCGCTCGACTACGAGGGTACGAGTTCCTCGTCGATATCGAACCAATCCCCGATCGCCCCTTGCACTGGCCGTACTCGACTATGTCGTCGCTCATGTCCCAACGACCCGGAGACGGCGAGCGCACGATCATGGCGCTCTACAACCCGTCCACCGCACGGAAACAGGGTGCCACGAGTAGCTTCTTCGTCACCCTGTCGCAAATCCCACCAGGCCACAAACCCCACGCCGAAGGTCGCGGGCACCGGCACAGTTCGGTCGCCATCAACTACCACGTCAAAGGTTCGGGGTACTCCATCGTCGACGGCGAACGGATCGATTGGGAACCCGGCGATCTCTTGCTGTCCGCTCCGTCGTGGCGAGAGCACGCCCACTATCCGAGCGAAACGGGTGTGAGCGCTTACACGGTGCAGGACCACCCGTTGCATATCGGCATGGAATCGCTTGTGTGGCAGGAAAACCTGAACGGACCGATTCTCGCCCTGGGAACCGAAGCTGGTCAGACCGGTTATCTCGCGCCCCGGAACTGGGACGACGAAGACAAATAGTCGGCAACGTCGCCGACCAACTCTAGAAGGGTAACTTTCATGTCATTCGAGATCGAACCGCCCATCGATCCGGACATCGCGATCATCGATGCCCACCACCACCTGTTCGACCGGGCAAATCCCGCGATAGAGATGGTGATGCGGCGCAAACGATTCCTCATCGAGGACTACGTCGACTACGTCTCCGACGGACACAACGTGGTGGCATCCGTCGTCGTCGAGTCACGGACGATGTACCGCGCGGATGGTCCCGAAGAGTTTCGAACCGTCGGACAGACCGAGTTCCACAACGGCCAGGCAGCCATGGGGGCGAGCGGAGATTATCGCGGAATCCGCGTCGCAGAGGGGATTGTCGGAACGATAGACCTACGACTGCCGACAGCACGTGAGACGTTGGCGGCTCACAAAGAGGCAGCACCAGCCCGGTTCAAAGGTGTTCGACAGGAGGCGCTTTGGGACGAGGACCCATCGATCCTCGCCGGTGTCTTCGACCACGGACCGGGCCTCTATCGCGATGAAGACTTCAAGCGTGGGTTTGCGCATCTGGCACCGTTGGGGTTGACGTTCGACGCGTTTGTCCTTGCTCCCCAACTACCCGACGTCTTGGATCTGGCAAGGTCGTTTCCCGAGACGCCCATCGTTCTCGACCACATGGGGTTTCCACTCGGTATCGGACGTCATGCAGGCCTCATGGAGCAGGAACGTCCGCAATGGGAAGCAGATATGCGATCGATTTCAGCGTGTGAAAACGTGACCGTCAAGATGGGAGGTTTCGGTTCCTTCATGTCCGGGTCACCGACTTTCCTGGCCGACCCGCCTGCAAGTTCGGAAACCCTGGCTGGCGAGTGGGGTCCGTACGTCGAGACGACGATCGAGTTGTTCGGCACGGACCGCACGATGTTCGAGAGCAACCTACCCACCGACGGATCGGGACCGTTCGGGCACGTATGCAACGCCTACCAGCGATTGACGGCTCATTGCTCACAACCAGAGCGAGAGGCCATCTTCGCCGGCACCGCAGCTCGGATCTACCAACTGGAAAATGTGCTCTCCCCTTCATGAAAACCTCGGATCGAGTGGTCTGCAATGCTTTACGTCGAACCGGTAGAGGAATCTTGGGTTCGTGCGGTGATCGCAACACCACTGATCAAAGGGTGTTGCACATGGTGAAATATTCTCATCGGATGGTTCCGGAGATCTTTCAAACGTTCTGGGCAGGGATGGCCGCGGGTGAGTTCATCACGGACGCGGCGGAGGCGGCCGGGTCGTATCGCAAACAGGGCGCTCGGTGGCTCGCGGCCTGCGGTGGGGTGCGTCCCCGGCGTGGCCGCAACCTCAAGGGCAGATGTTTGACGTTCGCCGAACGTGAAGAGATCGCCATCGGCATCGCCGCAGGTCACACCCTTCGTGACATCGCGAAAGCCCTGAACCGGAGTCCCTCGACGATCTCGCGCGAGATCGCCCGCAACCGTGAAACCTCCGGGCGGTACCGAGCCAGATCGGCGCACGCAGCCGCCTACCACCGGGCGTCCCGGCCCAAACCGTCCAAGCTCGCCACCCACCCGCAGCTGCGCGAGACAGTGGAGAAATCCCTGACCGAGCGCCATTCACCCGAACAGATCGCGGGCCGACTCCGACTCGAGTTCCCCGACGATCAACAGATGCGGGTGAGCACCGAGACCATCTACCAATCGCTCTACCAACCCTCGCGCGGCGGACTCGAACACACCCTCACCCGATCGCTGCGGACCGGACGTGGGCTGCGCCAACCCAGCCGGAAGACCGGCCAGCGCAAGAATCGGATCCCCGACATGGCCAACATTGCCGACCGCCCCACAGACGTGAAAGACCTTGCAGTACCGGGACATTGGGAGGGGGATCTCATTATCGGCAAACGGAATCTGAGCGCGATCGGCACACTCGTCGAGCGGTCGACCGGCACCGTCATGCTCGTTCATCTGCCCGACGGCTACAGACCCGAGCAGACCGCGCCCGCGTTGACCGAACAGCTCGAGACGCTGCCCGCGATCCTGCGCCGGACCCTGACGTGGGACCAGGGTTCGGAGATGCGGGACTGGAAGAGCGTCAGCGCGGCCGCCGGCATCGACATCTACTTCTGTGATCCCCACTCACCCTGGCAGCGCGGGACCAACGAGAACACGAACGGCATTCTCCGTCAGTACTTCCCCAAAGGCTCAGACCTGAGTGTGCACTCGAAAGCGGACCTGGAGTGGGTGTCACGGCAACTCAATGAGCGTCCCCGGAAACGGCTAGACTTTCGCACACCCATCGAAGAGATGGACCGACTGCTGTTGCGATGACCGCCAGAATCCGCCGAACCGCGTCGACCGCGACTTGCACATCCGCGCGGTCGTGTTCACCGGGACACACCCCGGGCGGTCGTCTGCGATGTCCGCTGGCTGCAGGAAGAGGATGCGGCGGTCCCACCGTTGGGCCGTCGCGGTGCCTCCGCGATCGCGCGGGTCGCCAGAAGCGCTGATCGCGCCCGCGCCCTCGAGCCCGTGGTGCGCAAGACCCCGCTGTGGTCGCCGTCCAACAAGACCGCACTCCGGCCGACGCAGCCACCTGACTCGAACTACCGCATCAGGAGGCCAGGAGCGCTCGGGCGTTCTCGAGCCCTGCCGTGAGAATCTGCTCCACCGCCTGCTCGCCTGTCATCGCTCGCGCCAGCTGCATGCTCGAGATGAGGACAGTCATCAGCCCGACTGCTCGCGTCCTGGCCAGAGTGGGATCAAGGGACCAATCCCTTGCCAGTCGATGCGCGACCTCATCAACGATCGCGGCAACGCCGCGCTGATAGGTCACACCTACTTCTCCCCCCTGCCGCGCGATCTCGTCGAGCAGCGCGGCGGACGGGCACCCGTTGGCGACGTCCTCGCGGTGATCCAGCGACAGGTACCAGCGGACGTAGTCGGTGAGGGCTTCGCGTCCCTCGGGGAGCTGGGTGATGGTGGCGGCCTGTGCTTCGAGCTGGTCAGCGACGACGGCAGCGATGAGATCGTCCTTCGAGGCGAAATGCGCGTAGAAGGCCCCGTTCGTCAGTCCCGCATCGGCCATCAACGCAGTGATGCCGGCACCATCGATCCCATCTCGCTTGAGGCGACGACCAGCCGTCTCGATGATGCGCCGTCGCGTCGCTTCCTTGTGATCACTGGCGTATCTGGCCATCAGAGCATCCCTTCCTCATCCACCTCTTGATTGTATGACGATCATCATATTATGATCGTACTCCAATTAACGTCTGGAGTGACCATGACCAATCCCACAGCGACTCTGAGCGACCCGCTCGACCTTCCCTGCGGTCTGCGCCTGCCGAACCGCATCGCCAAAGCCGCGATGAGTGAGGCGCTCGCGGGCAGCGACAACGCTCCGAACGAGCAGTTGGCACGCCTTTACCGCCGCTGGGGAAAGGGAGGCTACGGACTGCTCATCACCGGCAATGTCGCGGTGGATCGCACGCAGCTCGGGGAGCCCGGCAACGTCGTCATCGAGGACGACCGCGACCACGATGCCCTGGCTTCGTGGGCCAAGGCGGCACACGACGGTGGTACACCCATCTTCGTTCAGTTGAATCACCCTGGGCGTCAGGCCAACCCACTCAACTTCGGCCACACTCCCGTCGCTCCCAGCGCTGTCGCGTTGGCGATGCCCGGCGCAGCGACACCGCGCGAACTGAGCGCCGCCGAGATCGAGGACATCGTTGATCGATTCGCCCGCGCTGCGACCATATGTGAGGCCGCCGGGTTCGACGGCGTTCAGATCCATGCTGCTCACGGCTACCTCGTCACCCAGTTCCTCTCTCCCCTGGCGAACCTGCGCACCGACGCATGGGGCGGTGACCCCGAACGACGCAGGCGATTCCTGCTCGAGATCGTCCGACGCACCCGCAAGGCAGTCAGCCCGGGGTTCGCCGTGAGCGTCAAACTCAACTCGGCTGACTTCCAGAAGGGCGGCTTCACCGAGGCCGAGTCACGCGACGTCGTTGCCGCCCTCGTCAACGAAGGCGTCGACCTCATCGAGATCAGCGGCGGCAGCTACGAGTCCCCGGCCATGTCGGGCTCCGCAGCGGCGAGCACCCGCGCTCGCGAGGCGTACTTCCTCGAGTACGCGGCCTCCGTCAAGGACATGGCAGGAGGCGTGCCGATCGCTGTCACCGGAGGCTTCCGCACCCACGCGGGCATGGAAACGGCCGTGACGAGCGGCGAGTGCGACCTCGTGGGCATCGCACGCCCTTCGGCCACCAATCCCGAGGCTGCTGCCGACATCTTCGCCGACGAAGACGCTGAGTTGACGACACACGAAATCAGCTACGGGCTTCGCCCGCTCCTGGGTCGTGTTGCCGACCTCAAGCAGCTCGACGGACTTCTCAACATCAGCTGGAACACCGACCAGCTGCATCGGCTGAGCCGCGGCGAGGAGCCAGACCTGAAGCGCGGCCCGATCAGGACCACCGCCGCGATGGTGCGCCGCAACGGACGCGTTGCTTTCGGCAAGCGTCGGAGCCTGTGATGAGGTTCCTGCCGCGCCCCAAAACCTACGACCTCAGCGGCAAGGTCGTCTTGATCACCGGCGGTAACGGCGGGATCGGAAGCGCGACGGCCGATGAGTTGCTCCGCAGGGGTGCGCGGGTCACCATTGCCGATCTCGCACCGGAGACCCCTGGACGCGCTTCGCGACTGCACGCCACCGACGCACTCGGGATGGTTGCCGACGTACGCCGACGCGACGCGCTCGCGGCCGCGGTCGCTGCGACGGTTGACCGCTTCGGCCGCCTCGACGTGGTGATCGCCAACGCCGGTCTCCTGCCGAAGGCAGCAACACTGCGAACGACACCAGAATCCGACGTAGACAATGCCTTGGCAGTCAACGTCTCGGGCGTAGTCAACACCGTCGACGCCGCCCTGGAACAGGTGCTGGCCCACCAAGGCCAAATAGTCCTGATCTCGTCGGTGTTCGCCTTCGTCAACGGCATGGGCACCATCCCCTACGCCATGAGCAAGGCAGCAGTCGAGCAGCTCGGCCGCGGTCTTCGCATCGAACTCACCGACGCCGGTGCTTCCGTCCTGACCGCCTACTTCTCCCTAGTCGACACCGACATGATCAAGCACGGCGTCGACGAGGACCAAGTGGTCCTCGACCTCCTCGGAGCACTCCCGCGGCAGATGATGAAACGAGTCACACCGAAGTCGGCAGCCATCGCCATCGCCGACGGGCTCGAACGCCGCGCACCCCGCGTCGTCCACCCCTCACGGTGGGCCATTATCTCAGCTGCACGCGGCGTGATCGGACCAATTCTCGACAAGAAGCTGACCTCCGACCGCACCGTGCTCGACATCCTCGCCCACTTGGATCAACGCGGCCCACAACCCCAGACCTCCACACCCACCACTGCGCGAAAGAAGATTTCATGACCACCTGGAAAGACGTCCCGAACAGCAACATCGACGTGGACGGCGTGCGCTTCGTCTACCGCGAACTCGGCGCCGACACCGATGTCCCGGTGATCTTCCTGCACCACTTCACCGCGACCCTCGACGACTGGGACCCCCGCGTCATCGACGGCATCGCCGCCCAGCACCGCGTCATCGCCTTCGACAACAAGGGGATCGGCGGCACCGGCTCCACGGTGCCCACCGACCTCGAACAGATGGGCGCCGACGCCATCGCCTTCATCCGGGCACTCGGCCACGAGAAGGTCGACCTCTTCGGCTTCTCCGTGGGCGGCGCCGTGGCACAGATGATCGCCCTCCAGGCACCCCACCTCGTACGTCGCATGGTCATAGCCGGATCCGGACCACGCGGCGGCGGCGGAATCTGGAAGATGCCGTTCATCGTCGGCGGCGCCTACGCCAAGGCGGCACTGGCCCGCAAGGACGCGCGCCACTTCCTCTTCTTCCCCCGCACCCCCGAGGGCAAGAAGGCCGCCAACGCCTACTTCGACCGCCTCGCCGAGCGCACCACCGACCGCGACAAGCCGATCTCGAACCAGGCCCGCCTCGCGCAACTCCGCGCCATCACCACCGGCGGACTCCACGCACCAGACGACCTCTCGAAGATCACGGCACCGACCTTCGTCGCCAACGGCGACAACGACCTCATGGTCGCCAGCGAACACTCCGAGGACCTGGCCAAACGCCTGCCCAACTCCACGATCACGATCTACCCCAACTCGGGCCACGGCGGCGTCTTCCAGCACCACGAGACCTTCGTCCCCGAAGTCCTGAAGTTCCTCGCCGACTGACACGACTCCCACCCCCCAGCTCAGCTCGCCGAAGATCCACGCTGTCCACAACGAACCAAGGAGCCGAGCTCGATGTTCAACATTTCCGTCCTCCTGGAGGACTCCGCCCGCAAGTACCCAGGACGTGAGGCACTGGTGCTGGGTGATACCCGCCTGACGTACGCGCAGGTCAACGCGGCCGCCAACCAGGTGGCGAACCTGCTGGTCGAAAGAGGCATCGAACCCGGCGACAAGATTGCCCTCAGCAGCCCCAACATCCCCTGGTTCCCCATCGTGTACTAC
Organism: Rhodococcus sp. NPDC127593; assembly: GCF_042671975.1. Classification (NCBI taxonomy): domain Bacteria; kingdom Bacillati; phylum Actinomycetota; class Actinomycetes; order Mycobacteriales; family Nocardiaceae; genus Rhodococcus; species Rhodococcus sp. NPDC127593. The sequence goes on along the minus strand of NZ_JBHXWI010000014.1, from coordinate 170,594 downwards.
GGGGCTCTCAAAGCAGGCGCCGTCGTCGTCCCCCTCAACGTTCTCCTGAAGTCCCGCGAGATCGCCTACCACCTCGCCGATTCCGACGCCGTGGCGTACTTCTGCTTCGAAGGCACCCCGGAACTACCGATGGGCACCGAAGGCCACAACGGATTCCAGGCCTCCAACGCCAAGCACTTCCTCCTCATCACGGCGGACCCAGCCGCACCCAGCCCCATCGATGGAATGGAGACTCTCGGACAGGCATTGGCCACCATGTCTGCGTCGTTCGAGTCCGTCGCCACCGAGTCGACCGACACGGCCGCCATCCTCTACACCAGCGGAACCACCGGACAGCCGAAGGGCGCCGAACTCTCGCACGCGAACATCTCCTTCAACTCCCTCACATGCAACCGCCTCTTCTCCAGCGAGCCTGCGACGGACACGCATGTCCTGGCGCTGCCCTTGTTCCACACCTTCGGCGCGACCGTGCAGATGCACGCCGGCTTCTCGATGGCCGCAACGTTGCACCTGGTGCCCCGCTTCGATGCAGGACAGGTCATTGACCTCATGCAGCGCGAGGCCATCACGTTCTTCGCTGGCGTCCCGACCATGTGGTGGGGGCTACTGGAAGCGTTGACCGACGACGTGGACGTCGAGCGGATCGCGCAGAACCTCCGCATCGGTGTATCCGGCGGTTCGAGTTTGCCGGTCGACATCATCACCCGAGCACAACAGAAGCTCGGAGTGCAGATTCTCGAGGGCTACGGCTTGTCGGAGACTTCGCCGGTCGTCACCTTCAGCGACCCCGGCCAGGCTCCCCGACCCGGGTCGATTGGTGTTCCCATCTGGGGCGTCGAGTGCAAGCTGATCGACCAGGACTGGAACGAGGTGTCCGAGATCGGTGAGATCGCGATCCGGGGACACAACGTCATGAAGGGCTACTACAAGCGCACCGACGCGACTGCTGAAGTGTTGCGTGACGGTTGGTTCCGTACCGGTGACCTGGCTCGCAAGGACGAGGACGGCTTCTACTACGTCGTCGACCGCTCCAAGGACATGATCCTGCGCGGAGGCTTCAACGTGTATCCCCGTGAGATCGAGGAAGTCCTCATGGGCCACCCTGACATCAGCCTCGCCACCGTGATCGGCGTCCCGCACGAGAGTCATGGCGAGGAAATCAAGGCATTCGTCATCCTCGACACCGGTGTCGATACGACCAGCGACGACCTGCTCGCCTGGGCCAAGGATCAGATGGCCGCCTACAAGTACCCACGCATCATCGAGATCGCGAACTCACTTCCCATGACCGCGACAGGAAAGATCCTCAAGCGCGAACTGCGGTGACAGGATCGCAGAACGTGGCCGGGGCGCCCATCCTGATCGGGCGCCCCGGCCACGTTCGTTTGCACCTCCGCCAGCGGTGGTGACGTCCGTGGTGCCAACACCATCGCCGCAGTTCGCGTGGCCGGCAAGCCTGTGCCGCGACGGAGATCCTGCACGGCGTTGACGCAGTCGTACAGACGTTCACACACCTGGCAAGCCGCCACCGCTTCTCTGAACAGATTCCGTCGCGGTGGAGCCCCGTGCGTGCTGTTTTCCGTTCCGCTGCAGCACATCCGGTACGGAACGCTGTCGGGAGATCTCCCGTAGCCGATCGAAACGCGCCCAGATTTCGCCGTCCTCAATTCGGTACGGACGTGATTTTCCAGTCGGCTCCCAGGTGGTGCAGGAAGACGAGAGGTACGCCGCCGCGCGATCCGTGCTCGCGGTAGACGAAGGTGACTCCGCCGGCAGACGGTGCTGGTGGGCGCGTCCTTGGTCATGAGGTGGCCTTCTGAACTGTCGATCCACATTATCTTATGTTCGTACGATAATCGACACGACAATCCCGCTTGTGAATGAGGGTTCGGACATGCGCTCGAACTGAGCCCGAACCCCTGCCTATCCGGAGTGGAGTTGCGGACCAGCAGATCCTGCACTGCTGTTGCGGTCGGCGATCGTGACCCCGGAACGTGCAAGGCGGTTACGGAAGTTCAATTCTGTACGAGGTTTCAGTGCTGGAGGAGGACACGAACCTGGTGTTCGATGTCCTGCACTATGTCGTCGACGGTGCTGGCGATGTTGGTCGTGGCCGCCATGCTGAGGAGCATGATCGCGGATACGATGTGTGCCAACGTGGCTGCATCGCGTGCGCTGACACTCTCGTCGCGCTGCAATACGGCAGCGATTGCTTCCTCGGTCTGCACGGTCAGGACAAGCGCGTCACGGTGATGAGGTTCCTCAGGGTCACCGAACACGATTTCCCGCAAATAGGTTCGCCCATTATCGATCTGGGTTCGGTTACATTCCACGACCGGACGGACGATCGCGATCACCGCCTCGAGCACGTCGGTCGTGCTCTCAGCGGCCGCCCTGCCTCTGGTGAGCGCGTCGGCATAGCTGGAGTTCTGCACGAGCAGAAGAAGCTCACTCTTGGTCTTCGCATAGAGGAACAGCGTCCCGGTACCGATGTCGGCTTTGTCCGCGATCTGCTGAGTGGTGACCTCGTCGACACCGTGCTCGGTGAAGAGCTCGCGAGCGGCCGCGGTGATGCGGTCGAGCTTTTGCTGCTTGTTCCGCTCGCGACGACCGACTGCCTGGGGTGTGACTGACATGACGGGGAATCCTTCGGAATAGATTCTGACTACGCTCGGTTCTGAGTATAGTCACCCGAGTCTGGAGATGCATCGCCCTCGCGCACCATTCCTCGCCGACGTGGATGGCGTAGCACTGCTCGACTCCAGTCTGCGGCGACCTTCCTTGACCGATCGACGTAAAGGATCAACCCTCACGTGACCAGTTCCCCACTCTGGCAGCCGTTCACACTCGGCCGCGTGGAACGTGCGAGCCCAGTCATGGCACCTGGTCGGTGAGCTCGCCACGCTGAACCTAGCCTACCTACACATTCACCACATCGGCGACGACCAACTGCTCCGCTCGTTCCGCGATGTATGGCCAACCGTGCTGCTTCGTAGTTTCTCGTGCGCGCGAACACGATGCACGCGCCCGGTCAGTGGGCGAGGAACTCGAGCACTGCGGGGACGAACTTGTCGTGGTTCTGGAAGATGCCGCCGTGACCCGAGTCGGGGTAAATGATGAGCTCGGAGCCCTTGATTCGGTGGTGGAGGTCGTCGGAGAGTACCGAGGGCACCATTCGGTCGTTATCGCCGTTGGCGATCAGGGTGGGCTGTGTGATCGTGGACAGATCGACCGGCGTTGCCCGGCCCCACTTCTTGATCGCTTTCAGCTGTGTCTGAAATGCTTTCACTTTGATGGGTGCGTCGCGGTCGGCAGTGCGCTCTTCGAGGCGCTTCACGAACGCTTTCGCGGCGCGTTTGCCGGTGGCGTTGCGGTTGAAGAACAGGAACTCCTTCGGGTCCGACCGAGTCAGGGTCGCCCGCAGCGTGTCGTAATAGGTGGTGCCTGCGACCTTGTCGATGTTCTTCCCACCGGCAGGGCCGGTGCCGGTAAGAATCAGCTTGCGCACCAGTTCAGGGTGTTTGACGACGAGGTCCTGGGCGATCATGCCGCCGAGGGAGAACGAGAAGATGTCGACCTTGTCGAAGCCGAGGGCGTTGATGAACTTCACGGCATCGTCGGCCATTGCCTCGATGCTGTCGGGAACGGTGCCGGTGGAGGCACCGACGCCACGGTTGTCGAAAGCGATGACGTGGTGATTCTTGGCAACGGGATCGATGATGCGGGGATCCCAGTTGTCCAGGGTCGCGGCGAGGTGGACGAAGAAGACGACGGGGATCCCGCCCTTCGGTCCCAGCTCACGATACGCGTAGGTGACACCGCCGGCAGTGACGGTGCGTGCCGGAGCGTCTTTGTACGTGGTGGTGATGTTTTCTGGTGTGGGGTTGTTCGTGTTCATGATGTTCCCTTGCGCTGTCGATTGTCGTTCGTGTTGTGAGGTGCTATTCGTGCTGTGAGATTGGTGTAAAGACGGGGATGGTTGTTCCGGTCGGTGCGTACGGTCAGGTGTTGCTGATCACGGATTTCCCGCGGATGCCGCCTTGCTCGAGTCGCCCAAGAGCCTGGATGGTCTGATCGAATGGGGAGACACGTCCGACGACTGGACGTAGCGCCCCTGTGTCGACCAGGTGCGCGATGCGGCGTAGCTGATCGCCGTCGGCGCGCATGAAGAGGAACTCGTAGTTCACGCCCAGCTTTCGCGCTTGGCGGCGAATGTGGTTGCTGAGGGCGGTGATCGCCAGGCGCAGTATCGGGTTCAGGCCGGCCTCACGGGCAAAGGCCGGGTCCGGGGGTCCGGCGATTCCGATCGCCGTGCCACCCGGCTTCAACACACGCAGCGACTTCTCGAGGTTCTTCCCGCCCAGGCTGTCCAGAACCAGGTCGTACCCCTGCAGGATCTGTTCGAAGTCTTGGTTGCGGTAGTCGATGACGGTGTCGGCACCGAGCTCGCGGACAAAGTCGGCGTTGGTGGCGCTGGCCGTGGTCGCGACAATCGCACCCAGGTGCTTGGCGAGCTGGATCGCGATCGTCCCGACTCCGCCGGCACCGGCGTGGATGAGGATCTTCTGCCCGGGCTGTACGTTGCCGCGCTCGACGAGCGCCTGCCACGCGGTCAACGCCACCAATGGAAGCGAACCCGCCTCCTCCATGCTGATCGATGCCGGTTTCAACGCCAGATCGGTCTCGGCGACGGCAATACGTTCGGCGAACGTGCCGATGCGGTCCTTGTCCGGCCGGGCAAATACCTCGTCACCGGGCTTGAATCCCCGTACCCGCGAGCCGACCCCGATGACGGTGCCGGCCACGTCGTTGCCGAGGATCAGCGGCAGCGTGTACGGCAGGATCTGCTTGAATTCGCCCGCCCGGATCTTTTCGTCGAGTTGATTGAGTCCGGCGGCCTGCACTTGGACGAGCACATCACCCTCCCCGACTGCAGGCTCGGGTACGTCCCGCTCCTGCAGTGGACCCTTGTACTTGTCGACGACGAACGCTCTCATAGCGTGATACTCCTTCTTCGGTGATGGACCAGGGCTGACGCAGGGTGCGCTGCCAACGACAATGGAAGTCCCTTGCGCGGCGCCGAACTCGCGGTGAGTGTGAAAGTCGACCCAATGACCGGAATCTGGGCACAACCATGTGTGCGCCCGCCAGACGGCGCGCCACCTCGATGGCATTCGCGACCGGCACCATCCGATCACGGTCACCGTGAACGATGAGCACTGGCCATGTCCATCTCCTGAGCTTCACTCCACACCATAGCCGAGCAGACTCAATTATGAGTGTGCTCATAAACATTGTCAAGGTCTGACCTCGAAGCCGATCCGACGCCGGAAACGAGCCGGCCGGGCCGGAGACCGCCTCGTCGGCGGACTCTTTGACGTCGCTGCGGTAGGAGTCGGTGATGTCGATGTAGAACCCGCTGGTGCCGATCACCTGACCGGTGTCGTCGTGCAGACGGTCGCCGACGACCACGACCTCGTGCATCGTGCCGGTGGTGTCGATGATGCGATGTTTGCTGCTGAACGGTTCGGCGTCGTTGATCATCCGGTTCAGAACGCGGGCGACGCGTGGGTGGTCGTCGGGATGCTTGTGGGACAGCAGCAGCTCGGCTCGCCGGGCTGGTAGCCGTGCATCCGAGCGACGGCGTCGGACCACTCCCACCGCTGCCCATCCAGCAGGAACCGGAAGCTGCCCACCCGTTGCGGCTGCGATTCGGCGGTTCGCGGTGTGCGGCAATGGTCGGGTGGCCGCGCAGATTCGGCACCGTGGCACCTCCCGACCTTGAGCCGGTCGGCGACAACCGCGTTCGCACAGATCACATCGCCGCGTCCCCCGTCGACAGACCATCACCGCGAAGCCGGCAGCGTGACAGCATGGCACACCGCGCCCGAACCTGTTGGGCCACACAGGCACCGCCGAATCAGAAATGGTGGAGAGTATCCGGCCGACAACGGTTGTAGCACGCGAAGAGGCCAGTTCCACACGAGCCGACTGGTTGCACGCCGGCGGCCCATCTCGACGAATAGGATAGGGAAGTGACCACGAGGACGAAGAGTCTCGAGCAGATGCTCGCCGAGCGCCTGGTCGATCGCGGCGCAGCCGAGACGCACAAGGCCAACACCAACAGATCTCTAGTCTTCCCGATTGCCTGTATGCGAAGCAAAACAGCGCGCTCGGTATGAGGATGATTCGACCGGGACATCTCCATCTGGCACCGGGAGCTATGTGCCCGCAGGAGTGCAGCGCCGCTGCAGCGTGCGCTGCACGGAACACATGAACATCCTGCGGGCCGACCTTGTCCTGCTGCACCGTGGCACGTCGGGTAGTCCCGACTGGAGCTGGAACAGGGCTTGCTACTCGGCAGTGCCCGTCAGTCGGCAAGCTCCCGCTTGGCCGATTCGGTCAGGGTCCAGACGAAGGCAGTACTGATGAGCGCACTAGCGACGAGGTAGCCAGCAGGAGCGATATTGCTACCCGTCCACTCGATCAGCAGCGTCGCCACCACCGGTGTGGTGCCGCTGAAGATTGCGGTGGCTACCGACATCGGCAGCCCGACCGATGTCGTCCGAGTCCTGGTGGGGAACAACTCGCAGAATGTGGCAGGGAAGACACCACAGAACAGGGCAGCAGGCAACCAGAGAAGCAGCTGACCCACAGTAATGGCGGCGAACCCTCCGCTGGACATCAAGAGAAATCCGGGGAAGGACAGCACAAGGACTCCTGCAACACCGGCAAGCAGGATCGGTCGACGACCGTAGTGGTCGGACAGTGCACCGAAAACCGGAACCAACAAGGCGCCGATCACGGTGACGAGCAGAACCGACGGATAGGCAACTGACGCGGGCTCCTCCCGGACAACCAGCAGGTACGACAGCGCGAAAGCCAGCACGGTGTAGGTGCTGGTGGCGAACACGAAGCCCATTCCGAGAAGGCGTGCCATCGGACGCCACTGGTTCCGCAGAGTGGACTTGAGCGGCGACTCGGCAGTCCGCCCTTCGGCGAGCAGTGCAGCAAAAGCCGGCGTTTCGGTGATGTTGGTCCGCAGGTACATGCCGACGAGTAGCAGCGGAAAGCTCAGTAGAAACGGGACGCGCCATCCCCAGCTGTCCATTGCTGCGGAATCGAGTGCGGAATTCAGCAGGTATACGAGCCCGAGCCCGAGCGCGAAGCCCAAGTTGGCGGTTAAGTAGGACACCGATCCATACAGTCCGCGGCGCCCTTCGGGAGCAATTTCCACCAAGTAGGAAGTGGAAGTGCTGAATTCGCCGCCCACCGAAATTCCTTGAGCGATTCGTGCGGCGGTGAGCAGGATCGGTGCCAGTACACCGATCGATGCGTATGTCGGAATGACTCCGATCAGCACCGTTGCCGTGCCCATGATTGTGATGACAACAAACAAGGTTGCTTTTCGGCCCTTACGGTCGGCGAGTTGGCCGAATATCAGGGCACCGAGCGGGCGAGCGAGATAGCCCACAGCGAAAATCGAGAAGGTCGCAAGTAGGCCGGTCAGCGCATCGGTCGAGGCGAAAAACAACTTGCCGAGAAGAGTTGCAAGGGCAGCGTAGACGGCAAAGTCGTACCACTCGAGCAGATTACCGGCTCCGATGCCCAGTAGGGCCCGCCGCCGTAATGCTTCGTGGCTGGGAGGCGCTGTCACGGTGCCGAGAGCTTGGTCAGACATGGATTACCTCCGGGTTTGAGATCTGAAGACCATGAATGTGCAGAACGTCACACCTCGGCGTCAACGTGTTTGAAGCCTCATGCAACCTAGGTCACGCGCCTGGGTGACTTCGGTCGCGTGGCGTGCTGCCAGTCCGGAACCTTCGGTATCTCGGGGGTGTGCCTCAAGTCACGCGGTCGCCGGATTCAGGTTGCAGACTGAGCGACCAATTCCACCAACCATGTGAACCGAAACATCGACGAGGAGGGTTTATGACGTACTCCGCGATCCCGGAGTAACGGTGCGGCACTGGAGTCCCTACGTGCCGGAGCCCAGTCCTCGTGGTCGACGATAAGAGCAGGGAAAATGACGGCGATCCCGTAATAGCAGCGCGCAGTACGAAACCTGACCCACGGCCATCCAGAAGTTGAGATTCTCGCCGCGGGGTTCGGGGAGCATCTCCGTAAATGCGGCGACGTGGGCGGCGGCGGCCTTGAGATGTCGGCAGCTGGCGAGGACTTGTTTGAGACCGATCTGCTCCTCCTCGGTCAGGTCGGGCGGCGCAGCATCCAGGACGTGATCCGTCGAACCTTCGGCACCGACCTTCGGATCGGGGCACTCCGGCCTTACGCAACAGCCGGACGTAGTCGCGGACGCCGGCCACGACACTCGTCGATCAAGTCGGCTGCTTCTCCAGGTCGGCGAGATAGTCGTCCAATCCGACGGAGACGGTAGTGTCGGCGCGCTCCCGTAGATGCGTTCGCAGATTTCTCGCTAGCTGGGTCACCGCAGGTCCGGCGTCGAGGATCGGTCGTACTAGCCCGAGTCGAGCGCACTGCTCGGCGAGGGGCAACAGTTCCGTCAGCGCGGAATCCTCCTGTCCCATGGTGGCGAGCACTTCCACCTGCAGCAAGACGGCATTGAGGAATGCCCGCGGGCGGGCCTGCCGGTCGATTGACTCGACGAGGGCGTGTGCCTTTTCGTATACGGGTTCGAGGTCCTGATCGTGTGCGGTCAGTGCTGCCCGGATTTTCGAGTCCTCTTCCATTTCGAAGATGGTGACGGCGATTCCGTTGTTCCGGTTGGGCAGTTGTCGGCTCTCGACGTCCAGAACTGGGGCCCCGAAAGCCGCGTGTCCGATTCCGGCTCGAACTCGTTCGTTGGTGATTCGCGCTGCCAACCGGGGCAAGCCCAGTTGGTGCGCCAGCCGGGCACCCTCATCGAGACGCGCCTTCGCCGCATCCGTCTGCCCGAGCAGAAGTTTCAGCCGGGACCCCGTTCCGTAGGTGGCGACCATGAAGTCGACGGTGCCACCCTCGGCGCCCAAGGTGTGGCTACGGTCGAGGAGTTGATCCGCCTCGGTGAGGTGTCCCTGGTCGTAGAGCAGGTCGCCGAGCAGAGCCGCGGTGAGTCGGGTGCCGTAGCCGAGACCCTTTTCGGCTTCTGTTGCCAGTTCCATGGCGTGCCGGAAGCTGGCCTCGGCCGCCGGGAGATCGAGTTGTTCCCGTGCCGCGATCCCGGCCATGCAATATCCGTAGATGCCGGTGAACGGCCCGGTGGAACGTTGGTGGAAGGGAAGAGCCCATTTCTGCCATCGCAGAGCTTCGTCGAAATCGAACCGGTAGATCGCACGGAAGGACGCGACATCGGCGGCTCCGCACATGACCCATGGTCGTAGTGTGTCCGCTCGGACCATACATCGCTCGACGGCCTCGTCGAGCCCGTCGATCTCGTCGTTGAACGCGGTGATCGTGGCGTGGATGAATGCCGCCTCGACACGCAAATCCGCGGTGGCTCGGTCGTCATCTCCTCTGCCTAATGCTGCCTCCGCAACAGATAGGAACTCCTCGGCGTCGTGAAGGTGATGCAGTAGTGCGTGCGCCCACGCGAGGGCAACCTGGAGGCGGGGCCGGTCGAAAGTTCCCTTCACCGGCAGTTTCGCGGCGAGGCCGAGAAGCGTCCCCATCTGCGACTGCTCGAGCAAATCCATCGCGGCGTCCTCGACGAGCGTGACAGCGTCGTCCTCGGCACCGGCGAGTAGGTGGTGATCGACCGCCTGGCTGAAAAGGTGCCGGTCCGCGAACCACTGACCTGCTTTCCGATGAAGCTCGACAATTCGGTCGGGTCCGTCACGCTCGAGGCGGTGCTGGAGGAACTCGGCGAACAGATGGTGGTAGCGGAACCACTCCCCCTCCTCGTCGAGCCGTCGCAGGAACAGATCACGTGACTCGATGTCCTCGAGCGCCGCTTGGCCTTCCCGGTTGTCGGTGAGTGCGCGTGCCAAGCTGCCGCAGATCTTCTCGGTGATCGACGTGGCGAGGAGGAAATCGAGGGTGCCTCGATCGAGACTGCCGAGGACATTCTCGGCCAGATACTCGCCGATGGCCCGGTTCCCTCCGGACAAATGCTCGATCAGCTCGCGGGGGTGCGGGTGATCGCGCAGTGCCAGCGAGACCAGTTGCAATGCCGCCGCCCATCCGTCGGTCGACTGTTCCAGCTCGACGATGTCAGGTGCGTCCAGGTCGAGACCGGTGCGGTCGACCAGCAGCTGGGTCGACTCGCGAATATCGAAACGCAATGCTGCAGAATCGATTTCAATCAACTCATTGTGCACGCTCATCCTGCTCAGCGGGAGGCCGAGCCGGGTGCGGCTGGTGACGATCAGATGCAGATGGTGGCAGCCGTGCTCGAGGAGGAATGCCAGTGCCGTCCGCGTGTCCTCGCTGCTCACGCGGTGCCAGTCGTCGATGACCAGGGCGACGTGGTGGTCGGAGGAATGAAGCTGGTCGATCAACGAGGTGAGCACATACCTTTCGCGGCCGGCGCCGTGGACTTCGAGTTCACGAACCAGGTCTCGGCCGAAGGCTGGTTGCGCCACCGCAATGGACTCGATCAGGTGGGTGAGGAACCAGATGAGCGTGTTGTCGTCGTTGTCGATTGTCAGCCACGCGGTCGCCACCTCTTCCTCGCGCAGGGCCGCGAGGCGTTGAGCGGCCAGTGTGCTCTTCCCGAACCCCGCGGGTGCATGAATGAGCACCAGACGCGGACGTCCACTCCGGCGCAGCCGCTCGAGCAGCTGCGTGCGCGCCACCGCCGCACCCGGTGTGACCGGTGGGCGGTACTTGGTGGACGCACTCGGTGGCGGGGGGTGATCTCGACGCGTCCCGTGGCTGCGTCGGTACCGAAGATATTCCGACTCGTCGACCTCGACCTCATCCGCGGGCCGGAAGGGGCGGTCGTCGTCACCGACGATCGGAAGCGGGATATCCGCCAACGCGAGACCGATGTGTTCGCCCGCCCGTCGCAGCGCGCCGCCCAGGCCTGCAGCAGTGGTGGGGCGCTCTGCTGGGTCCCGGGCCATGGCCGACTCGATCACCGTGCGCACCGCCTCGGGGACTCCCGCCTCTCGCAGATCGGGCAACGGATCCGTGCCGATGCGCAGCAACTGGGCGAAGACCTGCTCCCCCCGGCGCCGGGCAAACGCCGGGCGGCCGGCCAGTGCCGTGAACAGTGTCGCGCCGAGCCCATAGACATCCGTGGCAACCGATGCGTCGGCGCCGCTGAGCAGTTCCGGGGCGGTGTAGGCGGGGGACCCGGCCACCAGACCCCGGGTGGTCTCCTCGCCGCCGGTGATGCGGGCGATGCCGAAGTCGGTCAACTGCGGCTCGCCGTACTCGGTCAACAGGATGTTTCCCGGTTTGATGTCGCGATGCAGCACTCCCGCGCGGTGCGCGGTCTCCAGAGCACCGGCGAGTTTGACACCGACGGCCAGTGCCTCGGCGGCCGTCAAGGCACCGTGCTTGGTGATCCAGGAGTCGAGGGAATCACGGCGATGAAACGGCATCACGATGTAGGGACGACCGGTGTAGGTGATTCCCGCTTGCAGCACATGGACGATGTTCGGGTGCCCGGACAACCGCCCCATCGCCTGCTGCTCACGCAAAAAACGCGCCCGATCCATGTGGTCCGGATCCGGGCTCAACACTTTGACGGCGACCACCCGGTCGAGCGTGGGTTGCCGGCACCGGTACACGATGCCGAACCCGCCGCGGCCGGCGATACACCCATCTTCGAAACCGTCAGCCGCCAACTCCGCGACGACGTTTACGTCGACCTGTCGTTGCGTGCTCTCGGTGGCATCGTCCGGCATGGCAAGCCTCAGCGCACTTTGCCCGGTTCGTCGATGCGCCGCGCCCCGGCCGACCAACACGTGCCCATGAGGGCCTCCTCGCAATGCGCCTATCTCATTCTAGATACCGGTAGTCAACTGGTCTCCGGAAAGCGCATGTCGACGTCGAGATGGGGCGATTTGGGCGGGGTCGCCGCGGTGACCCGACATCCATAGCGGGAACGGTTCGTTCAGTTGTCGGTGCGGTAGTGGTCGAGCTTGGCCGGGTCGATCGCGATGCCCAGCCCCGGACCGGGCCGCACGCTCATCTTTCCGTCGGTGATGTGCAGGCTTTCGGTGAGCAGGTCGTCGCTCATGTCGAGGTAGTTCGACAGTTCGGCGGCGTGGTGTGCGGTCGTGCGTTGGGAGGCACCAAAGGCGAGCGAGCAGGCGGTTCCGATCTGGCCGTCGATCTGGTTGCCGATGACGACCTCCACCCCGAGGCCTTCGGCGAGGTGTGCGACGCGCAGCGAGTCCGAGAACCCGGTGCGGGCGGTCTTGATGCTGACAGCCGTTGCCGCGCCGGCGAGGATTTCGCGGGTGACATCGGCTGGGGTGGGGGCGCTTTCGTCTGCCACGAAGGGGATCGGGGACTGTCGCACCAGCCAGCGGCGTCCGAGGACGTCGTCGGCGGGGCAGAGCTCCTCGACCCGGGACAGATCGAGATCCTCCATCCGTCGCAGCGCGGTCGCGGCTTCCGATGCGGTCCAGCCGCGGTTGCCGTCGAGATAGAGTTCGGCTCCATCGCCGACGGCCTCGCGGATGGCCTTGCACACCGCGATGTCGAGGTCGATCGGGCGCCGTCCGACCTTGATCTTGAACGAGGTGATTCCGTATTCGCCGGTGATCCGGAGGGCTTCGTCGGCCATGACTGCGGGGTCGGCGAATCCCAGCATGTGGCTCACGTTCAGGTGGTCGGTGTAGCCGCCGAGCAGTTCGTGCAGCGGCCGGTCCACGGTTTTGCCCCAGGCGTCCCAGATGGCCATGTCGATGGCTGCCTTGGCGGTGGGATTGCCGACCGTGCGGTTCAGTTTCTCCCGCACCTGTTCACGTCCGAGCAGTGACATCCCCACGATGGCGGGGGCGAAGACGGTCTCGATGACCGCGACGATGGAGGCCTGGGTTTCGCCGTAGGTGTAGGGGCGCGGGGGCGCCTCGGCGATACCGACGATGCCGTCTTCGGTGACGACCTCGACCAGGACGTGGTCCGCGACGTCGATGTGGCCGCTGGCGAAGTGCAGCGGTTTGCGGTAGGGAATGGCGAACGGGATCGCCCGCACTCGAGTGATTTTCATGATTCTCGTCCTGTTTCGGGCATCGGGATGCGAGCCCTGTCGTCGGGACGGGACCGGCAATCGTGGGGAACTACTGTGCGGGCCTCGTCGCCCGGCTGATACGGCGAGGGATGACGCTCGCCACAGACGTTCGTAGGGAAGTTATCGGCCCCGATCTATCTTTGTCCAAGATTCATTTCTCATTTGTTGATATCCAACCCATATGAATCGAGGTCCGGTGTCGGCAGGGCGGCTTCCCCGACCGCGAGCACACGCAACAGCGCGGGTGAGGTGTTGTCGGTTCGCCAGGCCAGGGCCGGGAAGAGGTGGCTCGGTTCTGTTCCCTCGATCGGCTTGTACACGATTCCGACGGTCTGGACCTGACAGACCGAACTCAGCGTGATGGTCACTCCGGCACCTGCGGCGACCAAGGCCAGTACGGTGCTCGAGTCCGGTGCCACCTGGGAGATCTTCGGGCGAAATCCCGCCGACATGCACATGCTGTACATCGTCAACTGCAGCATCGAACCGCTGTCCTCGGGAAGGCTGACGAAGTCGTCATCGACGAGATCCTCGAGGTGCACACTGTCGCGGTCCGCGAACCGATGTCCCGCCGGCAGTGCACACATCACCCGCTCCGCCTCGACGATCCGATAGCTGAGCTCGGGACGGGCGATCGGTATGCGCACGAACGCGAGATCCAGATCGCCGGCGACGAGCGCGTCGAATGCCTTGTAGACGTAGGTCTGCGACTGCAGGACCAAATCGATTCCAGGATATGCCTTGCGGACCGCACTGGTCAGAAGAGGAAGTATCCGCTGACTCGACGCTCCGGCGAACCCGATTCGGACGCGCCCTTCCTCGCCCGAGGCGATTGCGGCCGCCAGCTCCCGCACGGCCGCGGCCTGGTTCAGTGCCCGCCGTGCCGGTCCGAGCAGCCGCTCCCCCGCGTCGGTCAACCGCACGCTGCGGGTGGTCCGCTGGAACAGCTGGAGCCGGAGCTCGGTTTCCAGTTGGGTGATGCGGTTACTCAGCGGCGGCTGGGCCATGTGCAGGCGGGCGGCGGCACGACCGAAGTGCAGTTCTTCGGCCACCGCGATGAATGCTTCGAAATCACGCAGGTCCATGAATCCTCACACTAATACTCTGACGATATTAGTTGCCACCAGATTCGTATTGGATTTGCCGGTTCAGGTGGGTAATCATGTGAGTAACGCCACCTGGCGCGGTACTCGCCACCGGTCACTCCCGAGAGGGCCTGGTCCGAGCGTCCTGGCACACCCGGCACAGGGGCCAACACCGCACGGAGCCGTCGCGCACCGTGCACGAAGGAAGGAAACACGATGTATCTGCGCCTGCACCACGTGAACGTGACCTCGGACGATATGGGGGAGTTGGGCAAGTTCTACTCCGACGCCCTCGGACTCAGCGAGATCGCCAGCCCCCCGATGATTGCGACGTCTCGGTCGGCGGACAGCGGCGATTCGGGTGACGAGGAGTGGGCGACGCGCGCGCGCTTCTACGATGCCGGCGACAAGGACGAGCTTCAGCTGCATGCCACACGCCGCCAGCCGTATCTCGCTCTGACAGAGGGTCATACGGTGAATCCCCTCATCGGCGGACATGTCGCCTTCCGCACCGACGATATCCAAGCCGTGATGGAGCGCCTGCGCAACAACAACATTCCGTTCGACGACTGGGGCATCTGGTCAGTCGAGGGCTGGTACCAGATCTTCCTGACCGACCCGGCAGGAAACATGATCGAGATCCATCAGGTCATGGAGCCCGACGACGAGTCATGAGCCACCGTCCGACCGGCACGTGCTCGCTTCCGGACTAGGACACCGCAGGATCTGGACTGCAGCAGGAGAGGTAGAGGATGACACGCTGGCGGAACCGACCCGAAGGTTCGACCTGGGGGGACTTCGGCGCGGAGGATGTGCTGGGACGGCTCAACCTGCTCGGACCCGACCAGGTCCGCAAGGGTGTCGCCGAGGTCCGCGACGGCCTCGTGTTCAGCCTGTCCCTACCGCTCGACCTGCCCGGCGGCACGGCGCTCAACGCCAACCGCTACCCGCCCGTCGTGCGCCCCACACTGCGGGCGGGAGCGGTCAATTTCAACTGTGACATGGCTGTCGCCCATTCCGGCGCAACCGACGTGATGAGTGACGATCTCGTGGTCCTGCATACCCAGTACTCGACCCAGTGGGATGCCTTCGGTCACGCCGGTGCACTGTTCGACGCGGACGGCGACGGTGCACCCGAGCGGGTGTACTACAACGGCTGGCGTGCCGGTGTCGACGTCGTGGGACCGGACGAACCTCACCGGGCCGGGATCGGTAGCCTCGGCCGCCTCGATGGCGCCGATGACGGCCTCGCGTCGACGTCGCACGCCGGCCCGGTCGACATCAGTCACATGGCACGGCACGGCGTGCAGGGCCGCGCCGTCCTCGTCGACCTCGAGGCCCACTTCGGCGCCGAACGGACCGTCGTCGGGTACGCGGACCTCGCTCGGGTGCTCACCGCCGACGACGTCGTCGTCGAACCCGGTGACCTGCTGGTGCTGCACACCGGCTTCGCCCGGCACGTGCTCGCCCAGCAGGGCAACCCCACCCCGGAATCGCTACGGGTGTGCGCGGTCCTCGACGGCGCCGACCGCGACCTGCAGGACTGGATCCGCGACAGCGGAGTCGCCGCGATCGCCGCCGACAACTACGCGGTCGAGGCGTTTCCCCCGACCACCGAACTCTGCGATTCCCCCGCTCTCCCACTGCACGAGCTGTGCCTGTTCCGGCTCGGCGTGCATCTCGGTGAGCTGTGGTGGCTCTCCGAACTCGCGAAACATATGCGGGCGCAACGGCGCTCGCGTTTTCTGCTCACCGCTCCCCCACTTCGGCTACCCGGCGCAACCGGGTCGCCTCTGACTCCGATTGCGACGGTATGAACGTGTCTACTTCTCCCGAACGTCTTCTCGTGACCGGCGGCGCCTCCGGCATCGGCCGCGCCATCGCCGAGGAAGGCGTGGCCCGCGGCTGGGACGTCGTCGTCATCGACCGCGTCCCTTCGACGGTCGGCAAGAGTGTGCTCGCCGACCTCGCCGACACCGCATCCACCGCCACAGCACTCGAAGGGGTTCTCGCCGACGGTCCCGTCACGCGGCTGGTTAACAACGTCGGTGCCGTGTTCCCCGGCCCGCTCCGCGAGCAGACCCTCGCGGAAATGGACGCGGCCTTCGCTCTCAACCTGCGCTGCGCGGTCCAGTGCGCCCAGGCCCTGCTGCCGGGGATGACCGACGCCGGCTTCGGGCGAATCGTGAACATGACGTCCCGGGCAGCACTCGGCAAGGAACTGCGCACCGCCTACGCCGCGTCGAAGGCCGGACTCATCGGCCTGACCCGGGTGTGGGCGCTCGAGCTCGGCCCGCTGGGTATCACCGCGAATGCGATCGGGCCCGGGCCGATCGCGACCGAACTGTTCACCCAGGCCAACGACCCCGAACGCACCAAACAGATCGTCGACTCCGTTCCGGTTCGGCGCATCGGACAGCCGGACGACATCGCCCACTCCGCGGGGTTCTTCCTCGACGCCCGGGCCGGATTCGTCAACGGACAGATCCTCTACGTCTGCGGTGGACTGACGGCCGGAATTGCCGCTGCCTGAGCACCTTCTCACCGTCGAGGAACGGAAAGGGCACCATGACAGTCATCGTCAAGACGCGGCCCGAAGATGATTCGAGACGGCGAACGTCCCTGCCCCTGGGTACCTCGCGAGCGTGGACGTTCTGGGCGTGCCGAATCGCGATGTCCTCGCGCTCGGGAAAGACAGGTAGCGGTCGGGCACTCGGCCGGCAAGCGTAGGTGTACGCCACCAGCGTGGCGGAACCAGCGGAACCCGACCGGACCCGACACGCGCGCCTTAACTTAATTACGGGGCGGCGTGGTCGTCCGTTCGCCGATGCCCGTCGATCGTCGAGGGCAAGGCGCCGGCAACAGTTCCGCGATCACTTCCCATTGCGCATCCGACAACACCTGAAACCGAGTCACCCGAACATCCTCGTGCATAACGCTTTACGCGTTTGCACTCTAGGTCACGTCGGGCGTCGACCGTCGGTAACAGGTGAGGACTTTTCGCCCCGGTCGGCCGAGCCGGGGACGATCACACTCGTGCGAGAGGTTCAGTGGACTCGGCGCAGCAGTGCGGCGAGGGCTTGGCCGCCGCCGATGCACATGGTGACGATGCCGAGTTCGAGGTCGCGGCGGATGAGGTCTTTTGCGACCCGGAGGGTGAGGATGGCTCCGGTGGCGCCGACGGGGTGACCGAGTGCGATGGCGCCGCCGTAGGGGTTGGTCTTGTCCGGGTCGAGTTTGGCGTCCCGGATGACGGCGACGGCCTGTGCGGCGAAGGCTTCGTTGAGTTCGATGGTGTCGATGTCGCTGGGGGTGGTTCCGGTCTGTTCGAACAGCTTCTTCAGGGCGAGGACCGGGGCGTAGCCCATGACGTCGGGTTCGAGAGCGGAGGTGGTGACGGCCTCGAGGGTGACCAGGCCGGTCAGACCGCGGTCGTGTGCGGTCGATTCGCGGGCCAGGACGAGGGCGGCGCCGCCATCGTTGATGCCGGAGGAATTTCCGGCGGTGACGGTGCCACCCTTTTCGAAGGCGGCGCGGAGCGTTCGGAGTGTCTCGAGGGTGGTCTCGGGTTTGGGGTGCTCGTCGGTGGTGATGGTGGCCGGTCGGCGGCCGCCGAGATCGACGGGGGTGATCTCCTCGGCGAAGGCGGCTTTCGCGGCGTCGGTGGCGGCGCGTCGTTGCGATTGCAGGGCGAACTCGTCCTGCTCTTGACGGCTGACGTGGTATTTGCGGGCGACGTTCTCAGCGGTGACGCCCATGTGGATGCCGTGGAAGGGGTCGGTGAGCATGCCGACGGTACCGTCGACGAGTTGGCGGTCACCGAGTTTGTAGCCGGCTCGGGCATTGAAGTCGTAGAACGGCATCCGGGACATGCTGTCGTTGCCGCCCGCCAGCGCGATGTCGAGCCCGCCCCACTGGAGTTGCATGGCTGCGGACCATACTGCTTGCAGGCCGGAGCCGCAGAGTCGGTTGACGGTGTACGCGGGGGTGGATTTGGGTAGGCCCGCGGCGAGTGCGATCCGCCGGGCGTTGTAGGCGTCGGGGCCGACCTGACCGATGCAGCCCATCACGACCTCACCGATGGCGTCGGGGGACACACCGGCCCGGTCGAGGGCCGCCTTCGCGGCGGTGGCGCCGAGTTCGTGGGCAGGTACGTCTTTGAGGACGCCGCCGAAGCTGCCGACGGGGGTGCGGGCGCCGTCGACGATCAGGATGCGGTCAGGGGAGGGCATGAAGATCCGATCTGTAGACGACGGTGCGGCAAAGTAGTTGAGCTTGTGCGAACGCGGTGTGGTCGATCGTGCCGGAGGCGGGACTGGCCGGACGACCGGCCGTCAGGTGCGGTTGCTCGCTGGTTGCACAATCCGCAGACGTTCGGCTGGGTACGAAGTCCCAGGACCTACCGCGGGCGGACAGGATGATTCGAGGCCGGTCATCGAGACCCGAATCGATTCGGGCAGGCAGCATCGGAGCGTGACCGCCGCGACGGCGATCAGAGCGTCGAGCATCAGTGTGCGCATCTTCAATCCTGTTCAGCGTCTAACCGGCAACACGGCGCCGCTCTGCTGGACCGTCGATGACCGCGCTGCGCTGCGAATCTCCCTGGTGGGGAATCGATTGGTCCTCGAGGTTCTCCCGATCATGCGCAGCGATGGATCTCGCCGTTACGGAGGCCAAGATCTGGTGGATGCGCATCGTGAAGAACTGCGCTGGGGCCATACCGAAGTTCACGAGAATGTCCTCGCGCCGGGCACCTCCGTAGGGCAATCATTGGGTGCTGGCTCTCATCAGGGGGTCCGCCCGAGCGAAAGCCGAGGTGGGCATCAGAAAGTCAGGACGGAGTTTTCTTCGATTCGTAGATGACTACGACGTTCCCCCAGGGGTCCTGAACCACGGCGCGGGTCTCGTGTGGCCCGTCGTGCGCAGGGCTCAGGATCACGCCTCCGTGTTGTCGGATCTTGTCGAGGGTTTCGGTGAGAGAGGAAACCTTCAGAGAGGCCGCTGCTACTCCGCCGGTGACGTCCTCGTCCGGGCCTACCAGGGCCAAGGTGACCCCACCCGCGTCGAGGGCCGCGTAGCGGTCGCCATCGATGAATTTGCTGTTCAGTTCGAGGGCGTCGGAGTAGTAGGCGATGGCCGCGGAGACATCGGTGACGGGATGGAGAACATTGCGTAGTCTGGGCGGTTCGCTCATGGTGACTCCGTAGTGGTCGGGGTGGGCCCTGCATGCGGGCGTCTTGCCGGGGCCAGCGCTGTTGGTGGGCCCGGCAAGACGGCCGCTGACTGGTTTTGGCCGCTGTTGGCGATGGTTCGTGGCGGCAGGGCGTTGATGAATCGGACCAGTTTGCCGGGTTCTGGGTTTCGGTGCGGGTTCGCCCGTGGCAACCCGTGTCTGACAGGGGCGGCGCTCAGGTATCGACGTCTGTTGTTGTGCCGGAAGCAATTCGGTGCAGCTCGCTGGGGTTGACGATCCTGAGGCCACGCGAATGACGTTCCACCAAGCCCGCCTCGCGTAGCTTGCGGATCGCGCGGGCGACGACTTCGCGTACTGACCCGATCGCGTCCGCAAGCTCTTGTTGTTCGACTTTGACGATGAGGCCGGCATCCGAGTTGTCCGCGAGGTCGAGCAGGTGACGACAGAGGCGTTGTTCGACCGTTCCGAAGATGTTGTCGCCAAGAATCTCGACGACCTCGTAGACGATCGCACATGTCTGCTGCAGCAGCAGCCACGCGACCGTGGGATCGGTCGAAGCCAATCGTCGAAGGGTGTCCACATTGAGCATCGACATCTCGCAATCTGTGATTGCGTGTGCCGGGATAGGCGAAGTGCCGGCGATCGCCGCGGGCAGGCCTAGGACCTGCCCGGGGCCGGCGTAGCGGACGGTTGCAGCGCGTCCTTCTCGCGAGACAACGGTGACCCGCGCCTGTCCGCTGTGAATCAGGAACATTCTCGGCGGACCGGAAGCTCCGTTGATCGCACCGCCGGCCTTCACGTTGACCACGAAGGCGTCACGCAACATGGCGTTGCGCACATCGGTGGACAGCGCGGCGAAGTAGCTGCTCTCCCACGCCTCGTAAGAGGCCGCGTGTAGCCCGCCGCGCACTGTCACCTCCAACGATTTCATCCCTAGGCTATCCCGGTGTGGGAGTCGGGGAAAGGTTTTCCACGGTGCTGACGGTTCTACCTCGGTAGAAGAGCAGAGGTGTTGCCTCCTCGACCTGCTCCGCCTGCAACACCCGCCCAACCACGATGTCGTGGTCCCCACCGGCGTAAACCATCTCCACGTCGCACACCAGCCGAGCCATGGCCCCCGCCAGGTGGGGCATGCCGTCGTCAGAATCCAGAAGGGAGACGTTGGAGAACTTGTCACCGCCTGAACGAGCGAACGATTGGGCCAGCGCGGCCTGCTCGGCGGAGAGGATGTTCACGGCGAAGCGGCCCGTGGCTTTGATGTCTGGCCACGTAGTGGAACTTGCGGCGGGGGCGAACAGGATGAGGGGCGGATCCAGCGAAAGGGAGGTGAATGAGTTGACGGCAAGGCCCCTGGGCGAACCGTCGGACGCGTTCCCGGTGATCACAGCGATGCCCGTGGTCCAGTAACTGCACACACGACGGAGGGCGTCAGGAGCTATTGCGGTGGTGGGCGGCGCGTTCATTCCAGCCCCTTTCGAAACTTCCGATCCAGGAACGACACGAGGTCTTCGCGGAATCGGGCCGGGTACTCGAGCTGTGGCAGGTGCCCACATTCGGGATACACGAGCAGCTCGTTGTCCGGGATCCGCTCGGCAAGCTCGTCGTAGTAGTGCTCCTCCCGAAGAGGGTCGTTGGCTCCCGCGATGATGAGAGTGGGTGCTGCGATCTGCTCGTAGTTCGTGTCGTCCTTCTTCCCGATATCCACCGTTCCTGTGACTCCAGGCGGGCGCAGCCGAGCCGATGCGGCACACTGCCATGCTCCAGGGGTCAGGCTGAGCTCGTGACGCCACCGAATGTATTCCGTGTCGTCAGCGAGAGTGGAGTGATAGGTGACGGCCCGGAGGATGCGGGCCATACCTTCTTCGGTGAGGTCGTATTCTTGAATCTGGTCGCGTGCATCGTTTGCGGGTACGAAGCCACCTCCGCTGACGAGGACCGCGGCGGCAGCGTCGAAGAGTGGCGTGGGCGAGGCGATGGCTTTCGCGAGGTAGGTGCCGCCCATCGAGTTGCCGACGAACGCAGCCGGTCCCAGGTCGAGGGCCTTGATGGTGGCGGCCATGTGACGCATGCGGCGCCCGGTGGGATCAGCGAAGTCGATAACCTTGTCCGTCTGACCGAAACCGAGCCAGTCGGGGGCGACCACGTGGTAGCCGGCCTCCGCGAGCTCAGGGATGATGCCCGCCCACGAGCCTTCGGCGCAGGCACCGTATTCGCCGGAATGGAGCAGGACGACGCTGGGTCCGGAACCCTGCTCGATGATGTTGGTTTTCATGCCGTCGACGATCAGTGTGCGGCTGGTGTAGGTGCTCACAGGGATGTCATCTCCTTCTTACTGGTGTCCGGCGCACTCAGGCGTGCGACAGGTTGGGCGCGAACATGTCGTTGAGAGCTGGCTTGACCTCTTCCGCGAAGTTACGGATGCCGCGGACGGTCTCGTCGTGTTCGAGGAAGCCGGCCTGCCCCATCAGGAGAAGATGGCCGAAGCCACCAACCCGCTCATAGAACTTCTCGACCTGACCACGAACCGTTGCCGGTGAACCGGCGAAGACGATGCCTTCGTCAATGAGATCTTCGAGGGTGAGCGACTTGAAGTCGTAGGCCGCCCTCTCGCCTGCGAGAGCCGCGGCCCGCGCGAAGTAGGGCGAGTAGCCGGGCGGCATCACGAACTCGAGCGGCACCTTGTTGGCCTTGACGTACCACAGGAGCTTGCGTGCGCCCTCGAGACCTTCCTCATCGGTCTTGCCGGTGTAGACAAGTGCGGCGTACGCGAGACGATCGTCGGCAGGTGCCGGATTGCCCGTCTCGATTTTCCTGTCTCGGTAGGCCTGGAAGACTTTCCGGGTTCCCTCGTAGCCAGTAAGGAAGGACGCGAGGACGAAGTCGTTGTCAGCGATGCGGGCGGCGCTTCCGGGGCTCATGGCGGTGACCCACACCGGAGGGGCGGGCTGCTGGTAGGGACGCGGCCAGATGTTGACGTGCCGCTGGTGGAAGTAGCGGCCTTCCCAGTTGAACGGCCCATCGTGGGTCGTCCAGGCCTTCTGGATGAGCTCGATCGCTTCCCACATGCGCTCGTTCATCCTGACCGGCTGGCTGTTGACGGCAGAGATTTCGTAGGGGACGCCACGGACGAACCCGACCTCGAGTCGGCCGTGGCTCAGAAGATCCACCATTGCCATCTCTTCGGCCACGCGAACCGGATCTTTTCGGTTGGCGACGGGGTTACCGAGAATGAGAATTCGAGCATCGTTGGTGATGCGGCCGAGGATGCCGGCCACCACAGGAGCTGCCGGGTCCATGCACGTGGCGGTGGCGTGGTGCTCGTTGATCATGATGTTGATGCCGCACTCGTCTGCGACCTGCCACTCTTTCAGGTAGCGGTCCCACAGAGCGGCGGCCCGCTCGGGGTCGATGATGCTGTTCGGGAGTGTGACCCGGACGGAGTCGAAACTGTCGTCTTCGGGCAGGTACGGGTACGCGGTTTCACTAAAGTGCCAGAACTGCATTTGTCATGCTCCTTCGAACTCGGCGGGCCGTTAGACGGCGTGCTCGGCGATGAGCTTCGCCAGGATGGTGGGCTGCTCGACCTGCGGTCGGTGGCCTGCGTGGTCGATGACCTCGAAACGGGCACCTGGAATCGATTCGGCGTAGGCGCGGCCGTAATCGACGCTGGCGATACCGTCTTGGTCTCCCCAGGTGACGAGCGTCGGGACGTCAATGCGCGTGAGCCAACGGCGGAGCCGGGGGTTGTGAAGGTACGGCTCCCACGCGTACAGAGCGAGGGCTTCCTCGTTCCTGGCGATGTGCAACACGTCCTCGCGCGGGGCTTGGGTGAGGTCCCCGGGACCGCACTCGGGATCAGCGAAGAGCCGGTCGTTGAGCTCGGTGCGAGACATCGCGAACACGTCTGCGATGTCTCGATCCTCCCTGCCACCCACCTTGATCCCGAGCGGGTCGACGAGGGCCAGCCGCAGCAGGCGAGACGAATCCCGCACTGCCATCTCGGCGGCCACCCAGCCCCCGAATTGCAGCCCGACCACGATCACATCACGTAGATCGAGCTTCTTGAGCCATTCGAGGTACAGGTAGGCCAGGTCCTCGACGGAGTCGCACCAGTCGGGGCGGGGTGAGAGCCCGAACCCGGGGTGGCTCGGAGCGAGAACGTGGAAGCGCTCGGACAGGGCGGAGATGAAGGACGCGTTCGCCTCCCGTCCTTCCACGCCGTGCAGTAGTAGGAGGGTGGGGCCGGTGCCGGAGCTGTGTACGTCGAGGGTGACGTCCTCTCCTGAGACTCGTGCGACGACAGTTCCGTTGTCCTGGTCGACCAGCGTCAACATGCTCGCGTTCCTTTCGTTTGAGATTGTGGCTTGCGCGTAAGTAGGTGCACCTCGTCGGTCAGCATTGGCAGCTTGTGGCCGAGTCGTGTGCGTTTGGTTTCCAGATATCGACGGTTTGCATCTCGCGGCTGCGCCTGCAACGGCGTCACTCGTTCGACGGTGATGCCGGCTTCGGCCAACGCTCGCGCCTTCGCGGGATTGTTGGTGAGGAGGTTGATCGTCGTAAAGTTCAGTTGCCGTAAGAGAGTGGCGGCAGGTTGGTAGTCCCGCGCGTCAACGGGGAGTCCCAATTCGAGATTCGCGTCGACGGTGTCGAGCCCGGCGTCTTGGAGTGAATAGGCGCGGATCTTATTCAGTAGCCCGATGCCTCGACCTTCCTGGTTTCGCAGGTAGATGACGGCGCCCGCTCCGGCGGCAGCGATAGCCGCCATTGCTTGGTCGAGCTGTTCACCACAGTCGCATCGCCAGGACCCGAAGACATCTCCGGTCAGGCATTCGGAATGGATTCGCACCTTCGGCGTTTCTGCCGAGGTGGGATCGCCGAGGGTCAGCGCGAGGTGCTCGGTCCCGTCAGGGGTGCGGTGGGCGACCGCAGTCCACGTGCCGTGACGGGTGGGGATAGCGGTCTCCGCTGTCGCGGATTGGTGCCGCTGATCCTTCTGCGTGACTGCGCGCACGATGTCCCTCACGTGCAGAACCGGCAGCGACAGGCGATCAGCCATCGCGTAGAGGAAGGCACGATCTGCCGGCTCTCCGTCCAGGTCCAAGATTTCGCAGATCGCGGCGGCTGGTGTCAGACCAGCCATGGTGGCTAGCTCGACGGCCGATTCGGTGTGTCCGCGTCGCTCGAGGACACCATTCGCGGCAGCGCGCAGGGGGAAAACATGGCCGGGCCGCTGCAGGTGCTCAGGCTTCGTGGCTGGGTCCGCTATCGCCCGGATGGTTCGTGCCCGGTCTGCGGCCGAGATGCCGGTGCCTGTACCGATCGCGTCGACCGAGACGGTGAAGGCAGTGCCATGGGAGTCGGAGTTCGTCTCGACCATGGGGGCGAGATCGAGCCGGTCGATGATGTGCGGCGCGGCGGCCACACATACCAAGCCCCGCCCTTCGGTGATCATCAAGTTGAGCAGGGTTGCGTCGATGAATTCGGCGGCAACGACGAGATCGCCTTCATTCTCGCGGTCTTCGTCATCGATCACGATTATCGGACGGCCGTGGCGCAAGGCTCCAAGCGCATTGTCTAACACACCCGATGTGGCGTGGATGGTCATCGCGCCTCCTTTCCTTTCGCCCAATACTGTCGGTCAGGTCACGTTGTGTCGGTGACCTGAATGCACGCTCCGAGTGACCTAGGACACTCGCGTGGGCGGGTCCTGCGACCGTCTCGCGTGGTGCTTGCTGTTCGCCGGCGACGACGCCAGTCAGAAGTGCTGTGAATCACCCCCGGTAAAGGCAGTGGCGGAGCTCGACCGGTGCGCGCACGAAAGACCGCACACCCGAAAAGATCTGGCCTCAGTTACCTCGCCACACCGGATCAGAGTCGGGTGTCCGACGTCGACCCGGGGCCGGTCAGCGCCCTTCCACGCGGTGGCGTCTTCGCATCGAAGTGGCAATGGGCGGTGGGGGCGATACGAGACGCATGCACCTCTCCCCGTCCGATGTCCGGAGTGGACGCGTACTTCTCTTCCGACACAGTGTCGGAAAGTGCGGGTGATAGTTGCCGCAACGCACCGGTGCGGAAGGCGGCTCGTGTCACATAGCGTCGTCGTTCAATCGAGAGAGGAGTCAACGATGACTGGAACGGTCAACCGATCAGGACCGCAGAGGATCGCCATTGTGGGGGCAGGTATCGGAGGTCTCACCCTTGCCATCGAGCTGCGCCGACAAGGGTTGGACCCGCAGGTCTACGAGCAAACCGCGGAACTGCGCGAAGCCGGCGCTGCTGTGGCATTGTCGGCCAACGCCACCCGGTTCCTGCGTGATCGCATCGGCATCGGCACCGGCCTGGCAGATCAGGCCGCCCACGTCGACGGCCTGATCTTCCGGGACGGCCGTGACGGACGAGAAGTTGGGCGGGTCCTTTCGCGTCAGGCCTACCACGATCGATGCGGCGCGCCCTACTACGGCGTGCACCGCGCCGTTCTCCAGCAGTTGCTTTCCGGGGCATTGGGTGGGGAAGGCTTGCATCTGGGCAAGCGGCTTGTGGACATCGACGACTCCGGGTCCGCGGCGGTCTTGCACTTCGCCGATGGGGACCGTGCCGAGGCCGACCTGGTGATCGGCGCCGACGGAGCTAAGTCATTCCTGCGACGCCATGTCGTCGGGTACGACGACGCCCGTTTCTCCGGCTGTTACGGCTGGCGCGGCATCGTAGGCCCCGAGCAACTCGGTCTGCTGCCAGATCCTGAGGCCCTCCAGTTCTGGATGGGTCCGGGCGGGCACCTGCTGCATTACCCGATTGGCAACGGTGACCAGAACTTCCTGCTGGTGAAGCGGCATTACGGGCCTTGGACGGAGGCGGCCTGGGTCGGTGCCAGCGAGGCCGGTGAACACGTCGCCGCCTTCGACGGCTGGCACCCGGCCGTCGTAGAGATGATCAGCGCGGCACCGGCCAGCGAACGATGGGGTCTGTTTCACCGGCCGCCGCTGCACAAATGGAGCAAGGGACGGGTCACGCTCCTCGGTGATGCGGCCCATGCTCTCGTGCCGCATCATGGCCAGGGCGCGAACCAGTCGATCGAGGACGCAATGGTGCTGGCCGACTGCCTGGTCAATGCCCCTGCGGACGATCGCAATTGGGAGATCGCCCGGCGCCGGTACCAAGATCTGCGGATCGACAGGACCCGTCGTGTCCAGGTCGCTTCCATCACGACCGCGGACGTCTTGCACCTCCCCGATGGGCCGCTGGCCGAGGCGCGGAACGCCCGACTCGGCGCGCCCGATTTCTGGGAGCGCCATCTGGCGTGGATCCACGAGTTCGTGGCCGATCGCGACTCTGCGACGTCAACGCGGTTTGCTCGTGCCGGCCGGGCCTGATCGCGTCACCGGCGTGTCGGCGCTCGAACTCGGACAGGGTGATGGGATCACCGTGAACGCGATAGGCCCGGCCGTGTGAACGCGATAGGTCCGGCCGATCGCGACCGACCACTTCCTATAAACCAATCCCCAAGGCCTCACCTCCGGACCGAGGCGTCCAGGAATCGCCCGGTGGGGCGGCTCGGTCAGCCCATGGAGCCCATGCCGCGACGTCCTTCCTCGGAGAGGCCGCCTGGTTCGGCACCAAAGCAGACGCTCTACGTACGTGGGCTCACCGTGGGGCTGAGCACCGCCTGACAGCAAGCCCAGTAGTCCGAGTCGGTGGGCTCGTCGTAGTGTCCCGGGTGGGCGGGTGCCGATCGGCACCACCATCCTTGATGCGGTTCAAGAACCGGTGGGTGCGCAACCAGTGTGTGAGCGTGCGGACACCGAGCCGCCCGAGGTCACCGTCAATTGTCAGGTGTTCGTGGCCATGACAAAGTCCCCACACCTCCGACGACGAAGGGACATCAGATGGATCTGCAGCTCAGCGGGAAACGCGCGATCGTGACCGGCGGAAGTCGGGGGATCGGCCGGGCCATCGCCCGGACGCTCGCCGCCGAGGGCACGGCGGTGGTGATCGCGGCCCGCGACGAACAGGCGCTGGTCGCCGCCGCGGCCGAGTTGTCGCGGGAGACCGGTGGACAGGTCGTCGCCGTGCCCGCCGACACCGGCGATCAGGGCTCGGTCGACCATCTCGTCGAGCGAGCGGTCGCCGCGATCGGTGGGGTGGACATCCTGGTCAACGCGGCCGCGACACCGTGGGACGCGGGTCAACCCAGCGGCTTCGAAGCGATCTCCGACGACGTGGTGCGCGCGGAGGTCGAGATCAAAGTGCTGGGCTACCTCCGGACCGCGCGGGCCGTGTCGCCGCACCTGATTGCGCAAGGCTGGGGCCGGATCATCAACATCAGCGGTCTCGGCGCCCGACAAGCCACTTCGATCGCCCATACCATCCGCAACGTCAGCGTCTCCGCGCTGACCAAAAACCTCGCCGATGAGCTCGGACCCCGGGGCATCAATGTCACCGTGGTTCATCCCGGTCTCACCCGCACCGAGCAGCTCGACACCCGGCTGGCCGCACAATCCGCCGAGCAGGGCACCCCGGTCGCCGATCTCGAGCGGGATCTGGCCACCAACTCGATCCGCCGCATCGTCGATGCCGCGGAGGTGGCCGACGTCGTCGCCTTCCTCGCCTCGCCTCGCAGCATCGCGATCACCGGGGACGCGATAGCCGCGGGCGGCGGTGTGCCTGGCCCGGTCTACTACTGATCACCCCCCGACGAGGTTCCCCACGCCGGTCACAGGGCGTTCGAGTGCCCGGTCGCCACGACCGCCCCTCGGCCAGGACGATCACCCGATCGCTTGAGGAAGGTCGCGGACTTCGACGTCGACCCGAGCCCGTTGTATCCCCGAGCTCGCAATCCTGCCCAGAGCTCCACCTCGTTTGTGCGTCGAGCGCACTCGACGAGACAGCATCAGCGAGACGCGGTTCAGGCTCGACGGCGGCGAGCGCACGGGCCCCGGCGAGCCGCTGCACCTCTACTCCTCCAGCACTACCACCCGGACCGGGAAGTGGGCGAGATCCACCCTCACCATCGAGCAGTTCAGCGGACTGGGGCGACTACGCCGGCGGGCCCGCACCGGGGCTGTCCTTCACCACCGCAGACGCGCTGCACGGTACCGAGATCTCCGGCGACGCTACCGATACCTGGGGTTTTCGGCGAGCCAACCTGAACCTACTCCTCAACGCATTCTCCACGCCCGATAGCGTAGTGCCACAACATAATCACACCTGGCCACGGACTTCGCTGCGCCCGACGCCACGGCTATCCTCCGGCCAGACTGGCGGCTCAACCAGGTAACTCGATCTTCGACCTGTTGGGTTCCGCGCGGCCGAATTTGGGTGCCCGCTCTGGTCGAGAAGGCAGCGGTTTTCTCGCCACTCCGGGGACTGCTGCCCAGGCGTTGGGTTTCCCATTGCTGTTGATGTGGTGGGCGCAGCGGACACTGGCAGGTTCACCGGTGGCTTACACCCGCGCCGGGTTGTCACCGGACGGCCGAAGCGCTTCTTGTTCCGTAATTTCCTGGGAATCTGGCGGGCCACCGGCCGTCCGCTCCATCGACGTGACCCCCCGAGCCGGAACGGGATGGGGGTCGTCCGTTCGCCGGGAGCGCGGGGTATGCGCTCACTAAGCTGAGTATTTCCTCTCGAGTGCAATTGGATTCAGGTATGACCTGCCACAAACGCTCGATGAACCGGCGCCGTGACATTCCGAAGTGAACGAGGATCTCTTCCTCGCTCGGACCGCCATATGGTGCCCACGTACTGGCGAACTCGATGAGGCACTCCGCTTCAGTGTCGCGATGCTTGCGCGTGCGGTTGACCTCGGCCCATGCGTCGTGTCGCCGCTGGCACCACCTGGGATTCTCGCGAGAATTCATCAGATTGAACTATCTGCTCGGGGCCCTTGGTGGCCTTCGGAATGTGGTCGTCCTTGCTGGGACAAGGAAGGGAGTGCCATCCGTTCCGGGGGTGAGTGTCAAGCAAATTCCTGTACGGCGCACAAGGTCGCTCGCAACCGCGATTCTCCAGGTCTGCGATGGAGAAGAATTTTCTGCGGCCGCCAGCAGACGCACCCTCGCCGCGTCGCCGCGAGTTCGCAACATGTGAAGCGTCCCGGAAACGCCTTACTACCTGCGGTGCCGCCCGAGGGACCGTGCCAGAGCCGATGCCGGGCCGCTCGTTCGCTGTGCTCGTGCGCGCCAATGCTGTTCAACGGACGCCCAAATGAGCGCCGCACACCACCCTTCCGTGTGAGTTACGCAGGGTCAAGGATGCGCCCGCCTCTGGATGACTCGGGTCACGGCACGGGACTACCCAGGTCACGCAGGGTGGGGCCTCATCCCGAGACAGTGCGAGAGGCAGCAGCGAGTGGCGTGTGACCTAAGTCGTCGGACTGTTGACTCTCCACTCACTGAGCGGTGTGATACCGGACACGTCATGCATCGTCAGCCAAGGAGCAATGAAGTCATGGAGCAATGGAAAATCGGAGACATTGTCGTCACGAAGATCCCGGAAATCGCGGGGTGGTTCCCGATCGATTTGTGGTTCTCGATAATGCCGGAATGCACCCGCGAGGCAGTCGAGCAGTTGCAGTGGCTCACGCCGAGCTACCGGCGTGGAGACGAGATCAATCTGTCGATTCACGCACTTCTGGTTGAGACACCCACCCATAAGATCGTCATCGACACCGGCGTCGGAAACGCCAAGCGGCGCAATTGGGAACTGTTCAACGAGTTGGACACCGACTTCCTGGCAAGACTCGACGAGGTCTGTCCTCGCAGCGAAGTCGACATGGTGATCTGTACGCACCTGCATAACGACCACGTGGGGTGGAACACCCAGTTCGTCGACGGCCGATGGGTTCCGACCTATCCCGATGCTCGATACTGCTTCGTCCGCAGCGAATACGACTACTGGACGAAGTACGTCAACGATCCGGCGACGGTGGATTCGTACACCGAGTTTGCACAGGTGGCCATCGACGGTCAGGAGGTCTACCGAGATTCCATCGCGCCCATCGTCGAGGCGGGACTGGTGGACTGGGTCGAGCCCGACCGCGAGGTGGTACCTGGTGTGACCCTGCTCAGCACACCCGGGCACACGCCCGGCCACGTGTCCGTTCTGTTGCAGTCCGGTGACCAGAGCGCGGTCATCTCAGGCGATGTGTTTCACACACAGGCGCAGGTAGGACGATTGGACTGGTCTGTTCAGATGGACAGCGCCCCCGATGAAGCCGCTGAGACCCGGCGCACCTTCCTCGACCGGTTCGCCGACACCTCCACACTGGTGCTGGGTACCCATTTCGGTACGCCGACGGGAAACTACATTCGCCGTGACGGTGACTCCTTCAAACTGGTTCCCGTCGAGAGCTGACCGACAATTGCCGATGTACCTGTACGTCAGCGGGGAAGCGATGCACGGGTGCGCAACGCCATTCGAACCGCATTCCGTCCTCCGGCGCGAGCAATCGCGCCGGAGGGTTCTCACACGATTGGAATGAGTGTGCAGCGGATTCCGGATCTCGATGACGCACTTCAGGACCTCTCGGAGTCGGTCGGGCGGCGACTGGTGCTACTCGACGACGGAATGAGGGTTGCCGGCTACTCAATCCACGAGAGCGAAAGCGACCGCGCTCGCATCTCCCATATCCTGGCGCACAGCGACTCCTGGCCGACGCCGAGCACGGCTACACATGAGCACGTCATCGAGCATCGTCAAGAACTCGGAGACTGTCTCTTCATCCGATTGACCGACCGTGACCGGCGCATCGTAGGGCACCTTTTAGCCGTCCTCGGTGACGCCGGTCCGCCCAACTCTGGCGACCTAGATCGCCTCTTGGATTCGGCCAGAACGAGTCTCGGCGTCCTGTTAACTCTGCGGGCCTTCTATGCTGAGCGCGACATCGCCCGTGCGCGAGGCCTCACGCATGACCTCATCCTCGGTGGTCCCGACCAGCGAACTGCCGCTGCCGAGGCCTTGTTGGCCGAGCGCTTCCTGAGTGCCTCTGGCCGCTACTGCGCGGTTGCACTCGGCGTCGACCCTCGACGGCAGGAGTCGCCCGAAGCCGACACGGCCGCGCTGGCAGTGTCCACGACCCTCAACTTCGTCGCGCAGACCTCGACCGCGTCCGTCGTCGGCACCGCATTGCCGGACGGCGTCGGTGTTCTGGTATTTCCCCGGCCCGTCGTCGTACCACGCTTGACGCGGATCCTCGAGCGTCTCCAAGTGGTGGGCGTGCGCGCCGGTATAGGGCCGTTAACCGACCTCAACCAGGTCTACCGCTCCTTCGAGCAGGCACGGCTGGCGTGGCGCGCCTCCTGCTTCGACCCTGATCACCATCCGATAGTCCTAGAGGTAGAACAGGCCGGCCTCGACGCCGTCCTCTCGCGGCTACCGCTGGAGAACTTCACAGCAGCGGATCTTCCACCGGCCGCGCACCGCGTGATCACCGCCGGCTTCGCGCACGACATGCTCCGGACACTCGACTGCTACCTCGACCATGGCGGCGATGCCCAGCACACGGCACGCGCCTTGCGCATCCACCGATCAACCCTCTATTACCGCCTCGACAAGATACGCGATGCCATCGGGGGCGACCTACGGGACGGCAGGTTGCGGCGGGACCTGCACACCGGACTGCGCATAGCCAAACTGTCCGGTCTGGCCAATTGGTGAGGCGTTCCCTCCGCGCAGCTGTAGGTTCCACGGATTGGTGTCACTCCCAGCGCTTCCGACGGTTTCTCAACGTCGTGTCAGTGCCTGGTTCTCACCGCACCGGATGTGGTTCCGGCAGAACGGGTGGGGCTGCCGCCAAGAAAACAAGCGATTCCGAGCCCCTACCGAGAGTCGGATCACGTCACTCATGGTTTGTAACCGGCGTCGGTAAGCGCCAATGCGGATCATGGCCGTCCAGAGCTCAGGTCCCGTGTCACTCATGATTTGTGCACACTCGGCCTGTTGCCTGACGGCTACCGGTTGCGTGCTGGCAGGTGGCGGGCAACTCGTCGGTCGTCAGACCTGCGAGGTGGCCGGATTCTCGTCCCACCGGACGTTTCGGCGACCGGCTTGTCGGCCCGACGAAACGCTTCCATATGATGAGTGCGTCGGGCGCGCCGGTGTCCGCGAGTCGCGAAACCGGGTCCGGTAATCCAGGTCACCGCTTGGTGGAACGGTGTGCGCTCGCCGACATCCCACCTAAGGACACGCCACATGAGCCGGAAAGGCAGACAAGCGCAGTGAGCACAGTGGAACTGGCCCAGTGGAACTCCGAGGAAGCTCTCGCGGAGGCGATGATCCCGATCATCGGCGGCCTGCACCGCAGAAGCTCGGTGACCATTCTGCTTCACAGTCGCTCCCTGGTGAACAAGTCGGTCATCAGTATCCTGCGGACCCATCGTTTCGCCCGGCAGATCAGCGGCGACGAACTGTCGGTCGAGGAGACGTTCC
This sequence comes from Rhodococcus sp. NPDC127593, assembly GCF_042671975.1. Lineage (NCBI taxonomy): Bacteria > Bacillati > Actinomycetota > Actinomycetes > Mycobacteriales > Nocardiaceae > Rhodococcus > Rhodococcus sp. NPDC127593. The sequence goes on along the minus strand of NZ_JBHXWI010000014.1, from coordinate 137,749 downwards.
CCTTCCTCGAAGCGCTGACTCACCTCAATCTTCGGCCCTCGAAGATCGACCTCGGACTGCTGGTGATGGCCTATCGCGCCAACGGTGACGGAGCGTCGGTCCCAAAGTTCGTTGCACGGAGCCTCGCCGACCTGGTCGGCGGCGCCCAGACGAGTCCCGCACAGCCGCAGGACGTGATCCTGTACGGATTCGGGCGTATCGGTCGCCTCGTCGCTCGACTGCTCATCGAGAAGGCCGGCTCGGGCAATGGGCTGAACCTGCGTGCCGTGGTGGTCCGCAAGGGTGGCAGCGACGATCTGACCAAGCGCGCATCGTTGCTGCGCCGTGACTCCGTCCACGGGCAGTTCAACGGCACGATCAAGGTCGACACCGACAACAACACACTGATCGCCAACGGCAACGTCATCAAGTTCATTTACAGCAACGACCCGGAGAGCCTCGACTACACCGAGCATGGCATCGACAACGCCATCCTGATCGACAACACCGGAATCTGGCGCGACCGCGACGGACTGTCGAAGCACCTCCGCCCCGGTGTCGCGAAGGTGGTGCTCACCGCGCCCGGCAAGGGCGACGTCCCCAACATCGTGCACGGCGTCAATCACCGCGACCTCGACCCGAACGAGCAGATCGTGTCGTGCGCGTCCTGCACCACCAACGCCATCGTCCCGCCGCTGAAGACCATGGACGACGAATTCGGTGTGTCTCGAGGCCACGTCGAGACCGTGCACTCGTTCACCAACGACCAGAATCTCTTGGACAACTATCACAAGGCCGACCGTCGTGGTCGTTCGGCGCCGTTCAACCTCGTGCTCACCGAGACCGGCGCCGCATCGGCGGTCGCCAAGGCGCTCCCCGAGCTGAAGGCCAAGATCACCGGCAACTCGATCCGCGTTCCCACTCCGGACGTATCCGTCGCCATCCTCCACCTTCAGCTGGGTCGGGAGACCACCAGGGAGGAGGTACTCGAGCATCTCAGCCAGGAGTCGCTCACCGGAGCGCTGAGCCGGAACCTCGACTACACCGCTGCAACCGATGCCGTGTCCAGTGACTTCATCGGTTCGCGCGCCGCGTGCATCGTCGACGCGAACGCGACGATCGTCGACGGCGACACCGCCATCCTCTACGTCTGGTATGACAACGAGTTCGGATACTCGTGCCAGGTGGTGCGCACTGTCCAGTACCTGTCCGGTGTGGAGTACCCCATCTACCCCGCGGTCGACGCCGCGGATGCGATGTCCGTGGGCTGACCGGCGGCACCGTAGGTTCGCGACGCCCGGGCCGAGCAGTGGCTGCTCTCCCGGGCGTCGTCGCGTATTCGGTGGGCCTCGCCGCTGAAAGCTCATCGTTCGTATGGTTCCCGACGTTGACATTTTCCGGCACCGAGGGCCCGTCGATGATTGCTTGGATGGAGATTGAGTTGCGAGGAGCCGCGGACGGCGGTTGCGCCTTGCGTGGACGTAACCGGTGGAGCTGGCACTGAGCGGCGTCGCAGAAATGGGACATCTTCCCGCGGAATCTCCGAGACAAGTGTCGTGGAAGATCTTGAAATTCCCAGGTCGAGCGGACAAGTGAGTCCGGAACCTACACCGATCCCGACGGACAGGTCCACCCGGGGACATACTCGATGTTGGTGCATGGTGACGGGTGGTCGACATAGGTTGCGTAACAGGCGATTACAGGTTCTTCATTCATCGCATCACAGCACTCACCAGCGATCCACTGGCCAGGCCCGTGTCAGCGGGTTTCACTTCAGATGCCGGTACAGCGTCGTACGACCGACGCCGAGGATCTCGGCGATGTCGACGAGGGGCATTCCGTTCTCGCGCATCTTGTGCGCTTGCCGGATCTTGTTGGCGGTCATCTTCGGTGGCCGGCCGCCGATGCGTCCGCGTGCTAGGGCGGCCGCGAGACCGACCTCGGTGCGTTCTCGGATGAGATTGCGTTCGAACTCGGCGAGGGCGCCGAAGGTCGAGAAGATCAGTTTCCCCCCGGAGGTGGTGGTGTCGATCGACTCGGTGAGTGAGCGGAATCCGATGCCGCGCTCGTCGAGATCCTCAACGGTCTGCAGCAGGTGGGGGAGTGACCGGCCGAGACGGTCGAGCCGCCACACGACGACCGTGTCACCTTCGCGCAGGTGGGAGAGCATGTTGTTGAGCTGGGGGCGTGATGTTGTCGACCCGCTTGCGGTGTCTGTCCACACGCGCGAACAACAGAACTGACAGGGCTATGTAAGGGTCTCGACCGCCGAGCAGACCGCCGATTCGCAGAGAGACGCTCTCAGCGCCGCCGGCTGGGCTGTTGCAGCTTGGGAAGAACCTGCTCAATGAGCGTGGTGACGACGCGGTCGCGATTCGCATCGTCGGCAGCGAGTTGAATCAGGACGCTCTCAGCACCCGCGTCCTCGAATTCCCTGAGCCGTGCGACTATTTCCTCAGGCGTACCTACAGCGAGGTACTTATCTGCGAGTGGCGCGAAGTCCTGCTCGTAGCCCTCACTCACCACGCGGATACCGTGCTCCCGAGCCCAGTCACCGTCTTCGTCGACACACGTCCAGATCAGAAGTGATCCCGTCACCTCGTCTCGAGACCGGCCAAACTCCTCGGCCTTGTTCTTTACCTCATCGAGTCCAGTCTGCAGCGACTCCGGGGTCGACATGTATGGGAGCCAGACGTCCGCATATCGAGCGGCGCGACGAAGAGCACCGGGCTTGCGTCCACCGAGCCAGACCGGTGGTCCACCTACTTGAACCGGCCGCGGGTAGAGCGTCAGCCCGTCAACGGAGACGAATTCACCCTGGAATGTCGTGGGTCCCTCTGTGAACAGACTCTCCATCAAGAGCAATGACTCTTCCAAACGACGGAATCTGGTGGCAGGGTCAATTCCAACGGCATGGAACTCAGGGGGAAACTCGCCACCGGCTCCGACGCCGAAGTCGAACCGGCCGTTCGACACCTTGTCGAGCGTAGCCACGAGTTTCGCGGCGATGGCGGGCGGATAAAGCGGGAGGAGCGCTATCGAACTTATGAGTCGAATGCTTTTGGTCGCACCGGCCGCAGCGGCGAGATGGATGAACGAGTTCGGCGTGGGCCCATGGAAGAACAGATGCTCCCCACATCCGAAGTAGTCAAAGCCGCCAGCCTCGGCGGCTTCCGCTTGCTCGACGATCCGTTCCGTCGAGGGAGACGTCAGTCCGACCCGCATGAATATTCCTTCCTAGTATTTCGCTCGCCGACATATGACCCAGGCGCGTTCGTTGTCAAGGGTCATGCCCCAGCCTTCCTGCTCGATACGACCAGCCTGCTCTCGAGCCGCCGGGCGGCGGTCGGTCGTGTTGTGACCGCCAACACATGTGAGCATCTCTTGCTCAAAACATTCATTTCTGGTCCATTCTCTTTACCCGTCTCTCATCAGGAGGCGGGAAACTGACCTTATGCAAGACGGGTGATGCCGGCGTCGATCTAGCGTCATCGCGTCGGACGGCTTTGCAGGTGCTCAGGCATCGACTGGGGCCATCAATCGTTTGCCGAGAAAAGGGCTTGCGCTTCGTCGCGTGCACGTCCGAACACGCCGTACGAGAGCATCCCCCCGTCGATGACGAACTCGCTGCCCGTCACGAAGCTGGAATCGTCTGACAGCAGGAATGCCACCAGTTTCGCGATCTCCTCGCCGGCGCCCTTGCGGCGAATCACCATTGACTTCATCAGGGATTCCTGCCAGGCCGCGGCCATCGCAGCCCATTTCGGTTCGGTCTGCATCGGAGTGTCGAACAGACCCGGGAGTACGCAGTTGACGCGAATGTTCGAGGGGCCGAGATCGTTCGCCGCACTCTTGGTCAGGCCCCGCACTGCCCATTTGCTTGCCGTGTAGGCAACCGAGTTGTGGGCGACCATTCCTGCCAGCGATGAGATGTTGACGATGGACCCGCCGCCAGCGACACGCATGGACTCCGCCACTGCACGCATGCCGTAGAAAGTTCCGTCCAGGTTGACGGAGATGACCTTTCGCCATTCGTCGTCCGTCGTCGCCATCAGTCCGTCTCGGTTTCCGACGGCCGCGTTGTTCACCAACCCGCGCAGTGGTGGCAGATTCGAGTCGATGTGGGAAACGAGCGTCTCCCACCCTTCCACCGAGCTGACGTCCAGCGTCCACGAGCACGCCGACCCTCCGCTCGAAACGATGTCCGAAACCACCGATTCGGTGGACAGGACGTCCGCCGTCACGACGAAGTATCCATCCGCCGCCAGCTTCTTGGCGTGGGCTTCGCCCATGCCCCTGGCTGCACCCGTGACGATAACCGTGGAATTCATCATTCTCCTTCGATATCGTGTCGGAAACTTTCTTGCCGATCAGGACTACGCGCGCAGGTGCGGCCAAGCGACGACCTGCTGCCGGGCACGACCGCCCTGACGATCAACCGCTCACGGCAGCGCTCCGGCTCGGAAGGCCGCCCTTCAACTCACGTTTGAGGAGCTTTCCGGTTGCGGTCATCGGAAGCGAGTCGACCACCTCGACCACCCGCGGATACTTGTAGGCAGCCACCCTCTCCTTGCACCACGCGATGATCTCGTCCGGATCCGCGACCTCACCCGGCCTGGGTATGACGAAGGCGTGAATCTCCTCGCCATGCGAAGGGTGCGGCGCTCCCACCACAGCGGCCAGCGAGACGGCAGGGTGCGTCAAAAGAACTTCTTCGATCTCGCGCGGATACACGTTGAACCCACCTCGGATGATCATGTCCTTGGCCCGGTCGACGATGTAGTACCAACCGTCAGCATCGCGCCGGGCCAGATCACCCGACCGGAACCAACCGTCCGGGCCGATCACCTCGGCAGTGGCCTCGCCACGCTTGTAATAGCCTTTCATCACGTTGTGGCCCCGAATCGCAATCTCCCCGATCGCGTCGGGAGTCCACTCGATCGGCTCCCAACTCCTCGGGGCGATCAACTCCATGTCCACACCGGGAATGGCGGGACCAATCGAACCCGGACGCGCCGGCGTGCCGAACGGCGTGAAGCTGGCCAAAGGTGACGTCTCCGAAAGCCCGTAACCCTCGGCGATGACGACACCGAACTTCTCCTCGAACTCACGGTGCACCTCGACTGGAAGTGGCGATCCGCCCGACGCGGCCACGCGCAGGTTGCGGGCAATGCGCTCCACGTCGACCGAACTTCGGCCTCCGCCAGGCCGAAGCGCCCCCAACAGACCCCAATACATCGTCGGCACACCGGCGAAGAAGGTGATGTCCTCCTTCTGCAGCAACTCCAGAGCCGCATTCGCCTCGAACCGGGGCAGCATGACCAGCGTGCCACCAAAGGCTGCCGCGGCATTCTGGACGGCGGTCTGACCGAAGGAATGGAACAGGGGCAGCACGCACAGGTAGCGGTCAGGGTCGTCCTCCGAGAGACCGAACAGCTCCTGGCAGGCGAGAGCGTTGTCCCGCATATTGCGATGACGCAGCTCCGCGCCCTTCGGGTGACCGGTCGTCCCGGACGTGTAAAGGATGACGGCCGTGTCGTCCCCACTGGTCTCGACCGTGTCGAAGGAGCCGGGCTGATCGACCCATGCCTGCGCCAAGGTCGCCACTCCCTCCAGGGGAGACGTTGCGTCCGCATCCGCGGTGATCACCACAAGATCGCGACAACCAGCCGCTGCAGCGAAGCCGTCCTGCGCCTCCTGGGCCATCGGCAGATCGGCGGTCCCCTCGAAAACGAACAACGCCACGGCGTCGGAGTCCGTCAGGTGGTAGGCAACTTCGGGCGCCTTGAGCAGCACGTTGAGCGGCACGACGGTCGCCCCCGCCTTCAGGATCCCCCAGTAGACGACGGAGAACCACGGCACGTTCGGGCACATCAGCGCCACCTTGTCGCCGGGCTCGACCCCCTTGCCCACCAGCAGGTTGGCGACGCGGTTCGCGGCCTGGTCCAGGTCGGCGAAGCTGGTGCGCTGGTCCCCCAGCACGACAGCTGTGCGACCAGGATGCCTAGCCGAACTGCGCTCGAGCAACGAGGCCAGGTTGAACGGCGAGGCGGTATGGAGGGTCATTGGCTGCCCGCCGCCCAGTTGCGCAGGTCAACCTTCCGGATCTTCCCGACAGGCGTCATGGGCATCTCGTCGATCAGGTGGATGTCGTGCGGAACCTTGAACGAGCTCATGCTCTTCTCGCAGTAGGCGCGAATGTCGTGCTCCGTCAGGTCCGAGTCCTCCGTCAGGACCACGTACGCAACGGGCACCTCGCCATAGATGTCATCGCGGCGACCCACCACTGCGACGCTCGCGACCGAAGGAATGTCTCCGATGACTCGCTCGACCTCCAGTGCGGCGACGTTCTCGCCCTTGACCTTGATCATGTCCTTCCGGCGGCCCTGGAAGCGGACGTTGCCTCGCTCGTCGATGGAACCGAGGTCGCCGGTGCGCAGCCACTCACCCTCCAGCGCGGCCTCGGTCTCCTCCGGCTGGCTCCAGTACCCGAGGAAGACGCCAGACCCTGCGATCTGCAGCTCCCCCGTCTCGTCGAAGTCGGCGAGACTTCCGTCCTCGCGGACGATCCGAACTCGATATCCGGGGCACACCTGACCGATGCTGTTGTCGGCGGGCAGCTCACCTCGGTAGAACATCGACCTGGTGGCAGCCCCCGTCGACTCCGTGAGTCCCCAGTGGTGAGCGAGAGTGACGCCGAACCGTTCCTCGATGGCCAGCACCTCGTCCCTAGCCAGGGGCATGCCGAACAGCATCCGATCGATGTTGTGGTCGCGATCAGTGTCCTTGCGGGGCTCGCGCAGGAGCAGCCGCAGCGTCTCGGCAGAGAGGTTCCCGACCGTGGCTCGATAGGCCCTCGCGATGGTCCAGTAGGCGCGAACGCTGAAGCGCCGCAGCACCACCAGGTCGGACCCGGTCGCAACGGTGGCGAGCAGGTGGATGAACAGCGCATTGGCATGGAAGAGGGGAAGGACGCAGAGCATGCGGTCGCCTCTGGCCAACCTCATCTGCTGGGCGTTCATCTCGCCTGCGGAGACGAGTGAGCGATGGGAGAGCATGACGCCCTTGGGGCGACTCGTCGTGCCCGACGTGTACATGATGACAGCGACGTCGTCCCACCGCGCCGCAGTCGCTTCGCTCGGTGAGCTCGACGTCCCCGGATCCTTGCCCAGGACCCACGTCATCGATCCGTCGTCCTCCACCAGCAGAAGCGGCACCTCCAGTCGCCGGCAGATCTCCTCCGCCTTCTCCTGGTGTGCCTTGTCGACGACGACGACCTTGCAACCACTGTCCTGAATCGTGAACTCGAGCTCGTGCGGGGTGTTCTGCACGATCGTCGGGACGACCGTTGCTCCCGTCATGGTGGCACCGAGGAAGCCGGCGACGAACGGAAGTCCGTTGCCCATGTGCAGGAGCACGCGGGTGTGGGTGGTGGCACCCACCTGGTCCAGCTCTGCCCTGACCGCCTGCGCATGGGCGTCGACGTCTCCGTAGGTGACGATCTGCACCTGACCGAAGTGCCCCTCGCGTCCCGGCAGGTGGTTGCCGTCGAGGAACTGGATGAAGAGCGAGTCGCGGGAGCGTTGGACTCGTTCGTTCCAAAGATCGGCGACGGTCCCGAGTGGATAGCTGGGGACATCCGCAACCTGACTCATGTTCACACTGATCACTCCTCTTGATCTCAAAAACTGGGTTATTCGCGGTGGTGGCGTGCTCATCGCGGTGTCCATCGCTCCAGGCACGCGACGAGATCCGACACATCGGCTGAGCGAGCCGGCTCAGCCGGCATCGAGAAGCGCGGGGCTGGGCCCGCCTGCAGGCGACCATCGACCATGGACAAGGAGCGACGAGCGACCACGTGCGGGTGCTGGGCCGCCTCGTCGAACGTGAGTACCGGCGTCACGCAGGCATCCGTCCCCTCGAAGGTCTGCTGCCAGTGGTCCCGGGAATGCTCCGCGATCAAAGCGGTCAGGCGCTGCTCGAGAACGGGCCAGCAGGACGCGTCCATGTGGTCGGGGAACTCCTCAGGGTTCAACCCGACGCCCTCGGCGAGCATCTCGAAGAACTGTCTCTCCATGGCGCCGACGGCGATGAAGCGTCCGTCGGCGCAGCGGTAGGTCCGATAGAAGGGCGCACCACCGTCGATGAGATTGCTCTCGCGCCGGTTCGTCCAGCCCCAGCTCGGCTCTGCGCGCAGATCGAGGATCAGCTGGCTGAGGACCGAGACGCCATCGACCATCGCCGCGTCGACCACGTCGCCACGCCCGGTTCGTTCGCGCTGCAGCAGCGCTGCGGTGACACCCAGGACGAGGAACATCGAGCCCCCGCCGTAGTCGCCGACGACGTTGAGCGGCGGAATCGGTCGGTCGGCCGTCCCGATCGCATGCAGGAGGCCGGTGATCGAGAGGTAGTTGATGTCGTGGCCCGCGGTCTTCGACAGTGGTCCGGTCTGGCCCCAGCCTGTCATCCGCGCGTACACGAGCCGGGGATTTCTCTCCAGGCAGGCCTCCGGGCCCAGACCCAGGCGCTCGGTCACCCCCGGGCGGAATCCCTCCACCAGGACATCGGCCCGCTCGACGAGGTCGAGGACGGCGTCTCGGTCCTGTACGTCCCGCAGGTCCGCGACCACGTGCCGACGTCCCCTCAGGACTGCCTCGTCCGACGTGGGCGGCTGACCAGGTCGGCTCACCCTGACGACTTCCGCCCCGAGGTCGGCAAGGATCATCGCGGCGTGCGGCCCGGGCCCGATGCCGGCGAGCTCGAGGACGCGGATGCCGTCGAGTGGCCCGGTCACGGGTACGTCCCCACGAGCTCACGTCGTCCCGCTGCTACGCGGGATCCTCGGGAGGTCACGTCCGCGATGCCGGCGTCTGCACCTGCAGTCCGGCACTCCATGTCTCTCATGCTGCCTCCTGGTCGAGTTCGTTCGTTCATGTCGCGAAGAGCTGCGGGCACCCGTCGCACGCGTCCCCGGCGGTGCGGGCGCAGCCCCATTCGCACGTCACTGCGCCCGCCACCGCCTCGGAACCGAGAGGACGGGAGGATCAGCGTGAGGGGTTGTGCATCGTGGTGGAAACGCTCATGCGCAGGTCCGCCGTGAATCCGCCGTCGACCGTGAGGGTGGTGCCGGTGACCCATCGGGCTCGCTCCCCGGCCAGGTACAACACAGCTTCGCCGACATCCCAGCCGGTGCCCTCGGTCCGTAAGGGGACCATCGCGGCCCGCTGGCGGCGGGCCTCGTCGGACAGGCCTTCGGCCGCGACCATCGGGGTGTAGACGATGCCGGGGGCCACTGCGTTGACCCGGATGCCCTCCGGGCCATGGGTCACTGCCATCGACCTCGTCAGCGACAGGACCGCACCCTTGGTCGCGGCGTATGCGGGACGGGGGTGGCTGATGGTCCCGCCCAGTGACGACAGATGGACGATCGAACCGCGGCCCGCGGCCCGCATGTGCGGAATAGTGAACTTCGACATCAATATCATCGATGTCAGGTTGAGGTCGACGAGGCGCCGCCAGGCTTCGATATCGAGATCGACGACGTCGTCGGGCGGGCCACCGACACCAACGTTGTTCACCAGCACGTCGACGCCGCCGAAACGCTCCAGCGTTGCCTCGACGATGTTGCGGCACGCCGTCTCATCGGTGACGTCGGCGACCACGGGCAGTGATTCACCGCCCACCTGCGCGACCAGGTCGATGGTCTCGTCAAGTCGGTCGGCCACCGCGTCCACCAGGACCACTCGGGCACCCGCCCGGGCGAGCAGCACCGCGGCTGCTCGCCCGTTACCGATACCGGAGGCCTGAGCGCCCGCACCGGTCACGATCGCGGTGCGGCCCTGCAGGTCGTCCCCGACGTATACGGGAAGGTCCAGACCCGGCTCTCGTCGCTCGGTCATCACTTCGCTCCTGCCGAAACCAAGCGCTTGTCCTCCAGGGGCGGTTCGTCGGCGAAGGTGACCTCCACCTCGAGCAGCGTGCCGCATCCGGGGCACAAGAACTGTCGGAAAACCAGGTCGACGTCGTCGCAGTATGTTGCGGGATCTTGCCAGACTCTGTCGGTATCACCGAGAGGTCGCTCGAAGATGCGCATTCCCGTCTTGTAAGACTCGCCCGGATCGGCCAAGTGTGTCTGGCACCGTCCACACGCGGCCGCCCCCTCGGGTGACACCGTTATGTTCTCGTCGAGCCACCGATGACCGTCGGGGAGCACTCGATCGCCAGCGGACATCGGCTCGTGACCCAGGCGGTCCCGTCGGATACTCGCGCGCAGCCGGGCTGTGGCGTCCTCGTCCACACTCGACGCAGATGTCGGGTTCGACGGCTGCAAGAAGACAACTCCGTAGACGTCGCGCGCGTGGTCGAGAGTGACGAGGCCAGCATCGACATCGTCGGCGACCGCCGCGAGATCACGCTCGAGCGGATCGCCGTAACCACCACCTCCAGACCAACCGATGCCATAGACGTCGTCGAGGCCGACGGGAAGCATGACCGATTTAGGGTGCGGCCATTCATGCGATCCGGACAGGTCGTCCAAATCAGCCGGGACTCGACCAGCGGTCAAGCGGTCATGGATATCCGAGTCTCGAACAAGCTGGTAGTAGGAGGACTTGGCGGGCCACCCGCCATTCAATCCGGCACCGTTCGGAGTCGCCAAACCGGAGCTGAAGCACATTGCGAACATCGGGGCCGGGGTTCCGTGCGGAACCACGGCGGACGCCGCCCCGGTGCCTCCGCGGAACCGACCCGGGCCACCGCTGTCTGGCAGTTCTTTGCGGTACAGCCACAGCAACGGCTGATACCACTCCTGAGCCTCGACGTTGGCGATCTGACACCCCGGGCTGAGCGTCATGCCTGCCGCGTCATCGCCGTCCGCCCACGACCTGGCACCGGTTCCGCCTGCCGCTTGGTCGAGCGACAACGCCAACGTCCCGTTGCCGTTTCGGTCCAGACCACCGAGACACTGCGCCACCCATCCGCCGTTCGAGACGCCGAACAGTTGCTCCTTCATCTCTGCCGGTCCAGCCGCCAGCATCTTCGAAATCAGGACGGTCGACGAGTTGATGCACGTCCACCCGCTCTGGCTGCCCCCACCTCCGACGGCTGCGGGGAACTGGGCCGCGATGATGGACCCCGGCGTGAACGAGAAATCCAACACGCGCAGGATCGCCCCGGTCGCCCAGGGCAGATCGAAGCACAGGAGCGGAAGCACGGAGGCGACGATGGACGCTTCACTCAGCGTCCGTGTGCAGTTGAAAAAGCCTTTCTGGGGATCCGTGCCCGTGAGATCGAAACTGAGTCGATCACCGATCTTCGTCATTGTCATGGGCAGGCGGTACAGCCCACGATCTCCGGCACCGGAACTTTCCCACAAGTGCAGGTGCCGCCACGTGCCGTCCGGAAGTGCGGCTAGCCGCTCTCGTAACTTCTTCTCCGTCGAATCGAGGATCTCCTGGATGACAGCGGCGACAGTCACGCTCCCGTACGTTGCAGCCAGTTCCCTGATCCGCTGGTCTGCCACCGCCGTGGATGCGACGAGTGCACGAAGATCCAGCGCTCCGGACAAGGGCATACGCGATCGGCGAAGGAACATGTCCTCGACATCGCTCCTGACGACGCCGCCCTCGAGGTACTTCATCGGCGGGATCGGCAGGCTTTCGCTGAAGACGTCCTCGGCGTCGGGGACGAAGCTCGACGGGTAGCGGCCGCCGAGATCGACGAAGTGAAGGGTGGTCACCGTCCAAGCGAACAACTGTCCCTCGACGAAGATGGGTCGCAGCAGCGCGGTGTCGTTCTGGTGTGCGGATCCGACCCAGGGATCGTTGACGAGGAAGGCGTCGCCATCCCGGATCCCCGGATTGGCACTGCGGTTCTCCAGCGTCCACTGGATGAGACGTTGGACCGCCGTGCCGTGAATGCTCATGTACGGCCCGAGACCGAAAACGTCGCCCCGCGCATCGGTGAGGGCCGTGTTGAAGTCGTAGGCCTCGGTGACGATGATGGATCCCGAGACCTTCCTCGTCGTCGCGCCGGCCTCGTCGTTGATCTGGGCAAGTTTGTTCGAGACCACGGCATAGGTCACCGGGTCGTTCGAGTGGTCGTCGGGAACGGTGAATATCGGCAGACTTGGGTCGATCTCGAGGTCTTCGCGCAGCTTGGCCCGTGACTCGTAACGATCGGATCCTGGGATGGTCATGTCTACTCTCCTAGGCGCTGGTGATCAGGTAATTGCCGTACTCGTCCACTGCCAGGTCTTGACCAGGGTGAAGCGCGACTGTGGTGGTCGGAAGTTCGACGACAGCGGGTCCCTGCAGGCGGCTGCCGGCAGACAGGTCTTCGGCGCGATACACGGCGGTGCTGAGCCTCTTACCGGCCTCGAACCAATACACGTCTCGATGTCCGAACGGTGTCGGCCGCGGATCTCCCGGCGGCAACTTAGGCAACTGGGGCTTCGCGCGAACTCCGTAAGCCTGGACTCGGAAGTTGACCCACTCGATGCCGGCTTCCCGGACGCCGCTGCCCTTCCCGTAGAGGTGCTCGTAACGTTCCTCGAACGCGGCGACGACCCGAGCGAGACTCTCCTCGGTGACCGCTCCGTCGGGGACGGGGATGTCGACCTCGTGGGTCTGACTCGCGTAGCGCAGCTCGCCGACACGCTTCATCACGCGCTTGTCCGGTTCGATCCCGTCGACACCGAACCGGTCTTCGGCCTGCTTCTCGAGAAGCTCGAAGGCTTCACTGATCTGCGCCGCCTCAAAGGGCGCCAGCTGCGGGCGGGACATCTGATGTGTGTGGTGGATGTCCGCGCCGGCAATACCCCATGCGGAAAACACCGAGGCGAGTGCACCGCCGGGGACGATCATTCCCTTGGTCTGGAGCTTTGCGGCGTACGACGTGCCGTGCAGCGGTCCGCCGCCGCCGTAGAGGAAAGTGGTGAAGTCTCGGGGGTCGTGGCCCCGTTCCACGGTGTGCTGCCGAATGCAGTCGGCCATGTGGTTGTCCGCGATCTCGACGATTGCTGCTGCTGCCGAGTCGACGTCGAGTCCGAGCGGCTCGGCGATCTGGGTACGGATGGCGTCGTACGAGGCTTGCCTGTCCAACTTCATCGTCCCGCCGAGGAAGAACTCGGGGTCGATCAGCCCGAGCACCAGATCAGCGTCGGTGACCGTGGGGCGCGTGCCGCCTGCTCCGTAACACACAGGGCCGGGGCGTGCGCCGGCGCTCTGGGGGCCCACTGTCAGGTGTCCGCTGGATGTGTCGACCTGAGCAATGCTGCCGCCACCAGCGCCGATCGAGACGACATCGACGATCGGCAGGTAGAGCCGGTGCTGGCGCACCACCGCGGCGGGAGTGAGTGAAGGCTGGCCCGACACGATGAGGCCGAGGTCGAACGTGGTGCCACCGACGTCCGTGCAGATGATGTTGTCCAGACCCAGTGCATCACCGATCAGCTTGGATCCCAGTACTCCGCCTGCCGGACCTGAGCCGATCAGGTTCACCGGGCGCTGCGCCGCGCGCTCACTTGTGTCCAGGCCACCGTTGCCCTGCATCACCAACGCGCCGTTGGTCCCCAGCCCCCCCGCTGTGAGGCGAGAATTGAGCCTCTTGAGGTGTTCGGCAGCAATCGGTGCGAGCGCTGCGTTGTAGGCGACCGTCGCCATTCGTTCGTACTCGCCCAGCTTCGGCACGAGTTCGCTGGACAAGGTCACCGGGAGGTGGGGCGCAACATCGGCGCAGAGCTCTTTGATGCGCTGCTCGTGGGTGTCGTTGCGGAACGACCACAACAAGCACACGGCGATCGAGTCGACTTCCAGATCGAGCAGGGACTGGACGGCATGCTTCACAGCCTCCTCGTCGAGAGGGGCGACGATCGTTCCGCTCCAGTCCACTCGTTCGGGGATCTCACGAACGAACCGCCGACTTGGCGGAACGAGGGCTGTGGGCTTGCGCCGCTGGGCGAACCAGTGCATCTCGTCGCTGGTGAAGCCGTTCGTGCGGCTTCCCGCGCGGGCGATGTCCAGCGTGCTTCCGAAACCCTGTGTCGTGAGCAATCCGATCCGGCCGACGTGACCAGTCGTGACCGCGTTCACCACAATGGTCGTCCCATACAGGAACGTCGAGGTTTGCGACAGCAAATCCGAGACTCCGAGTTTCCCGGCAGCATCCCCAACACTGTCGAGGACGCCCTCCACAAACTCCGGCGGAGTCGATGGGCGCTTGCCTACCGTGACCGCGCCAGCCTCGTCGACCACCACCGTGTCGGTGAACGTGCCACCCGTGTCGGTCCCGATTGAGTACACCATTTTTCTGCCTTCCTCTCGCCGGGCACAGCCCCGCGTTCAGCCTCGAGTAACTTGCCGATATCTTGATGCTGAATTTCTGTTCACCAATAATGAATTTATATTCCTGCCCTGTCAATCCCCGCCACGCTCTTCGGTGGTGTGCGCCAGGCCGTTCGTCCCCCCGGAGATCGATAAGCGTGCTAACCACCTCTGATGCGTTCGATCAGTGTTCGACTTACAGCGCTGCCGACAAGAACCTCACACGTACTCGAGCAGTGAGGTGGCTAGCTCGTAGCCCAACTGCGCTCCGCGCTAAGTTGGACGTTCGGCCGTTTGATGAAGGCACCGTCGTATACGGCTGCCGCCGTGCCGTCTGCCTCGGGCCTCGTGCCTCGTGCCTCGTGCCTCGTGCCTCGTGCCTCGACCGCATCAACCGCATCGAGCGGCCAGGTTCCGCCGCTTGGAGGAGTCCTTGCTTCTCATAAGGAGCCTGTTTACGGGCGCACCGACGACATTTCAGGGTGAGTTCGTGTCCGTGGACGGGCTGACCCTATATCCGAAGCCGGTGCAAACGGGTGGACCACCGGTGGGACTCGGGGCCCGTAGGCCGGGTGCGATCCGTCGCGCGGCTCGGTATGCGGACGTCTGGCTCCCGCACATGACGCCCCGGGAGTCGTGCTGCGGACGGGACTCGATGAGATTCCCGTACGCTCGGTATACCGGGGCTCTGCCACCACACCACTGTCGGAAAGACCGGGCAGGTGAGGTTGCCCCTTGAGGGTGGACACCGGATTTCATGCGGCAACTGGCGAGACCCGAGGGGAAGCCGTAGGTGGCGGCGAACTCGTGTGAGCCGCGGATCTAGTCGATCAACGCCAGCAGTTCGCGTCGCCGCGCCGGCGCGGCGACGGCGTGGTGCGCCGGGACCGCCAGTCGTAGTAGGTCGAGGCCGCCACTTCAATACCCGCAGTACGAGACCGACCGAGAAGCCATGGTCATCAATGAAATTCATGACCTTCTCCGGGTCGGGTCGATCTCCGACGCGAAATACGTCCACCCATCGCTCATTCGCGGGACTCTTCCAGGCACGGTGGACCTTTTCACCTAGTTGAGTGACTCAACAAGGAGATCCGCCGCCGCACCGACGAAGTGGGGATCTTCCTAACCTTGACCCAGACGCGCGCACCGTTCGAATGATCACGGAGTGCATCGGATCACCGCTGCCGAACCGTTACGCGTACGACGACATGGTGCGCGACCGACCTAGCCACCTAGCGACCTAGCGACCTAGCGACCTAGCGAAGGCTAACTACTGTTAGGCACTGGCACCACGTCTGATGCCGCGACACACGAGTTTTGGTCTCCACCCAACATAAATACTCTGCGCGACCTGCTGGCCGGGCCTAGACGAAGAGACTAACCACTGTTAGTGTTTTCGATATGACTTTGAGTGAGACACACCATCGGGCGCCGATGGACCTCGACCATCTGGTTGATGCCCTGGAGAACGCGAACATCCCCGCTCTCAGTGTGGTGACGTATCAACTCACCGGCGACCGTCGTTGGATCTCGGACGCCTTCCGCCCCACGCGCGCCAAGGGTATGGATGAGAATCGGAGCGGTGGGCTGTCGGAGGCGGCGCAGGCGGAGGTTCGGCGTGGTGCCTATGACGCGATCGTGGCGTGGGCGGACGGCGCCGAGATCGCCGTGCCGCAGTTGGTGGGTGACGAGCTGATCGAGATCCTCAGCTTCATGAACGGGGAGGAGGTGCCGCCGGAGTACGAGGACATGATGTCGGAAATGCTCGGCTTCGCCCCGGACCAGGCCGAGGCAGATCCCGTGGACACCGGCGCTCTCTCCGTGCTGGTCATCGGTGCAGGGGTGTCCGGCATGCTGGCGTCCCTGCGCCTGAGCGAGGCCGGGATCCAGCACGTCGTTGTCGAGAAGAACAGCGAAGTCGGTGGCGGCTGGTGGGAGAACACCTATCCCGGGGCCGGGGTCGACACCCCTAGCCATCTCTACTCGTACTCCTTTTTCGACCGGGACTGGTCGACGTTCTTCGGCAAGCGCGACGAGGTCCAAACCTATCTGGCTGACTTCGCCGACCACTTCGACCTGCGGCGCCACATCCAGTTCGACAGTGAAGTGGAGAGCCTCACGTTCGACGAGAAAACCAGCACCTGGACGGCCCGGGTACGGCGGCGCTCCGGTGAGGTCGACGAGATCGTCACCAACTTCGTCATCACCGCGGTGGGAGTGCTCAACCGACCGAAGCTGCCGAACATCGAGGGGTTGGACGTCTTCACTGGAGACATCTTCCATACGGCCCGCTGGCCCGAGGGGCTGGACCTGACCGGCAAACGGGTGGCGCTTGTCGGGGCCGGCGCGAGCGCCATGCAGGTGGGGCCCGCGATCGCGGATCAGGTCGGCAGCCTGACGGTCTTCCAGCGATCACCCCAGTGGATCGCACCGAATGCCGACTACTTCGCGCCGGTCGGCGAGAGTCTGCACTGGCTGCACAGGAACGTACCGTTTTACGCCCGGTGGTACCGGGCGAAGTTGAGCTGGATCGTCAACGACCGGGTGCACCCGACCTTGAAGGTCGATCCCGAGTGGCCGAAAGATGGGGCGTCCATCAACGTGGTCAATGACGCTCACCGCCGGTTCTTCGAGCGCTATATGGCCGAGGAGTTGGGGGACCGGCAGGACCTCATCGAGAAGTCGACTCCCAATTATCCTCCCTTCGGCAAGCGGATGCTCCTCGACAACGGGTGGTTTCGGATGCTTCGACGCGACAACGTCGAGCTGGTGACCGAGGGGGTGGTCTCCCTGGACGCGACCGGTTTGACCGACAGTGCCGGCACTCGTCGCGAGTTCGACGTGGTCATTCTCGCCACCGGATTCGAATCCACGCGGTATCTCTTTCCCATGGAAATCACGGGCCGAAACGGGATGTCCCTCACCGAGATGTGGAAGGACACGGACGCTCGTGCCTACCTGGGGATGACGGTCCCGGGAATGCCCAACCTGTTCCTCGCTTTCGGACCGAATACCGGTTTGGGCCACGGCGGAAGCATCATTCCGATCGCTGAGTGGTATGTGCGCTACATCATGCAGGCGCTGACGCACGCTGCGGCCACGGGAGCCACCACTGTGGAGTGCCGACCGGAGGTGTACACCTCCTACGGAAAGGCGGTCGACCGCGCCCACGACGAACTCGTGTGGACCGATACCAGAATGACCAACTGGTACCGCAACGAATCGGGACGAGTAGTCGCCGTCATGCCCTGGCGCATCGTCGACTATTACGCGATGACGCGTCATCTGAACGTCGAGGACTACACGTGGCGCTAGTCACGTGAACGAATCCAGCAGCACTGGCTGCTCGACGGTATGGAGTTGCCTCACGACCTGTCGTGAGGCGAGGCAACTCCATACCGAGTTCCCGGGTAGACGCTGAACAGGATTGAAGATGCCCACACCTGATGCTCGACGCTCTGACCGCCGTCGCGGCGGTCACGCTCCGATGCTGCCTCCCCGAATCGATCCGGATCTCGATGGCTGGCCTCGAATCAGCCTGCCCGCCCGCGGTAGGTCCTGGAACTTCGTACCCAGCCGATCGTGCCACAACTCCTGATGAGCGCCAATCAGACGGAGAACGCGCACCGGTGCGAGTGGGGGCGCATCCGCGCTTGCGAACGGAGGAACAATGACCCGTCAAGACCAAGACCTGCTTGATTTCGCGAGCCAATGGTTGCCCTACGGAGGAGCCCGGCGCGAGGACATACTGGTGAACTTCGGGATGACCCCTGCGCAGTTCAATATGCGCATCCACCGGATCTTGACCTTCGTCGCTGCGAGATCCATCGCTGATCACGTTCGGGAGAACCTCAAGGCGACCTATTCAATTCCCCCGAAGGTAGGTTCGCGGCGCGGAGCGGTCGCGGCTAGCCCAGCCGGGCGGAGCCCTGTTGCCGGTTAGATGCTAGGTGGTCACCGTCCTGTCCGAGGACTCCGCTAGTCACCTGATGTGGAACCTCGCACCCCGGACACAAACGCTCACAGATTGTGCCATCGGCAAGCCCCCGGCGCCTGACGCCCGGTCGTCCCAGGCGATCCGCCCGCGCACGATCAACTGCGTCGCCTCCATTCAATTGCCCCGCCGCACAATCCTCTACAGATTGGACCTTCATGACCGCCCCTGACCGCATCCTGATCGTCGATGGCGCCCGCACACCCGTCGGCAGCTTCGGCGGCGTCTTCAAGGACGTACCCGCCCACGAACTCGGCGCGACCGCCGCGAAGGCAGCCCTCGACCGGGCCGGTGTGGCTCCCGACGATATCGGTGAGGTCGTGATGGGCTGCATCGGTCAGGTCGGCCCCGACGCCTACAACGCCCGGCGGGTCGCACTCGCCGCGGGCCTCCCGACAAGCACCCCCGCGTACACCGTCAACCGACTGTGCGGCTCCGGTCTGCAAGCAGTATGGTCCGCAGCCATGCAAATCCGCTGGGGCGGGCTCGACCTCGCGCTGGCCGGCGGCAACGAGAACATGTCCCGGATGCCGTTCTACGACTTCAATGCCCGAGCCGGTTACAAGCTCGGTGACCGCCAACTCGTCGACGGCACCGTCGGAATGCTCACCGACCCCTTCCACGGCATCCACATGGGCGTCACCGCCGAGAACGTCGCCCGCAAGTACAACGTCAGCCGTCAAGAGCAGGACGAGTTCGCCCTGCAATCGCAACGACGCGCCGCCACCGATGCCGCGAAAGCCGCGTTCGCCGAGGAGATCACCCCCGTCGACGTCGGCGGCCGCAGACCGGCCACCATCACCACCGACGAGCACCCCAAACCCGAGACCACCCTCGACACCCTCGGCACCCTGCGCGCCGCCTTCGAGAAGGGCGGCACCGTCACCGCAGGCAACTCCTCCGGCATCAACGACGGCGGCGCCGCCCTCGTCCTGGCCCGCGAATCGACCGCACACGACCGCGGCCTGACCGGCCTGGTCACCCTCGAGGCCGTCACCACCTCGGCCCTCGAACCCGACGTGATGGGCTACGCCCCGGTCCTCGCCCTGAAAAAGCTCTTCGAACAAACCGGAACCACCCCCAGCGACATCGACACCATCGAACTCAACGAAGCCTTCGCCGCACAGGCCGTCGCCGTCATCCGCGACGCCAAACTCGACCCGGACAAGACCAACCCCTACGGCGGCGCCATCGCACTCGGTCACCCCGTCGGCGCCACCGGAGCCATCCTCACCCTCCGGGTCGCAAAAGACCTCATCCGCCGCGACCTCGAACTCGGCATCGTCACCATGTGCATCGGCGGCGGCCAAGCCCTCGCCGCACTAGTGCGCCGAGTCCACTGACCCTCACGCGCGAGTGTGATCGTCCCCGGCTCGGCCGACCGGGGCGATAACTTCCCACCTGTTACCGGCCGTCGACGCCCGACGTGACCTAGAGTGTAAACGCGTAAAGCGTTATGCACGACGACCTTCGGGTGACTCGGTTTCAGGTGTTGTCGGATGCGTAGAGGAAAGTGATCGCGGAAACGTTGCCGGCCCCTACGGGCCAGGCGTGCTCATCCGTTCGCCGATACCCGGCCGATCGTCGAAAGCATCATTTGCCGGTACCGACGCATGGCTCGCTTGGCGCGACGTTCCGCAGGTGTTCAGCCCATGGCGGACGATCTGGTCCTGGCATCGGGGCGGCTTGCCGGTGACGGTACCTGGGAACGGGTGCTCGAACGGCTTCTGACCGCGACCGGCGCGGCCGGGCCCTTTCCGTTCCTCGGCATCGAGAAGGTGCTCAGGCAGCGGCAATTGACGAATCCGGCCCAGGGGTCGAGGAAGAACCCCGCGGTGTGGGCGATGTCGTCCGGTTGCAAGATGCGCCGAACCGGGACGGAGTCGACGACACCTGTTTGGTGCGTTCGGGATCGTCTGCATTGGTGAACAGTTGCGCAATACTGTTCGAGCCGATTCTGATCTCGCGGTGCGGGCAACAGCTGACCTATCAGCGACGCGAGCCGTCCGTGTCATCGAGGAACGCCACCATGGCAAACGCGGGTCCGTGTGTGAGCACAGGGAGAACGAGCTGACCACCAACAAGCTCGCTAGGGGACGGTCGAGCTTACCTCCTGCGCGAGATCGCGGCCGCGTCACGCGTGGTGCCTGTCGCAGTCCAACTCGACATCGGCCTTTTGCACCGCAGCCTCGACCAAACCAATTGCTTTGTCGGAGACCTCTCCTCGGAGGTGTTCGGCTAGGCCGTCACCCCGTCGCAGGTTCAACCTTGAGAACCTGGACACCAGATTTCTGGATCAGCTCGACCGCGATACGACAGACCTCTTCGACGTCGCCTTGATAGCCCAGGAGGCCCCCGATCCCCAGCCTGATGTAGTCATCGGCGAGCAGATCGACGTCCATGTCAGGGCGGTACCAGCCGCTGATGCCGTTCAGCATGTCCATCAAGGCGGTCGTCGCCAGACCAGGATTCAGCGTGTGGAAATCTCCCGCGCGGTGGCCAGCGATGATCATGTCGCGTACCCGACGCTGATAGTAGGTGCGGTAGTCCAGCACGTTCCGACGGTGCTCGTCCGTGAGCGCCTTCAACTCAGCCAACGTCACGAGATGTTCCGTTCGCCTGACTGCGACGTAAGATATTTGGGCCCGGATCAGAGCAGCCAGTCGGTCGACGGCTCGACCTGGCGCATCGAGAATCGAGATGTAACCCTCGACGGTGTCGCGCGTGACCGACAATGCGATCTCGTAGAGGATCTCCTCTTTGGATGAGAAGTGGTTGTAGAGACTAGCGCCCTTGATACCCACAGCCGCTGCGACATCACGCATACCCACTGTGTGGTAGCCGCTTGTGGCGAACACCTGAGCTGCCTTGGTGGCAATCTCGAGACGCCGACGAGTCTGCCGACCAGACGTGCCGTTGACAGACGCGCCGTTGGCGGATGGGGTCGCCGACGGCTCGTGGATGCCTGTCTCCATGTCAAGCAGCCTTCCGTTGTGAGGGCAGCGGGAGAGTCGCCTCGCAATCGTCCACCGGCATCGTTGGGGGTCGCATGGCCAAATTCGCGCTGCCGGTTCGCGGCGACCAGGTCAACCGGTCATTTTACCTCATTGCCTAGTCCATCCCAGTAGGGCTCGCGGAGCGTGACCTTCTGCAGTTCCCGGTCGCCGTAACGCCGGCAACCTGCAAACCCTCACCACGCCGACGTCCTCAACAACGGCGCCAGCTACCGGCTGTCCCCGGCACGATCAGATAACCCCGACTACCCGAAACACTGGCGGGTCTCCTGATCTCAGGTACCTAAACCGCGTCGCACGACCCAGCACCTCAGCGGCTCAGCGGCTCAGGTCGACCACGATTCGTCCGATCGTCCCGGAGCCGACAAACGAGTCCAAGCACGTGGGCAGCTCGCTCAGTGAGATCGTCCGAGCGATCGAGTCGAGGGCCTTGGGCCGCAGTTCGTCACCCATCCGGCGCCACAGTGCGTGGCGCAGTTCATGGGAGAAGTAGCCGGTGTTGATGCCGATCAGACGGATTCCGCGGAGGATGAAGGGCAGGACCGAGGTGGGCAGATCGTTCCCGCCGGCGTTTCCGAAGGTCGCGACCGCCGCGTGTCGTTGGGCCGTGCTGAGTAGCCAGGTGAGACTCGGGCCGCCGACGCAGTCGATCGCCCCGGCCCATTTGGCGGATTCGAGCGGCCGCACCTGTTGGGGGATGTCCGTGCGCGGCAGGACCTGGGCGGCACCCAGCCCTCGCAGGTAGTCGACCTGGTCGAGCTTGCCGGTGACAGCGGTGACTTCGTACCCCAATCGGGCGAGCATGGCGACAGCCAGGCTCCCAGCACCACCAGTTGCTCCGGTCACCACCACGGGTCCGTCGCCAGGACGAACTCCGCTCGACTCCAGCTCGTGCAGGGCCAGGGCGGACGTGATGCCCGCTGTACCCAGAGCCATGGCATCCCATTCGCTCATGCCCTCGGGGAGTGGCACCGCCCAGTCAGCGGGGACGCGTGCCCATTCGGCGTAGCCACCATCGTGGTCCTCGCTCATGCCGAAGCCCGTGACGAGCACGCGATCGCCTTGTCGGAAGCGGGGGTCTTCGGAGGTCTCCACGACGCCGGACACGTCGATGCCGCCCACGAGCGGCACACGTCGCGCGATCTTTGCACGCCCGGTGGCGGCCAGCACGTCTTTGTAGTTGACGCTCGAGTAGGTGGCTCTGATGAACAGCTCACCACCCCCAAGTTCGTCGACGGGCACTGTGGTGAGGGATCCTCGGACACCGCTGCCGGTCTCCCGCAAGACGTAGGCACGGCTCATCGGTAGGCAGCCTGACCGGTGAGCGCTTGACCGATGACGAGCTGATGGACCTCGGAGGTCCCCTCGTAGGTCAGCACCGACTCCAGATTGTTGGCATGGCGCATGATCGGGAATTCCAAGGTGATCCCGGCCGCTCCAAGAATGGTCCGGCACTCGCGCGCGATCGCGATGGCCTCGCGGGTGCTGTTGAGCTTGCCGAGGCTGACCTGGCGGTGGTCGAGGGTCCCGGCGTCCTTGAGCCGTCCGAGGTGCAGCGCTAGCAGCATGCCCTTGCCGAGCTCCAAAGACATGTCGGCGATCTTGGCCTGGGTGAGCTGGAAGCTCGAGAGAGGCTTGTCGAAAATCTCCCGATCGTTCGCGTAGGCGATCGCCGTCTCCAAGCAGTCCCGAGCCGCACCGAGAGCACCGAAAATGATGCCGAAGCGTGCCTCGTTCAGGCATGACAGCGGTCCGGAGAGCCCGGTGACACCCGGCAGCACGGCCGATTCAGGGAGACGGACGTTGTCGAGCACCAGCTCGGAGGTCACCGACGCACGCAGCGACATCTTCTTCTTGATTTCCGGCGCCGAGAATCCGGGCGTGTCCGTCGGCACCACGAACCCGCGGATGCCCTCGTCGGTTTGGGCCCACACGACGGCGACGTCGGCCACCGAGCCGTTGGTGATCCACATCTTGGTGCCCGACAGCAACCAGTCGGTACCGTCCCGCTTGGCGCGGGTGCGCATACCAGCCGGGTTGGAGCCGAAGTCCGGCTCGGTCAGGCCAAAGCAGCCGATCGCCTCGCCTGCGGCCATCCGGGGCAACCATTCCTGCTTCTGTTCCTCCGACCCGTGCTTCCAGATCGCGAACATGGCCAGCGAGCCCTGCACGGACACCAGGGACCGAAGTCCCGAATCACCGGCTTCGAGCTCCATGCAGGCCAGGCCGTAGGCCGTCGCCGTGGTGCCCGCACAGCCGTAACCCTCGAGGTGCATCCCGAGGACGCCCAGTCCACCGAGCTCCTTGGCGAGTTCGCGGACGGGTATCGATGCCGATTCGTACCAGTCGGCCAGCTGCGGCTTGATTTTGACCTCGACGAACTTGCGGACGGTGTCGCGGATCGCGATGTCGTCTTCCTCGAGGAGCGCGCCAGTGTTGAAGAAGCCCAGAGGGGACTGCGGATCGGTGGCCATGTCTAGTCCTTTCAGAGAAAAGCGCTGATGCCGGTTTCGGCGCGCCCGATGAGTAGCTTTTGGATCTGGGAGGTGCCCTCGTACAACGTCATGACGCGCGCGTCTCGCATGTACTTTTGGACGGGGTACTCATCGACGTACCCGTAGCCGCCGAAGGCGGAGATGGCGAGGTTGGCTGCCTTGACAGCTGCCTCTGACGCGAAGTACTTCGCCTTGGATGCCTCGGTGCCGAACGGTTGTTTGCGTTCGATCAGGTCGGCGGCCCGCCAGGTGAGCAGTCGCGACGCGTCTGCGTCGACCGAGATCTGGGCGATCATGTCCTGAATCATCTGGAACGACGCGAGCGGTCGGCCGAACTGCTTGCGCTCCTGTGAGTAGGAGACGACTGCGTCGAGGCAGCCCTGCACGATGCCGGTGCAGCCGGCGGCGACTGAGACCCGCCCTTTGTCGAGGGAGTTCATGGCAATTGTGAAACCCTGACCCTCCTCGCCGAGCATCGCCGACGCGGGGACTCGCACGTCGTCGAAGGCGAGCTCCGCGGTGGCCTGACCGCGCAGACCGAGCTTGCCGTGGATCTCGGTCCGACCGAAGCCGGGTGTGTCGGTCGGCACAAGAAAGGCCGAGATGCCTTTGGGGCCGGATCCACCCGTTCGAGCGAATACCAGGCAGACGTCGGCCCAGGTGCCGTTGGTGATGAAAATCTTGGCGCCGTTGATGACGTAGTCGTCGCCTTCACGGGTGGCGCGCGTCTTGAGGTTGCCGGGGTCGGAACCGTTGTCGGGTTCGGTCAGGCCGAAGCACGCCAGAATCGTGCCGTTGGCAATGCCGGGCAGCCACTGCTGCTTCTGCTCCTCGGTGCCGTGCGAGAGCACCACCTTGCCGACCAGTCCCATCGAGACCGACACGATGCCGCGAACCGACGAGTCGGCGCGACCGAGTTCCTCCATGCCGATGCAGTAGGTGATGTAATCGCCACCGAGGCCGCCGTATTCTTCGGGGATGGTGAGGCCGAAGAACCCGATCTCACCCAGCATCGGGATGATCCTCGTGTCGACGGACTCGTCGCGGTCCCATTGGGCGCGGTAGGGCACGACCTCCTTGTCGAGAAAGTCGCGCGCGAGCTGTTGGAAACTTCGCTGCTCGTCGGTCAGGGAGAGGTCCATGTCAGGCTCCTGCGGTGTCGTAGGTGTAGAAACCACGGCCACTCTTTCGACCGAGGTGGCCCGCTTCGACCAACTCGGTGACGGTGCGGCTGGGTAGGTCGCCCGGGTCGCCGGTTTCGGCGTACCTCGCCTTCTTCGTCCGGTAGCCGATGTCGATGCCGGTCAGGTCCATCAGCTCGAAAGGGCCCATGGGATAGCCGAGGGCGGTGCGGCAGGCGAGGTCGATCGACTCGACCGAGGCGTAGCCGCCCTCGTAGAGGCGGATCGCTTCGTCGCGGACCGCGTTGAGGATCCGGTTGGCGACGAACCCGTTGATCTCCTTCTCGAGGACGACCGGCTGCTTGCCCAGGCTCTCGACGAAGGCCACCGACCGCGTCAAGACGTCGACCGATGTCTCCGGTCCGCGGACCACCTCGACACATTTCATGACCAGGGCGGGGTTGAAGAAGTGCAGGTTGACGAAGCGTTGCGGGTGCTCCGCAGCGTCTGCCAGCCTCGAAGGCACGAAGCTCGACGTGTTGGACGCGAGGATTGTGTGCGGCGCAACGAGCTCGCCGAGCGTCGCGAACAGGTGGCGTTTGATCTCGAGGTCCTCGACCACAGCCTCGATGACGAGGTCGACGCGGTCGGCCGCGACGGCGAGATCGGTGTGCAGGTCGAGCCGTGCGAAGGCTCCGCTGACCTCCTCCACCGTCCGCCTGCCCTTGGCGATCTGTGCAGTCATCCGGTCCCTCAGCTGTCGTTCGGCCCGCGTCAGCCCCTCTGCGTCGAGATCGACGAGTCGCACCCGGTGCCCCGCGAAGGCGGCGACGAGGGCGATCTGCGACCCCATCGCACCAGCGCCGACGACGAGCACCGTCCATTCGTTGGTGGATTCGGCCATGTCAGCGCCCCTGGAAGACGGGCGGGCGCTTGCCGAGGAACGCATCGGCGCCTTCGCGCTTGTCCTCGGTGGTGTAGAGCAGGGCTTGAGCCAACCGCTCGACAACGAGTCCGGTCCGCTGGTCGGTGTCCATCCCGCTGCGCACCACGAGCTTGGCGAGCCGGACCGCGAGGGGCCCCTTCGACAGGATCTGGCGGGCAGTCTCACGGGCCGCGTCGAGCAACTTGGCTGCCGGCACCACCGAAGTGACCAGGCCGTGGGCCAACGCCTCGTCCGCCCGAACCATCCGACCAGTCAGGATCATCTCGATGGCGCGGCCGGTGCCGACCAGGCGGGCCAGCCGCTGGGTGCCGCCGGCGCCCGGAAGCACCGACAGGGTCGTCTCGGGGAGGCCGAAGCGGGCCGTGTCCGCGGCGATCCGGATGTCGCACGACATCGCGAGCTCGCAGCCTCCGCCGAGCGCAAAACCGTTGACAGCCGCGATCGTCGGCTTCTCGAACGCCTCGATCTCGTTGTAGACGCACTGCATCTCCGAGGCGAGCGCCGTGTGCGGCGTGTAGTGCTGGAGTTGACTGATGTCAGCGCCGGCGATGAAAGCCTTCTCCCCCGCGCCGGTGAACACCACCACTCCCGCGGTGTCGTCCTCGCGGAGGTCGGCCAGCGCAGCGCGCAGGTCGGCGAGCACCTGACGGCTGACGGCGTTGCGGACCTCGGGCCGGTTGATGGTGACGACGGCGACGCCTTCGGTGACGTCGACCAGAAGGGTCTCGTAGGTGTTCAATCTCGTCCTCACACTGCCTCGAACAATACGGAGATGCCTTGACCGACGCCTACGCACATCGATGCCAAGGCGCGTTGGGCGCCACGGTCGTGGAGCTCGAGCGCCACGGTCAGGGCAAGCCGGGCGCCACTGGCGCCGAGCGGGTGGCCGAGCGCAATCGCGCCGCCGTTGGGGTTCACGTGCTCGGCGTCGTCGGGAAGACCCAGCTCGCGGAGCACCGCCAGTGCCTGCGCCGCGAAGGCCTCGTTCAGCTCGATCACGTCGAGCCCGCGGATGTCGAGCCCGTTGCGGGCCAGCAACTTACGGGTGGCCGGGACCGGGCCGACCCCCATGATCCGCGGCGGCACGCCGGCCGTGGCGGCAGCGGTGATACGGGCCAGCGGCTGCAGGTGGTACTTCGCGACAGCCGCCTCGGAAGCGACCAGCACAGCGGCCGCACCATCGTTGACCCCTGAGGAGTTTCCGGCGGTAATGCTGCCATCGGTGACAATCGACGGCAGCGCAGCTAGCTCCTCGAGCGAGGTGGCACGCGGATGTTCATCCTCGGCCACCGTGGTTGTGGCCTTGCCCGATTCCACTTCAATGGGCAGAATCTCCCGGGCCAATCGACCGTTGGTGATCGCCTTGGCCGTGCGCTCTTGAGACCGGAGAGCGAAGGCGTCCTGATCGGCGCGCGAAATGTTGCGTTCGGTGGCCAGGTGCTGCGCGGTTTGTGGCATTGCGTCGGTGCCATACTTCTCGGCCATCCGCGGGTTGACGAAGCGCCAGCCGATGGTCGTGTCGTGAATCTCGTTGACGCGCGCCCACGGCTTGGCGGCCTTGGGCATTACGAATGGAGCTCGGGTCATGCTCTCCACGCCACCCGCGATCACCAGGTCGACGTCACCGGAACGCACAGCGCGGGCGGCGGTCGCGACGGCGTCGAGCCCGGAGCCGCAGAGGCGGTTGAGCGTGCCCCCGGGCACGTCGACGGGCAGTCCGGCGAGCAAGGTCGCCATCCGGGCGATGTTGCGATTGTCCTCGCCCGCTTGGTTCGCGCAGCCGAGCAGGACATCGTCGACGGCCGACCAGTCGACGCCGGGCAGGCGCTCGACAAGACCACGCAGGGTGTTAGCCGCTAGGTCGTCGGGACGGACAGCGGCCAGCGCACCGGCGTACCGCCCGAATGGGGTTCTGACGCCGGTCACGAGGTAGGCGGTGCTCATGAGGCGACCATCTCGCTGCGCAACGTGTACTTCTGCACCTTTCCGGTCGAGGTGAACTCTGAGTGAGTGAGGGTGGAATCGAACATGACGGCGGCTCCGGGTCGTCGCGTGGGTGGGCGTAGGCGAGGCCGATCAGGCCATCGAGAGGCCGCCGCTCACACTGAGGGTCTGGCCGGTGATGAAGGCGGCCTCGGCGGAAGCGAGGAAGGCGACCGCGTTCGCGATGTCCTCGGGCTGGCCGAGTCGCCGGAAGGGGATCGCTCGTGTGAGCGCCTCACGGAGCTTCTCGCCGCCCATGCTGGCGAACAGCGCGGTGTCGGTCGGACCGGGGCACACGCAATTGATACTGACCTGGCTGCGGGCCATTTCGCGAGCGGTGGCCTTGGTGAAGGCGATGACGCCGCCCTTGGCCGCGGAATAGACCGCCTCGCCGGAGGAGCCGGCGCGTCCGGCGTCGGAGCCGAGGTTGACGACGCGGCCGCTGCCCTGCTCGGCCATGATCGGCAGAACCGCCTTAGAGGTGTTGAGCACACCGTAGAGGTTGATGGCGATGACGCGGTCCCAGGTCTCGGGCTCGGAGTCGAGGAAGGGTTCCGCCTTGTCCCAGCCCGCGTTGTTGACCAGCACGTCGATGCGACCAAACTGTGTCTTCACCGAGTCGACCATCTCGTTGACCGAGCGGCGGTCGGTAACGTCGGTGCGCAGGCCGATGGAGTCACCGCCAAGCGCGCTGGCGGCCTCCTTGGCCGAGACCTCGTCGATATCTGTGACGACGACGGTGGCACCGTCGAACGCCAGTCGCTGGGCGATGGCCTTTCCGATGCCCTGGCCGGCTCCGGTGACGATCGCGATCTTGTTGTCGAGCTTTCCCATGACATGCCTTTCGTGGGAGGGGAGGGTGTGGTCACCGTCCGTGGGTGGCCGAGAAGGCAGCGTGCGATGACGGCCCGAGAGACAGCACTAGTTCCCGTATCTCGCCGGGCTCAATGCCAGTTGACGTGTTGGTTGAAGTCGGGCTTGCGCTTCTCGGCGAATGCCGAAGCGCCCTCGAGACCTTCGGGGGACGCAGTGAAGAGGTCTAGTGCCGTCATTGCCATGTTGCTGTAGCCGGCCTGGTGGTCGGTGTCGGCGTTGAAGGACTGCTTGAGGAAGCGGATCGCGGTCGGGCTTTTCTCTGCCACCTCGGCAGCCCACTTCTTGGCCTCTTCGAGGAGCTGGTCAGCGGGGACCACCTTGTTGACGAGACCCATCGCGAGAGCCTCGTTCGCGTCGTACATCCGACACCAGAACCAGATCTCACGCGCCTTCTTCTCCCCCACCACGCGAGCAAGGTAGGCCGACCCGAAGCCGGCGTCGAAGGAGCCGACCTTCGGACCGGCTTGGCCGAATCGGGCGGTGTCGCTGGCCAGAGATACGTCGCATAGGACGTGGAGCACATGGCCACCCCCGACCGCGACGCCGTTGACCGCGGCGATGACCGGCTTGGGGATGTCACGAATCAGCTTGTGCAGGTACCCAATTTCGAACATGCCCGACTCGCTCGGGCCGTAGTCGCCTGTCTCAGCACGCTGTTTGACGTCACCGCCGGTGCAGAACGCCTTTTCGCCCGTACCCGTAAGGATCACCGACTGCACCCGCCGGTCCGCCCAGGCCTGACGGAAAGCCCGGATGAGCTCGTCCACAGTCCTCGCCCTGAACGCGTTATAGCGCTCGGGCCGGTTAATAGTGATGATCGCCGCAGAATCTTCAACGACGTACAGGACATCCTCGAACTCAGTCATCTTCCACCTTCCTACATGAACACTTCTTCACTGCTCATGAATATTGGTTCAGTTCGGAGTTCCTGTCAAGATGAGGTAACTGTGATGAATTACGATTCACCACTGACTGACCCAGTTCAGGAGAGAGACATGGCGACCAGCAAACTGTTTGATCCAGCTGAAGCAGCACAGCGAGCACGCGCAGAGCAACGGACCGCGCAACTGCTGGACGCCGCCGCGAGACTGATGGAACGGGATGGCACGAACGCCGTGTCTATGCAGGCCGTCGCCGCGGAGGCCGGTGTGAGCGTCGGGTTGATCTACCGATATTTCGGCGGCAAAGACGACTTGTTGCTTGCCGTTATCGTGGGCGTGCTCGACACTTTCGCCAGCCACGTCCCGGCAGCCATCGAGGCTGCTGGTGAGGACCCTGTCTTGCGCCTGGCCGCAGCTTTCCGGTCATTCTGCGAGGTCATCGATGAGCGTCGACACGCGGCAGTCCTGACCTATCGCGAGACGAAGAGCCTCGATGAGATCGGGCGTGCACGCATCAAGGACCTCGAGGTCCAGACGAGCGAGCCGTTGCGGGTGGTGATCCGAGAGGGAGTCGAGGCGGGGCTGTTCTCAGTCACCGACGTCGAACTGACGGCATACGACCTTCTTCTCCTGGCGCACGCGTGGGCCCTCAAACACTGGTACTTCGAGCGCACGCTCTCCCTGGATACCTACGTCCACCGCCAGTTCGCCCTGATCCTAGGGGCAATCCTCGATCCCAGCGAGCGAGAGAACTACGCAGAGCTGCTTCACTGAGTTGGTCGGGCCTTCGCCGCTTCTCGGCGTTGAACGCACGTGATCCGCAGCGGCGTGCGTGCGATGACCAAATGCTGCAAAGCTCCTGGCTACCAACGGACACGACTGGCCGAACCGAATGGAGCAAGCCAATCCACGGCAGCGACCGTTGTCGCGACTGGACCGCCATCGTCCTGCACGTACCTGACCACGACCCCGCTGGTCCTGGGCACGCATGCAGCCTGTCTCCTGAGTGACACGAAACCTGGAAAGTGACACGCGAGTGACATGAAATTTGGGAAAGTGACGCGCCACCGACGCGAAATCTGGAAACCGACACGGAACCGTGGAACCTACAGACGTCCTGTAGGTTTCCGCCGATCTTGTCAGTTGTACGCCGCGCTGACCTGCGACGTTGCAAAGTCTTGTTACAATGATTCTCACTAATTTGTCAGAATCCTCGAAACGGTCCGGGGACTCATGTCGCTGAACTGGGGTAACACCGACAGCTGACGACTTACTGCGTCGACGACGAAATCGCACAGGCACACCTGCACCACGCCGAAGGAATGCATGCGCTGTACTCCGGCACCATACAAACAGCTGCCACATCTTTTGCCGCAGCTCTCACCGTCCTCCACAACCACCCCACACCGTTCCTGCGTATCTCCACACTCCAAGGACTCGGACTCGGACTCGGACTCCTCGGTGACACCGAACAGGCAATCGCCCGCAACGAAGAGGCCCTCGCTCTCAGCACCGACCTCGGAGAATCGGTCTACAGGTCCCGATCCTTCTGGGAACTCGGCCTACAGGTGTGGCAACTCGGCAACCGTGACCGAGCGACCGGGCTCCTCGGTCAGGGACTTCGGATGGCGCGGGTGGTCGACGACCCGCTCAGCGCTGCCTGGTGCTTGGAGGCTCTGGCATGGATCGCTGCAAAGACCGACCGAGCCGAACAAGCCGCACAGCTGATGGGCGCTGCCGAAGGACTCTGGGAGAGCGTCGGCAGCACACCATTCACATTCCCGGCCTCCACATTCATCACGACGAATGTGCACGCCAGGCGCATAACACGCTGAGCAGCAAGCGCTTCGACGACGCCTTTCAAGCCGGCCGACACATGACGCTGGCGGAGGCCGTGGCCTTCGCACTTGACGAAGACACACCGGTACCCACGGGGCTCGCCGACTCGGACAACTGTCACCTGACCAACCGCGAGCAACAAGTCGCCGAGCTGGTAGCGGAAGGCCTGACCAACAGAGCAATCGCCACCAGGCTGGTCATCGCCAACCGCATGGCACAGGGACACGTGGAACACGTCCTCACCAAACTAGGCTTCACCTCACGTACCCAGATCGCAGCGTGGGTGGCGGAACGCAAAGCGTGAGGTCGCCTGTGGCGTGGTGCCGCGGTATCTGCCGCCGGTGGAGTCCGCCGAGTGGGCGCGGGCGATCTTCTCGACCGTTGACTCGGCGCACGGGTACTTCCTCGGCGCCGTCGACCCAGGGACCGGCGGCCATCGACGCGGGCAGCTCGTATACCGCCTCTATCTCGACACCGACCGCCGGGCGATTCCCGTGCCTCGACAGGTGGTCACCTGCCCGCACTACCTGCTATCGGCCATCGACGGCAGAGCCGAGATCACCATTCCCACGACGGCCTGACCCGGCAGGCTGGCCGGGAGCCGGACCACAGTCTGCGGGCGCTACTTCCTCCGGTGTCCGGTCTGCACGCCCTCCGAAGGGTGCGACCTTGAAGTCACGTCGCTGTTGCCTGCTCATGCGGTTTCCTCCATCCGTCTCGATCCGATCCCCTGCCAGGGGCAGCTGGTCGCCGTTGCCCCACAAAATCGAGGACGACGCCCGGGGGCGGAATCGAGACGGTTGATCCACCCGGGGAGGGCTGCGGCACTTGGATACACTTGTGCCACAAGCTCATTGCCACTTCTGAAGCCGACCACGACAGACTTCAGGAATCTCCCGGGTGGGAGCGCGGCGACAAGACTACCAGCGCACGGAACCACAGGGCAGGGGACGTGTCATTTCTGCTGGTCAAAGAACAATCCAGGGGTGGATACGACACCACCAGCACTGGTCGAGCCGGTGCTAGTTCTCACCCGGCCGGCAAGCTCGGTCGCGGCCGGCCGGCCGGCATCACAATCGCCGTCCTACCCGTCCGGTTAAACTTCCCGGCATGGCGCTTGGACCCACGCGACGCACGCGCGCCCACCCCGTCGAGCCCCTCAAACCTCGCTTACGCTGCGCAGGAGTTGCGGGAAGCGCTGATCCCGCTGCACGGCATCACCTCCGACCGCCGCGATGCCGCGGACACCGAGTTACGGGATAGAGCACGCCAAGCCCAGGAACGATTTTTCGCAGCTGTCGCTGGCCTCCCCCGCCGCGAACGCAGACTCGCCCGGCACTGGGAGAACGCCGCGGTCCTGCGCTACCGGCACGGGCTGGAAGTCTTTGCGCGCGCCGAAGACCTCGGCGCCGATATGCTCTCCCAACTCGCCACCCACCGGCGGCCAGCTGTGCCCGCGCTCACCGAACTGGGCGACGCCTGTACCCATGCCCGCGCCCTCGATCAGCACCAACGGCCCGAGATATTCGGGGCAGTACCCCGCAGGGCCACCCGACGGCTTCGCACCGCCCCCGGCGACTCGGCCGACTCAGGCCACGATCGGGCCACCGAGCGGTCCTGCATTGTTGATCAAGCTGAACTGCGGTGGCGGATCCGCCGAGATCTGACAAGCCTTTTCGTCGAGAACGTCCTAGCGGGCAACGGAATCAGCCGGGAAGCCGAACGCCATCTCGTCCCGTGGTTGAAACTGGCGTGCGAGACCCTCGAGAAGTCCGATGAGCATCGACGGTCCCCGGGGATGTCGCCGCGCAATGGCGCGAGCGCCGCCGGCCCTACATGCTCGCCGCCGCAGATCGGGCCGATGTGATCATCGCCCGACCCGATCCCTCGTCGGCGCGCGACCCTGTGGTGGAGGCTCGTCCACGGGGACGAGCCGCCGCCGCCGCTGTAAGGCGGGACGCGGCGGCGTCGACCAGAAACGATGGGGACGTGTCATATCCGTAGTTCATCACAGCTTTTCGCAGAGTACGGCGGTGCACTTGGCCTCGCGGGCTGCACCGTACGATCCGGGCCCGAGCCAAACGGGGTACAGCGCATCACGCCCGCGCTACCGTTCGACGTATGGGGACGACATTTCACGGGCCGAGTCCCTGGCCGCACATCACCCGCGCCATTCGAGTGAGGGGGCCGCGGCATGCCGCGATCGCGTACCTGGGCGAGGACGCGCCGACGCTGCTGCCGCTGCGTGCCGGTGACCTCCTCGTCGTGAACGCTTCCCGGGCGGCGGTGCGCGCGCATGTGACCTCGCCGATTGCGCTTGCGTACTACGTCGAGGCCGGGGTCCGGGTCCTGTCGTCACCGAACCTGCACGCCAACGTCATCGCCACCAGTCGGCGGGCGGTCATCGGCTCCGCGAGTGCCTCCCACAGCTCGACAATCGCCGATGATGCCGTAGTCATCACCGACGATCCGGAGGTCATCGCCGCCGCCCGCACGTTCATCGACGGTATTGAGGAGATCACCGAGGTCGATCAGGTGTTTCTCGACAACGCCAGCACCGAATGGCAGATCGGTCGGTCGGTGCCGATCCCCGGGATCGGTGGCCGGGTGCGCGCCGAACTGGATTTGCTTCCCGCGCGGGTGACCCGAATGTTCCTGCGGCACATCGTCGATTACGAACCCAGCGTCACCGAGCACAGACCTGGGCCACCCAGGCGCGCCGGCATCACACCACCACCGCGGGGCCGGCAGCGACATATCAGCTCGAATGGTTCCGCCTCGACGACCGACGTGCCCGCCTCGAGCGTGGCGATGTCCTCGTCTTCGTCAGCGACGACAACGAATGGATTTACCCTCCGGCGGTCGTGGACTCAGACGCCATCGCAATCCCGCATACCCACAAAGCGTTCGGCCATCTCCTGCTCGTCCGAGCGGATCTGCAGCCGGTCTCGGTTGCGGACGCCGAACAGCAGCTCGCTAATCTCGGGCACCCCAATCCCCGGCTGACCACAGATCACCGGATCATCTCTGCCAGCCTGCGTGCCGCGCTACTCCGACTCTGGAACCTCTGACCTGGATCCGCTGCCCCAGCGACGGATCGGACCATTGAGGACCGGACTTCCAGCTGCGCTGATCTGCTTGCTATGCCGGCCCGGGCTGAACGCGTTGGGAAGGGTTTCCGGTCACGCTGGTGTGGGCCGGCTGAGCGACACGCCCGAGCGCGTGCGGGGGTCCTTGGAGAAACCGTCACCTAGCGGATTCACTGTCTTCGCGCCAAGCACCGCGCAACTGTCCGACTGAGAAGCTCGTAACAAGAGTGAACAGGAGTGGATGAAATGCCTGAGCAGTCGTGGATCACTGCCCAAGATCTGTACGACCAGGGATATACGGTCGATGGATCACGTCAGCTCTTCGGGGAGCCAAAGACAAGCCCCGACGGAACCCTCGGTTGGGAAGATGACTGGATCGACCGCGCAGAAGGAAGGGCCCTCACCCCTGTACTGCCCTTCCTTATCGAACGTCTGCGCGGACATTCCGAGGTGGGAGACGCTGCTGGCGAGCTGGTCAGGCTCTACGAGGAGCTCAATCGTCGAGCAGGAAATGATGGTGCACCCGATCCGCTCCATCACCATGAAATCTCCGAAGATGAGCTGGTAGAGCTGGGACATGACCGCGACGCCCTCAAGGCGATCTACGGGTCGCCGCACCGTTGGACACAAGAGCCTGTGGTCGAGGGCAATCCGGTTCCGTTCATTTCGCAGGAACGAAGCCGGTTCGGAGATGGCGCGCGATTGGTCGGAAGGCGGAATCTCCGGTGGTGGCTCAAGAGTGCAGTCGGCGAAGTGGCGAACAAGCAGAGCGAGAACGCCTGACCAGAGAGCTTCCCTGTGCCAATAGCCGGGCCCGGATTGCGGTCGATGGGGACATGTCATCTCCCCAGGTGAATGAGCCAATCCGGCTTACCAGTCCGATGGCTGGACGTGATCTCGCGGGCGCGGTGGGACCAGTCCGGGTCGCTGACCAGAGCGGTGATGGCAGTGGCCATCTGCTCGGTGTTGCCGTCGATGCCGAGCCGGCGAAGCATGCGGGCGATACGCGCGGGGTGCGTCGGCCACCGACCACCGGTGGTTTCGACCAGGGCAGCGAGGACGGTAGCCGCCTCGGTGTCGTTGAGTTCCACCGGCTCACCGGTCATGCCACGTAACCCCCGGCTGCCGGTGGTCAGCCAGTGCTCGCCCGCCGCTCGGCGCACGGCGCACGGTACCAGGGATTACGCAGCGATCGCATCAACGCTCCTTCGCGTTCAGTGGGCGTCCTGGAACGCCTGCTCGACCTCGGCGGGAATGCGCCCGCGCGAGGAGATTTCGTAGCCCTGTTCGGCCGCCCAGGCGCGGATCTCCTTGCCGTTCCCGCGTCGCCGCACCGGGGCGTCCGAGACCGCGAAACGATCCGAACGTCGTTTGCGGCCACCGACCCGGGTGGCGTGCTCGATGAAGAATCCGATCTGATTGTGAAACTTGCTGGCGTGCTTGTCTTTCAGATCAATTTCGTAGTCCACCCCGTTGACGGAAAAGGTGATGTTCTCCCCGTCCTCGCCGAAGACGGTTCCGTCGATGTCGTCGACGAGTTCGACAACTACCTTGCGCGCCACAGTTCCCCGATCTCTCACGTCTCGATACAGCAGGCAGAACCCTACTGGCGGCGGCGGCCGATCAGGGGCACCGACCCCGGAGACGTGTCATCTCCGCAGGTCAACTGCCGGTTGTACGGCGCAGGAGCAGCCGGGGGCTGGTCCTATCGGGTGTGCACCCGGGTGTCCCTCAGGGGGCCGAGCGCGAAGTAGATGGGCGGCGGACACAGTGCGATGGAGGGCAGGAAGGTGGGGACCTCCGGCCCCCACACGGTGATGGTGTTGATGGGGTAAATCAAATTGGTAAACGGGACGCACACCAGTTCCAATTGGTGGGTGTTCACCGATCCGGGTGCACAGGTCGACATGGCACCGACCGCGAAGAACTGTATGTCGCACCCACTCGGAGGTGGCGGTGGTGCCGCGTGTGCGGGCGCCGCGGTCAGGGACAGGGCGGCGGCTGCCGTGGATGCGACGACAGCGAGGCGCAGAAACCGAGACATGGCATCCTCCGGTGGCCCGACCCACCGTCCATTCTCGCAGGTCAGGTGCCGCTGCCGCGGTCGCTCCGACGAATCTGCTCGCGGCGGGCGTGTTTGGCGAGCAGGTGTTTCCGGTTGTTCGGGGCGCGGAACATCTCGTCGAGCATCCGGTTCTCGATGTTGTGATGGAAGCGGAGGATGCGTGTGGCCGCCAGATGCACCAGTTCCTGGCGGTTCGAGCCGAGGCGTTCGGCGTGGGCGTCGAGGTGCGCGAGGAGTTCGTCGTCGAGGGCGACGTCGACCCGGGCTGTGCGCGGCGGGGCGGCGACGGGGCGTGCCTGTGCCAGGGCCTCATCGGTCGCCGGGTTCTCGATGAGTCTGCGAATCCCGACGCGGAGCAGCGCGGACATGCGGCGGGGACCGTAGTCGTCCGCCAGCTCTTCCAGGCGGCGTCTGGTGTCCTCGTCGAACCGGAAGACGTGCCGTTTCCCGAACGGGTTGCCTTGCGGGCTGGGCGCCTTGCGGACGGCGGGCGGGTGGGTGGCCTGGTCAGCGGTCTGCCGGCGGGTGTTCCGGGCGAGGAGCAGGTCCCGGTTGGCGTCCCCGCGGTAGATCTCCTCGGTCACCGCCTTCTCGAGGTCCCGGGGGTTCGCCAGGAGTTGGCGCGCGGCCAGGCGCATGAGTTCGGCGCGGTTCGAGTCGAGCTGTTCTGCGAGGATGTCGAGCTGGTCGCGCAGGTCGTCGTCGAAGTGCACGTTGGTGCGCGGGCCGAGGGTTTCCGGGGTCAGGTCGCGGGTGGCGCCGATCGTGGCCAGGTCGGCGGCGAGGTCTCCCGGGTCGTCGAGGAGTCGGCGGACCGCGACCCGGATCGCTGCGGCGGTGAGGGCGTCGCCGTTGCGGCTGATCAGCTTCTCGAGCCGGGCCAGGGTGGAGCGGTTGAGGTACACGCGGGTGCGGTAGGTCAGATCGGTGCGGGCGTCTTCGCGGAGCACCGGGTGGCGGAATCGTCCTGCCCCGGTCAGGAAGCGGTGCAGTGCGACGCGGACGATCG
Organism: Rhodococcus sp. NPDC127593; assembly: GCF_042671975.1. NCBI lineage: Bacteria > Bacillati > Actinomycetota > Actinomycetes > Mycobacteriales > Nocardiaceae > Rhodococcus > Rhodococcus sp. NPDC127593. The sequence goes on along the minus strand of NZ_JBHXWI010000014.1, from coordinate 100,137 downwards.
CGCTGCGGTCGGTGTGGAACTCGTGGGCGAGTTGGTTGAGGCGAGTGCTGGTTTCGGGGTCGAGGTCGAGCGGTCTCTCCGCCCAGGTGATGCGGCGGGCGTCAACGGAGGCGCGCCTCGCCTGGGCCAGGGCTTCGGGCACCCGGTCGGGGTCGGCGAGAAGTCGCCTGGCGGCCACCCGCACCAGCCCCCCCGAAGCGGCGCGGGCCGATGCCGGCCGCGTACTCCTCGAGCCGTTGCTTGGTCTTGGGATCGAACCGGAGCGGGATCGGATCACCCACCGGTACGCGGCCCATGTTTGTCTCGCTCATCACCGGCCATTGTTCCGGTAGGGCCGGGGACCGCGATTCGCACCCCATGGCACCCGCCGCCGCCACACTCGGGCAGTGCGTCCCGGCGAGCCGGTCGCTGCGAAATACCTTGCGCACCAGCATCCGGGGGCGGGTGCTAGCGGTCGCGGGGGTATGACTGACACTCAGGAGAGGTTGAGCGGTGTGTACGGGGCCGGAGGCGGCGGAGTGTACTGGCTGACCGGGACGCCGCCGATGGTGCCGAACTGGTCGAGGCCCATGCGGAACACGACGCCGTGCTCGGGGTCCCATTCATATGTGCCGAAGCCGTTCTCGGTGTGCTGCGGCACCACGGTGTCTGCGGGCTCGGCCTGGTTGTCGATGCTGCTCTGCGCGCCCCCGTCATGCCCCACACTTTACAACGTCACATTGTTAGGTTGCAAGTCGCCGGGGCTCCCGTCGGATCGGGGAAACGCGATCCGGCCGCGAAGTCAGGCCACGGGCGTCAGTAAGTCCGGTCCGTTGTTGCGCGGGGAGTTCACCGCGGTGCTGACCTCGTAGCTCTGCAGGACCGGATCGGGCACCGACGCGAGTAGCGCCTGGACGTCGTCCTTGTCGGTAAGAGTCGGGTCGAGCCAATGCTCCTGGAACGTCGCCGGCAACACCACCGGGCAGCGGTCATGGATGCGTCCAAGCGCATCGGTGGCCGGCCGGGTCAAGATGGTCGCCGTCCACAACCAGGCGTTCGGGCTCGTCCTCGGGCAGCTCACGGTCGCGCCACAGCTCGTACAGGCCGGCCATCGCGAGCACCCCGTCGCCGTGCAAATAATGTGGGATTTTCTTGCCGTCGCGTTTCTCCCACTCGAAGTACCCATCGGCGGGCAATAAGCACCGCCGTTTCGAGGCCGCGGCCCGAAACGAGGGGCGTTCGGTCACCGACTCCGAGCGTGCGTTGATCAGGCGGCCGAGCTTGGCTTCTTTCGACCACGAGGGCACCAATCCCCAGGTCAGCGTCCTGAGCTGCGTGACCGGTGCCGCGTCCGGCTCGTCCCGGGGTGCCCGTTCGAGGACCGCCCGGATCTGCTGGGTCGGGGCGATGTTGTAGGACGGGCGCAGCTCGTCACCGACGACCTCGTCGACGTGGAAGATCGAGCGCAGTTCCTTGTCCGTGGTGGTACTGGCGTAGCGGCCGCACACGTTCACCCTCCCTGGTCGCATCTTCTGTCCCGATCTAACACGCCAACCGACGCGAGCGCGGCGATGGAGGCCATAGCCTCATGGGTGGGTCGGGGCCAACCTGTCGAAGGAACGTGCCATGGTCTGCGGTCCGGGGTGCTTCTCCCCCGTCCATATGCCCTGGTTGTGCGGTTCTGGGGTGTCCTGTTTCCGGTGCGACGGGGTACCTCTACATTCCTGCCGACGCACCGATGATCGCACTCAAGGACCTTCGCCTTGATCCGACGGGAGGCTAGTCATGAAGATCTCGGAGTGGATGTTGATGTATGGAGGCGAATTCGGATGGTGGTATTGGGGCATCCCAGCATTGTTCGGATCATGACCCATCTCCCGCCAACCCCGGGAGGTGGCCGCCGTTCTGACCCGGCGCCCGCACGGGCCGGAATATCACCCGGCACCCGGTCGTTGAAGAGGGGTGACGGTGGCGGGACATACCCCGGGTACCACACCAGAAAAGTCGCTGCGAGCGACCACTTGCCGAGAGGCGATATGACCGGCACCGTCTTCCTGACCAGGTAAGACCTACATTGCGTAGCGTTCCTGGGAAGGAAACGAAGCCGCTGTCACCGGGGAAGGCGACAGCGGCTTCCCTTCGCTCGCACCACGCGCTATCCGAAGCCCATCCATTCCCGAAAGCCCGGAATGGGGACGTACCACACCGAGTCCCCGAGCAACCACCACACGAACTCCTGCAGCGACATCATTACTCCTCCTCCTCAGCTGACGGCGTCTTCTACGATTCGGGCACGAAGACCCCTTCCGGGTCGAGATCGGGACGTTGCCCCTTGTACGAGGGATGCCGGAGCCCTCCGGGCCCGTATTCGCGGATATCTATGTCGACCACCACAATCGGGTCGACCCACCGCACTACACCGTGCTGTTCCGCGGCCGCGGACTCAGCGACGATCGGGCTGGTGGGACGTTCGAGGGCAGCCAGTTGCTCACCGAGCTGCCGGCGCCCAGCCTGAGTGAAGCCCGTCCCGACGTGCCCTAGATGCCGGAGTGCGCCCTGGTCGTCGTAGGCACCGAGCACGAGGGCGCCAACGATGTTGCGCTGCATCCCGCCAGCAGGAATCCACCCGAGCACCACGCAGCTCACCCGCGTACGGATCAATACCTTCCGCCAGGCCCGGGTACGCTGACCGGGAAGGTACAACGACGAAACACGTTTGAACACAGCACCTTCCATACCCGAACCGCGAACCGCTTCGAGCATGACCGCACCCTGGATGCCTTCCCAATGTGGCGGGATCTGGATCGGGAGGCCGGCGCCCTGGAGTTGGTGGCCGAGGTCGGTGAGGGCGGCGCGGCGATCGAGGTACGGGGCACCCATCAGGTCCTCCCCGTCGAGCCGGAGCACATCGAACGGCAGGAAAGTGACCGGAACCTGCCGGCGCAGGGCGGTGGTCGGGCGCAGCGTGTTCATCCGCTTCTGCAGGCGCGCGAAGCTCGGCTGGCCACCGGACGACAGGGCGACCACCTCGCCGTCGAGGACGATGCGGCCGCGACCGCCGAACACGCTCGTCAGGGCGTCGGCGACCTCCGGGTACGAGGAGGTGACCGTGTTGAGGTTGCGGGTCCACAGCACCGGCCGATCGTGGCCGCCGATCGAGGCCAGGATGCGGCAGCCGTCGTACTTCATCTCCGCGGCCCAGGGGTGCTCGGTGTCCTCCGGCGGCGGCCCTGGGGTGGCCAGCATCGGCGCGATCAGCCGATTCCCAGCTCCGCTCATCGGACGCTCCCGGTCTCGAGGGACCGCGAAGGGGGTCAGGGCAGGCGTTCGTCCAGACGTGCCATCACGGTGTCGGCGAGGTGCGCTGTCCACGACTCCAGCTCACGTGTGCCCACTCGCATCACGGTACCGGCGATCACGGCTCCCACCAGGGCCCCGAGGAGAAAACTGGCCGGGCCGAGCCCGGCGGCGGTGTAGTCCATCAGGATGCAGGCGCCACCGACCCCGAGGATCGTCGCCACCACACCGGTCAGGAACACCGCGGTGGACGTCACCCGGCGCCGCGCACGCTGGAGCAGGCGCCGGATCTCGAACCGATCGCGGTCTGCAAGCATGAATCCGTCGCGTTCGAGCAGATCCAGGTACCGGCGGAACATCCCCACGACCGGAGAGGTGTCACCGTCATGCACCGCGAGTTCCGTGCGCAGGGACTCGATTTCGCGTGTCACCGTGGGCAGCACCTCGCCTGGCAACGAGGTGCCCCACGTCGGAGGACGCCCGATCAGTAGCGGTCTCCGGTCGTCCGCGGCGATCCCGCCGTTACGAGCGCCAGCTCGATCTCGGCCGCAGTCATGGCCTTTTGTCTCCCTCGTGGATGAATTTGCCGAAGCGGGGACGTGCCATCTGCGCAGTTCACTAGCATTTCTGCGTTAGTCAGTTCATCGCGTCGGCGACCGGACGGACGTCGATCGCGGCGATCGTGGCGGAAGGGTAGCGCTCGGCGAAGAGGGCATCGGTGACCGCGGTGCGCCTTGGTTCGTCGATGACGACGGTTGGCGGGAATCGGGGCGTTGCGATCGTTGGGGGTCATCTCTGCTCCCTGGGTAGTGCACGGGTGGTCGGGGTCGACGAGCTATGCAGGTGCGGCGAGTTCGGCCACCCGTTGCAGTCATCTCCGGATGACAGCGGCTACCAGACTTCGCCGATCAGTAGGACCGTGACCAGGGCGTGGTCTTCGCGGTTCACGGTTGCCGTCGAGTTCCCGAGAAGGCTCTTGAGCAGTCCTGGGTCTTGGTGGACCTGATCGGTGAGGATGGTTGTGGTGTGCGAGGTGTTGACCGGGTGCGCATCGGCACCGAGTTCCTGGTGCATCGTCGACACCGCGGCGTCGAGCGCGTTCGTCAGGGCTTCCGGGATTGTTGTGGCCGTGGCCCACCCCCAGAAGGCGGCGCGTTTCATCGGTCGGTGTCCATCGACTCGCCGCTGCAGAAAAGACCGTTCACTGTTTTCCTCTCGTGAGACTGCGGGTGGTCAGGGCGGTAACCCGCGGCTGTCGGGGTGCAGGGGCCCCCACTGGAAAGTCATGCACCCGCACACCCGCGGGGGCAGCGTACCCAGCGTCACTGACCATTTCGAGAACGTCGTCGTGCAGTGCACCGATGCTCAGTCCGGCGGCGAGCGCCTGCGGGGCGAGGGAGTACGTACGCGGCCGCGGGTCGTAGACCGCCGGTCTGAGGTACCAACTGGTGCCGTTGGGCATCCCGAACAGGCCCTACGAAGTACTTGCTGTGGCTGGCACCGGTGTTCAGGTCGACGGTGGTGTCGTCGGTAGCGCAGCGGACCGAGACCAGCGCGAACAGGTGTGCACCGGTACCCGGTTCGGCCAGATCCTCGAACGGAGTGATCGTGGCTCCGCGGTCGGGGTGGTGCGGGGAGGTATGCAGGTGGCCGACGACCTGAACTTCTCGGCCGTCGATCAGGGCGCGGTAGTCGCGGCGAGGGGTGCGTGTGTCGTTGCGGTCAGGCATCGGTGGCCTCCGCGAGAAGTTGATCGATCCGGACGCTCTTGCGGCCGCGGCGGTGTGCGCGGGCGAGGTTGTTGTACACGCGGGCGCCGAGTCGCACCTGGCCGAGCATCCGGAAGATTCGCCAGTCGGCCAGATAGCCGGCGTCGCGGGCATCTTGCGTCGCCGTGGTGATCTGGTGGCCGAGCAGTTCGATGATGCCGACCAGGTCCTCTTTGTCCCTGGCCAGCCACATCTGACGGGTGATGTGGCCGTTCCAGGGTTCGACGCGGGGGCGGTTGTCCCAGTCGGGCGGGAAATACTCGTTCACCGTTCCGCCTCCCCCGCTTCGGTGTTCGCTTCGACGTGCATTGCGGGGTCCTTTCAACTGGGTAGGTGAGGCTTTCGGATGTGTCAGGCCGCTGCGGCGACCTCTCGGATCGGGTGCGAGATGAAGATGTCGAGGAGGTCGATCTCGGCCTTGGAGCCGTCGGCGAGGCGGACGGTCGCGAACCGCGAACCCGCCTCGTCGCGGTGGTATCCGTGCACGCCGACGATGCGGTCGCGGGGGTGGTCCGGGGTAATGGCTTCGGCGAGAGCATGGGACATGAGAACTCCTTGTCAGTGGGATTACTGGGGGTCTGCGGGTCAGTCGCGCGAAGTCGCGTTCAGCTCTACCGCAATGGCGGCGTCGCACGCGGACTCCGCCAGTTCGCACAGGTCGAAGTGGTCCGCCAGAATTTCGTCTCCTTCTACCTCGTCGTCGAGGGCGACCGCGGCGATCCGTCCGTCTCGGATCACGATCGATCCCCAGTCGAGCTGGCGAGCTGCGGTGACGATGTCTGCGGTGATGACGGCGACCTTCCGTGTCGGACCCACGAGCATTACATTACAGCGCGACAATGCGATGTTGCAACCCTTGAATCAAGTCCTGCAAAGAAACCCGGTCTACGCCCTTTATCCTTTTCGGGATTCGTTCAGGACCGACACATACATGTCGACGTGGCCGCACGGGTTGTCCCATCGGTCACAGGTAAACCATTCGCCGTCCTCGTGGAAGCGGTGTTTCTGCGGGATTCCCGCGGGCCTTGGCAAGTGGGGCACGTCCAGATCAGCGTGAGAGCACGGATCGCAGGGTAGGCCGCTGGTTCCCCACCCGCTGCGGTCGATCACATGAACGGTGCGGCGCGGAGTGTCGTGGCCGGAAGGTTTGGGCATGTCATCTTCTTTCCAACGAAGGGGACGTGTCATCTATGCAGGTAAGAGCCCGGCACCGACGGTGTCGACGAGGCTGCGTCAGCCGGGCAGGACGCGTCTGCGGGCAGTTCGCCGGAAGGGGTGGTAGCGACCGCGTCACGGCGGTGAGCGGCGTCTCGGCCGCAAGAGGGTGCAGGAGTGCCGGTAGGGGCGTCTGCGATGCCCTGGAGGACTGTGCGGGCCGCTTCTGCGTCGCCGCAGGCGCGGTGCGCACCGTCGAGTCGGATGTTCTTCTCGACGCCTTCGGCCTGGGAGCGCTTCATCATGACGCACCCCCACCGCTCAGTGTCCGCCAGGTGCAGGGGGTCGAGACTGTGGCGGTGGCAGTCGTGCAGGATGCGGCTCTGATCAAATGATGCGTTTTCTCTAGGCTCTTCAGAGTTGTCGGTCGAGGCAGGATACTGGAGGACGTGTGACGAGTGATGCAGGGCGCTGGGCGGTCGAGTTCTACGACTTCGTATCGGGTCCACCTGGCGTTGAAGTCGAGGAGTTGGCTGGATTCGGCGACCTGCACGAACGGGCGTCGCGGAACGGTGCCCGTCATGGGACCCCGGTCATCATCATGGCGTCAGGTGAGGTTGATCCCCGGATCAACCTGTTCTTCCGCACGGGCAGGATGGCCGATGCGACTCCCTCGACGTGGCGCCGGTACGCCTTCGCGTTGGTGGTGTGGCTGAACTTCCTGCGCCTGTGCGACCAGCGGTGGGATCACGCAACCTTCCGCGACATCGAGGCCTTCAAGCACTGGAGGCTCACCGATCTCACCAATGACGGCCGGGTCGCGCCGACCAGCTTCGATACCGACCGAGCCGCGCTGAAGTCGTTCTATGCGTGGGCGGCGGCGCGCTATGGCGTGACCAATCCAATGCCCGCCACCACGACCACCGCACGTCGGCGCGATTTCGGCGTCGACTCATTGCCCGATAGCGTTCGGGGGCAGCGCGATCCGCTGCGGCCTGCCGGTGCCAATCGGCGGCAGGTGAAGTGGATGCTGCGGCCGGCATTCGAGCAATGGCGCGACGTGGGACTGCGCGGCTACGGATTCGACGGGTTGCGGCGTCAGGGATGGCGCGGCGCCAACGAGGACCGGGACGGGGCGTTCGTCGACGGCCTCTACGGCACGGGGCTGCGGGTCACCGAGTGGGCGAGCGTGCTGGACATCGAACTACCCGCTCCGGGCATGACACGGTTTCCCAAAGCGTGGCTGTCCGCGGCGTGCATCAAGGGCAAGAAGGAGGGACGGGAGTACCGGATTCCACGCAGCGCACTGCGTTCGATCGCCTCCTACACCGACCCGACGTCGGGCTCGCGCGCCGAGATCGTCGAACGGGCGCAGCGTGCAGGGCGCTACGACCGGATCCCCGGCGCGCGGATCGTGACCGCCTATAACCCGCGCAGCAGGATGCTGTCGATCGAGGGCGAGCATGGCACCTACCAACTGCCGGTCGACGTCCTCGGGCCGGACGAGCGCCGACGATTGTTCCGCCGCTCCCCCGGTGGTCTGGAACCGGTGGCATTGTGGTTGCGGGTCGACGGGCTACCGAAGAAGGCGCACGGGTGGGAGGACACCTTCCAGGATGCTAACGCCCGTGTCGCTGAGGCGTGGGTCGCGGCGACGTGGCCGAGATTGCGCGTCGAGCAGCGGACCGAACGGAAAGCTCAGTGTCCGTTGTGGTGTCGTCCGCACATGTTGCGGCACTCGTTTGCGCTGAAGTGGTTCTCGATACTGTCGACGGTGTGGCAGCACCGCATCGAAGGGTTCACCGACGCGGAGGTTGCCGACCTTCGGGATCAGTTCGGCGACATCTGGTACCAGATGGCCGCTCTGCTTGGTCATCGGGACCCGTTGACCACGAAAGACACGTACCTCGAACCCTTCAACGCTCTGCAGGTCGACTACCTGATGTCGCTCCTGGACGAGGAGGAGACGAGTGCGGTCGACACCCTCGTCCGAGCGATCGCCAGCGACAGCGAACGTGTTCTGGCTGCCGCCGCCCCGATCGCGCCGACACGTTGAGGGGACATGGGGGCCGATCCGCGTCACTTCCCGAGAAGGGTTGGAGAGCACCGGAGCTCGTGCTCGAAGGCGGAACCGCGGTCAGGTTCATCGAGGAACAGGGCGGGGCGGAGAAGATTTACGACTTCAGCAAGCTTCCCGTGCAGCCCTCGGTGCAGCAGTGGCTGGCACGCGCATTCGCTCGACGTATCCGGCCGCCTGCCGCGGTAAGACGCATCAAATCCGCCGACCAGAGCTACGGAATGGTGTGCAAGTTCGCCGCTGTGCTCGCCGCGAGCGCTTCCCCGGTTCGGGACGCCTCCGCCGTGACCACGCAGCATCTCATTGCATTTCACGACAGATACCACGGTCTACAGTCGCAGTTGTACTACATCGATACGCTGCGCGGCATTTTCCGCGACGATCCCGACCTACCTGCGGACGTGCGGGCCGCCTTGATCACCACTCGACCCGCAGGTAACCGTGACCGATCGGTGCCGGCGCGGCCGACCGAGTACACCGATGCGCAGTGGCACCAGATTACGAGCGCCCTGCGCCGCGACATCAGGCGGGCGAGGGACCGCATCCGCGGCGGCCGGAGCTTGCTGAGCCGATACCGGGACGAGAAGATCGCCCAGAATGACGATGACTATCCGCTCGCCCGGCAGTTGGATCTGTTCGACCGGAGAGGCGAGGTTCTTCGCACGCGCCGGGGCGCGCCGGCGCATGCACTCTACGGGCTGGGCGGGGTACGACACATCGCGGCGTTGCTGTGTTTGACGCCGCACGAGATGACCGCCTTCGCGCTGCTGATGACCGCGATGACCGGCGAGAACTTCAGCACAGTCAGCATGTGGCCCGCCGCATCGTATCGGCCCGATGGACGAGCGCTGGAAAGCGCGGGCATCGCGCTGCTGGAGGCAACCAAACCCCGCCGTGGGCCCGACCGTGAACACATGGTGACCGCGCTCGAAGATCTGCCGCCGAGCCTGGCTGGGATCCTGGAGGGCGATGACGGCGATCGTCGGCTGTTCCGGTCGCCGCTGCGGGTCTACGAGCTGCTCCTAGATCTGACGGAACTGTCCCGCCGCCACGGCGGTCACCAGCGAGCGTTCAGCGCATACACCGTATCGCCGAGCAAGAGAGGCGAGTACTGGCGGTCCAGCCCGCAACCGTTCCACGTCGTCGCCTGGGCGAAGACGAACGGCTTCCCGGCCGCCACATCCGCAACCGCCGAGGGTCCGCCGCCGATCAACACCCGCTGGCTGCGCAACACCGCGATCGCACGCACCCGCCGACCGGTCGCGCACATCCGGTCGACGATGAACGACCGATATCTGATGGGCAGCGACGCCGTGATCGGCGACGCCCGAACCGTTGTCGCGTCTGCCCTGCGGCAGGAGGTGGACAAGGCCCGCCGCCATCACGCGGTGCCAGTGTTCACCGCCGAATTCGTCGCCCTCGCCCAGGCCGATCTGCCGGCGGCGTCCCGGGAAGCCGCACTCCCGGCCCCGGCCCTGTCCGCGTTGGTGTCCGGAGTCCACGACACACTGCTCGCCGGCTGCACCGACCACACCAACAGTCCGATCGCCGAGGCAGGGATGCCATGCCCGGCCTCGTTTCTGGAATGCCTGGACTGCAGCAATGCTCGCGCCCTGCCTCACCACCTTCCGGTACAGATCGCCACAGCCGACCGGATCGCGGCGCTGCAGCCGCATCTGGATCCCCAGTTTTGGGCGATGAAGTATGCCCCGGTACTGGCTCAGCTCGACGAGATCCTCGGACACTACACTCCGGCCGAGCAGGAACGGGCACGGGCCGAAGTAACCGCTGTGCAACGCAAATTGGTCGATCAAGTACTCGATGGACGATGGGATCTGCGATGACCGTCACGCCCCGACCACACCGGGCCGCAAGCGATCCTCACTCGCCGTGGCCCGCACCAGATGTGCCGGTCCTGCGGGGTCGAGTGATCCGGCCCGGCACTCCTGCCGAGCAGCTGTCGCGCTTCGGTGATCCCATCTGGGCTCTGCAACCGGCCCAGCCGGACGACCACCAGGGCGTCTGGGCTGTCCACTGGGCGAAGTTCCCGGACGCGCTGGTGCTGCCACTCAAGACAGTGTGTCTGGCGCTGCTGGACCATCCGGTGCCGGCGCAGCGCGCGATACTTACCGGCGCGAATCTGCTCGCAGTGCAAACCATCTCGCAGACCACATACCAACTACGGGTGTTGGCCGTGTGGATGGCTGGTCGCGGCCTGACCCGGCTCAGCGAACTGACCGATCGGCAGCTGGACGCCTACCGCACTCACGTCCTTTCCGCGGACTTTCCCGCGATTCGAAAACGTCAGTTGCTCAACACTATTGTGCTCGTCCACGCGTACCGCGATCTGCTGCCCGAGCCGTGCCAGCTGGCCACCTCGGCACCCTGGGGCGGGGCCTCGGGCGACAACTTGGTCAAACTGCCGCGGGCTCCGCGGGTGAACAAAACCCCGCGAATCGCGGCAGAGACCATGGAGGCGCTACTGGCCTGGTCGCTGCGGATGGTCGAAAACATCGGCCCGGACATCGTCGACGCATGGCGGAACCATCAGCAGATCCTGCAGGGCAGCCACCCCTCCCAAGCCCGCTTCGTTGGACTGCCGATCCGGCAACGACTCGCGGTGTTCCTCTCCGACGGCGTGCGAGAGGGCACCGCACTACCCGGCAAACACCGTTCAGACGGTGAACTAAAACTCGACGAGAGCCACCTGTGCCGGCTGCTGGGCCTGAATCCGTCCTACGAACGCTTGAGTTCCGACCGCCAACGCAGGATGGTCGCTGAGTCCGGGCTACCACTCACCGAGTACCCCGTGCACGGCACGACAATCACCGGCACAATCAACGGTCGCCCGTGGCGCAACCGACCGATCACCACGAAGGAACTGCCACATCTGGTGCGGTTTCTGACTGCCGCCGGGTTCGTGATCGTGTGCTACCTCAGCGGCCTGCGTCCGGGCGAGGCGCTGAATCTACGCCGCGGCTGCCGCGCCACCGATCCGGACACCGGCGAACTCCTCTTGCTCGGCAGGCGCGGCAAAGGCCAAGGCCGCACACCGCTCGTCGACGTCGGAGACAGAGACATAGACGACCCGTGGGCGCGCCCATGGGTGGTCGTCCAACCGGTGCACGATGCGATCGCGCTCCTCGAACAACTCACCCCGCACCCACTGATCTTCCCACCTACCTATGGACGCACTCCCTTACGCGCCGCCGAGACGCATACCCGGACCGGGCACTACATTGCACAAGACATTGGCGCGTTCATCGACTGGATCAACCATAACGTCACCACCTCCGACGGCAGTGTTCCGATCCCGTCCGACCCGACAAGGCACCTACACGTCTCTCGTTTCAGACGGACGTTGGCCCATTTCATCGTGCGTCGACCGCGTGGATTGATCGCCGCCGCCCTGCAGTACGGCCATCTCGCCACCAAGATCACCCTCTCGTACGCCGGAGACGCCGACACCGGCTGGATGGACAGCCTGGCCATCGAACGACTCGAACTCGTGCTCGAGCAGATCGGTCAGGACCGGGCGTTCCTGGACGACGGCGAGCACGTCAGCGGCCCCGCAGCCGAGGAATACAAGACGCGTGTCGCACGGGCGGCTGCCTTCGCGGGCCAAGTGGTCACCGGCGTCCGCAATTCCGAGCGGCTGCTCGCCCACGCCGACCCGAATGTCCACCACGGCGACGGCATGACCTGCGTGTGGACAAAGGAAACAGCGGCCTGCCGAAAGGCAAAGCTGGCGATGGGACTTCCCGACAGCGACGCACCCGACGACAGCGAGTGCCGGACGAACTGCGTCAACCTTGCCTACACCGATCGCGATATCCAGCACCTGCGCGAGCGGCTCCCGACGCTGACTACCCACGCCGACGACCCACTCGCGCCACGGCCACTACGCGATCGCGCCGCAGCCCAAGCCGCCGCGCTCAGAACGACCATCGAAAAACACGAGCAGTCGCGAGAGGAAAACCAGTGACGAACCGCAAGTTCCGCGATCGTGACGAAGAACGGGCAGCGATTGGTGCAGCCGCGACCCGGTTATTGGAAGGAATCCCACTGCGTTCCACCTCCGGCAAACTCACCGCCACAGAATTGATCACCGAGTCCGGGTTACGGCGGGACGTCGTCTACGACCACCGCGATCTCGTCGACGAGTACAAGGCCCGACTCAGAGCTCAGAACTGCACACCCGTCTCTCACCAGCAACTCTCCGAGCAGCACGACGCCCTGAAAGAGGCCCTGACCGATGCGAAACAGCAACTGGCGGACGAAAGAGCCACGATCGAAATTCTCCGAAAGATCATCGCCGAACTGTCCCTCGAGCTGCAGCAAGCACGCGAGGAACTCACTGATCTCGGCAACGTCGCCAGACTGCGCACCCACGGACACGATTGATCCGGGGGACCTGACGCCCGAGGCCAACGAACAGACTCATCGGCCGTCAGTAGCTTCCGCGAGCCGACAAACCGCCGTCCGACAAACGACTTGCCTAGTGAATGCGTTGTAGGCGAGTACGACCCGGCCCGCGGTGACCGCCGCGAGGGCGGAGAACACGGTGGGCCAGTCCGGAGCCCCGATGAGCTGGGCGGCACTGATGCCGTGCACGGCCGCCGCCGCGGGGTGAATCTGCACGTCGCCGGGATCAACGAGGGTGTCGAGGAGGACGGCGCCGGTGGCCGCGTCGATGACGGCCACCTCGAGGATCGATCCGTCGAGGTCGCTGGTCTCGGTATCGAGGATGACCGCACGGCCCGGGGCGAGCATGCGCCTCGCCCATTCCCGGGGACCATTCTCTGCTGCGGTCATCGTCTTCTCCTCGGTGGCCATCGTGACGGCACCCTCCGACATGCAGTTCGGGTCATCGGGATGCCTTCGCCTCCTCGACGACGGTCACCCACTGGTCGGGGCTGTAGGGCACGGCGCCGGGGAATCCGTCGGTGACGATGGCGACGTGCACAGTGGTGGTGTTGACGCGGTCGATTTCGGCGACGGTGTAGTCGTAGAACTCCCCCACGGTGAACGGCTCTGGCCAGTCGACATTGCGTTCGCGCACGACGTCGCCGGGGCGCAGGTCCAACACATTGCGGTCCTGGACGAGTTGATCGGTCATGGTTCCCCCTCGATTGCTGGCATTGCTGTTCAGCGCTCGGCGAGGCTCGCGGCCGTCCATCCGTCGACGAAGTCGGACATGATCTTGCGGCCGAGTCCGTCGCCGAGGGTCAGGCCTTCGAGTGCGCGGCGCACTACCGCACTCAGGGCGGGAGAAAGGGTCTCCCCCTCCGCGTGTGCGGCGCGTCCGACCTCGACGAAGTCGACGGGGCGCAATGTGGACGGATGGGTGATCCATCCGCCGTCAGGCGTGGCGTACGGCTCGGGCACCACTGGCAGCAGGACCACCGATGCCCGCGACCGCGTGACCACGGTGTAGACGCCTGGGCGCACGGCCCACGCGACCAGGTCTCCCTTCGCGAACTCGATCGGACGCGTATTCACATCTGCTGCCTGCGTAATTTCGCACCGTCTTCCCTTGGCGAGGTTCACCTTCGAGCACTACCTTACATTGTGACGCTGTATTGTTGCAAGTATGAAGAGATACCACATGCCCCAGGCGGGCACGCTGGCGTTACATCCTCGAGCTGTAGGGTCTAACGCATGGAACCCCCGCGTCACCGGACTACGCCCGGCTGCAGGCCGCCCTGCACCCGTAAGTCGTCATCGTTCACTCGGCCGTATGTCTGCGACTCCGCGGTGCAGGCCACTACCCATCCGGAGATCTGAGATGGCCAACCCGAACAGGCTCACCTCGCAGGAGTGCATCGACCTGATCAAGGCCGAGTCCGGCACCGAGATCTCCGCCTCGACGTGGCGCTCGTATGTCACCCGGGGGCAGGCACCGGCCCCGGTCGAAAAGATCGGGCGAACGCCGCTGTGGAAGCGCGGCGAAGTCATCGAGTGGGCCAACAACAGACCCGGACAGGGCGCGCGCACCGATGTACAGAAGCCTCGGCGCCGACGCTCAGAGTGATTGGCGTTCGCCCGCATTCGATGACACTGGAGTCAGAATTTTGCCCTGAGCTGCACAGATGACATGTCCCTGCCCCGCCGGCTATCTCTTCCGACCCAGAACGCCCCCGTCCTCACTGCGAGGACGGGGCGTTTCGGCGTTCGGAGACTCTGCCGCTAGACGATTCTCCGAAGTCGGATACCGGAGTGCGCGAGTGACCCCGGTGACTCTTCGATGTCCCGTTGGGAGTCAGAGCGGAGGGGACATGTCATCTTCGCAGGTCAGGCTTCTTTCATCCTGTGGTCGAGGTGACGCCTCGGGCACCGTCAGGCACGTGTCCGGACTGGAAGTGAATCGATGCCGCTGACGAACGCGGAGAGCAGCAGTTCCGGTTCGCCCACCGCGTGGAGTGCGGGGTGGGCGGTGAAAAGTTCTCCGAGCATGACACGCAGCTCCAGCCGTGCGAGGTTCATACCCAGGCAGTGGTGGATGTCTTTCGCGCCGAAACCCAGATGCTTGCCGGCGTTCGCCCGGGTGATGTCGAACCGGCCCGGACCGTCGAAGATGCGTTCGTCGTGGTTCGCGGACAGGTACCACATGACGACCTTGTCCCCCGCCGCGATATGGGCGCCGCCGAGCTCGGTGTCGACGGTCGCGGTGCGCCGCATGTAGGGCACCGGGGAAGCGAAGCGGATCACCTCGTCGATCGTGTTGTCGATGTGGCCGGCGAAATCGGCGAGCAGCAATTCTTTCTGGCCGGGGTGCTCGCTGAGCAGATGCAACGCCCAGGCCAACGCTTGCCGGGTGGTCTCGAAACCCGCGGTGATCAACAGGATGACGAACGAACCGAACTCGGCCGGGGTGAGGGCCTCGCCGTCCACCACCGTCGACACCAGCCGGGACGTCAGATCCTCGCCGGGATCCGCCTTGCGTTTCTCGCCCAGTTCGAGGGCGTAGCCGTAGATCTGGCCGAGGCCGGCCGCGCCGCCGGGTGCGGTGACGAACTCCTGATCACCGCCTCCGGCAATGACGTCGGCCGCCGCGGCGACGATCATCGGCCGGTCGCTCTCCGGGATCCCGATCAACTCGCAGATCACCTGCACCGGTAACCGGGTCGCGACGTCGGGGATGAAGTCGAACTCGGCATCTCGGGGCAGGTCCGCGGCGATCTGCGCAGCATAGCCGCGCACCCGGTCGGCGATGCCCCGCACCGAGGCCGCGGTGAACGCCGATTGCACGATGCCCCGCAGACGCCGGTGACGGGGGTCGTCCATGGCGATCATCGACATGGCGAACTCGAGGATCTCGATTGGGATGTCGTCGATGGTGAAGCCCTTGGCCGAGGAGAAGACCTCCGGGTTCCGGCTCACCGCCACCACGTCGTCGTATCCGACGACCGACCAGAAGCCCGGACCGGCTGTTTCCGTGTGGAACTCGATCGGCGACCGCTGACGAAGCTCCTCGAACATCGCGCGACGGCCCGCAAAACTGCGATCCCAGAACACGCGTGATGCGGACGAGATGGCCTTTTCGGATGCAGAACCTGTCACCGGTCCCCCTCGGTCGGTCGTACATTGCCTGCGACCCTACTGGGAAACAATGGTTCGGCGGTGTCGTCGACACGAACGGAGCGCCCCAGAAGTGGTTGAGGTGGGACACGATCATCGGCGTGGCCGAGTTCGAGGGGCTGAGCTCGGCCCACATCTTTTCACACCGGTTAGGCCACACTTATCGGGCATCGCCGCAGGTCAATAGCTACCATCCAACGGTGCTCCGGCGGTGTGCCGGCGATGAATTGGGGAGGATCGACCTGTGACGTCGAGGGTCCGGCTCGGTGACCTGCGAGAGGTGCGCGATCATCCGTTGGGGGTGACCGAAGCGGGGTTTCGGGCCGGATTGACCCAGCACGAAGCGTTCGCCAGAGGTCGCGGCCCGTTTCCCGGTGATGCCGACAGCGTCCGCTCCGAGCGTGAACTGTTCATCACCGCCCCTGATGGCGAGGTGCTCGCGGTGGCGACGATCACCGGGGCCCGCGAGCACGACGACAAATTGATCGTCGACGCGGATCTGGTTGTCGATCACGAGCGGGTGGGGACGCGGCTGCTGATACACACTCCAGCCGAGAACATGTTCTCCTGCGCGGACGAGGAATCGGCGTGGGCGGACTCGGTCGAGCGGGCCCGCTGGGTCTACGTGCGGGCGCTGGTCGAGGTCGCAACGGTCAAGACGGCGTCCTACGACCGCCGACTCGCGAGCGCAGATCCCGCCGCCGACCCCGAGGTGACCCTGGCCAATGCCGACGAGACGATGCAGGTCGTTCCCCGGTACGTGATGATCCACCGCAGCGGAAAGCTGCGTCTCGGTGGGCCGTACGCCGACACCGCAGACTGGGACAGCCACGTCGAACCCTGGACGGACTACGGGTACGTCGATTGCCTACGCCTCGACGACGTCCTGGGCACCACCGGCGACCTCGACATCGACGTAATGAGGTCACTCACCTCACGTGCCGCCGCCGCGGAACTCCTCGAGTCATTGGGATGGGACAAGGTCATCCGCCGATTCGTCGACGCCCGCACCCCTGCGACGTAGTTCACCGGGAAGCTCAGTTTGCGCCAACAACATCGGTTGACCTGCCGTGATGACACGTCCCCCGCACATCTGGGGTCCAGACGACTCAGCTGACGCGATCCTCGCCCACCACATGACGAAACCCCAGCCCTGGGAGGGGCTGGGGTTTCGTTATTCCAGGTCAGGCCTTACGCAGTTCCCTGTATGCAACAGTCCGGGTGGTGATCGTCTCGCTGAGGTCGGTGATCGCCGTGGCCGGCGTCGTCAGGGTGGCCGGTTGCCGCGATGCTGTCGTCTTCATTCATCCTCTTCCGCCTCCGTGTCCTCGCTGCGCCATCACGCGGTCAGATACCCGCAGTCGGCTCTCTTCTCGGTCCAACCGCCACTTCTGGATGCCTGCAGCACCAGCCGCTATCACCATGACGGCAGCCATGCACACAAGCGCAACGATCACGCCGAGGTCGTCCGGCGATGACTCAGCCGAGCTTTCCCCAACACTCAGGCTGGCCACCAGCAGCAGCACGCCGAACTGGGCAATGAATCCGCCCATGAGCCACACGAGTCCAACCAACAGCGGCGGCATCCAGTGACGTCGGTCGGGGCGGCCGGACGCGGCCCGTAATTCGTTGTCCAACGACCATGCGCGGCGTTTCGTATACACGCTCGCGGCCGCGAAGACCGTACCGACCAACACAGTTACCGCGAAGAAGGTGAGGATGGTTGTGGCGGACAGCCGCGCGCCGAAAAGCCCTGCTACCCCGGAGTAGAGGAACAGCAGGCCGTAGAGGGCGACGAGCGACATGGCTGCGACCATCGACTGGTTCTTGGATCGATCCCCATCACTCCAGCTCCGAACGACCCCCAGCAGCGGATACAGCGCCCCGCCCAGAAATGCCACCCCCAGAGCGAGCATTGCAACGATCAGCATTCTTGTCTCCTCCCTACCAAGACCGGGCATGAGTTGCCCAGTGGGAAATGTAGCGCGGCATACCCACATTTCTCGCTCATGCCGACTTCTGATGCAGGCCAATGCGGTCGAGACTCCCACCAGCAGCGATTGCTGCAAGGCGCTGCAGCTGCTCACCCATGCTGCGGCTGCCGGCCAGCGGAGTGCGGGAGTGTGGCCATACGGCGGTGACGATCCGGGTGTAGTCCCGCCCAGCCAGCACGACGACGTCCGGCGCGCCGAGGAGTCCTCGGTCAGAGGCCTGAGCGAGGACGGTGTCGGCGGTGACGGAACCCGGGCGGCCGAGGCGCATCTCATACGGGGCGACGACTGTGTCGAGGTCGAGTAAGCCGTGCAGTCCGGAGAGTATGCGGATGTCCTCGAGGGGTGCCAGTCGGCGGGCAGCCTCTTGGCAAAGTCGGTGGTAGGAGCCAGTATAGAGAGCTCCAGCGGGGGCTGGCTCGCCGCGTTTGCGTCCACCGCACGGCACGATCACCAGAGGCGAAGCCTCCGCCCGGTCGGTGACGGGGACGACGCCATGCGCGGGGACCGCTGCGACGGCCGTGTCGTAGGCGACATGGTCGGCGAGGGTCCATGTCAGCCATTCCCACCCAGGTCGTCGGTGCAGGCCTGTGACGCCGCGGTAGTGGGCTTGTGTGAGGAACGGCGTGTGCCACAGCAACAAATCGGTATTCGGCAGGCGCATCTCAATACCGTCGTGACGACGGAACAGGGTTGTGGTTGGGCCGACAGACAGAGGGATGCCGGCGTACTGGCCACCACCTTTGGGGCCGATGCCGGGACGGGAGAAGATCAGGCCTACTTCGAGAACCAGGTCCTTGCCCGGTTCCGGCGGGGTGAGAGTGGGGTCGTTGTAACTGAAGTGCGGGCGAATCATTGGAGGCATGGCGGAGTCCTTCCGGGGGCGGCGACGGCGGGAGGCCCTGGATGTTCCGGTTTCCGCGCCGTGCCTGGGGTCTGCTCTGGAGTGCCCACTACACGGCGGGTTCGAGGTCCTCGAGCTTGGCGCGGGTGACCACTGTCTGGTCCTGGCCGCGGAACGTTTCGTGGTCCTTGACGGTGGCGCGCAGGATCCGCACCCGCTGGCCGGGCGAGAAGTCACGCAGGCCGGTGGCGAACCACTTGACCAGCTGGTTTCCCTCGGTCCGCAGCACCAGCAGGGTCTTCGCGCCGTAGTGGCCGGGAATGATGCGGGAGACGGTGACGGTGGCATCGAGGTCGGTGACCTTGGCACCCGTCGGGGCGACGAAACCCGGAGCGATGGTGGCGCGTTCAGCCTCGTGCTGCTGCTGCCGGGCGTAGACCGCCACCAGCGACGCGGCGATACCCACCGACTTCGCCGAAACGTACTCTCCGGCGAGGAGGGTCCGCAGGTTCATCCCGTAATCGCTGGCCTGGTCGACGGTCTCGACGGAGGCCAGGACTGCGTCGATCAGCTCGGGCTGCTCGGTCCGGATCCGGCGGGCCTCGGTCACCCCTTCTGCGAGTTCGCGGCGCACCTCCTGGTTGCGGATGAACTGCAGTCCCCACACCGCGGTCGCGATGGTGTCTGCGGTCGCGGGGATCTCGCGGTCGCGGGCCCGGGCGCGGGAGATGTAGCCGCGCCCGCCCTCGGAAAAGGCCAGTGCGAGGGCGATGGTGTCGCGCTTGTGCAGCGACCGATCTCCACGGGTTACCGGGTCGCCCCATTCCTCGCCGCCCAGTGCGGGCAGGTGCTCGCCGAAGGTCGTATTCGAGGGTCCACAGCCCGGCGACCTTCACGCCGAGGAACTTCGGTGATGCAGCTGGCGCCGACCTGCCTGATCTCGCCGGTGTCGGTGTGGCGCAGCACGTACAGCTTGGCGCGGCGGCGGACTTGCCGCAGTAGTCGCAGTGCGGGGTGTCCGGTCGGGCCCAGCCGACGAGGTTCTGCCCTGGTGCGCAGAAGGTCACGTAACCGGCTTCCTCCTCGACCAGGCGGGCGACGAATACCCAGCCGTCGAATCCGATCCGCGGGGCGGACAGGATCAGACGCACGCGTTCCTGTGCGGTGGTGATGCCGAGGCGTTGGTCTCCTCGCGGGTGTAGGGGTCGAGGTCGTAGGTGAACCGCTCGGCGATGTTGTTGCGTGCCAGGCGTGCATTCGCTTTGTCGATCTGCGCCAAGGCCTCGTGCAGGTTGGTCATAGGCAGGTCATAGATGGCGGCTCCCCCGTTGTCTTCGTGGTTCATTCAAGAATCACCTGACAGCGTCACGCTGTTATGTCAAACCTAGGGAAGTGCCTCCTGGCGGCGCGAGAAGTTCAACAGATCACACCGGCAGGGCGGCCGGGGTGGCGCCTAGATAGCGAAATACCCGCCGGCACAGGTCGTGCCGACGGGCAAAGCGCTGGAGCGAATCCCGATCAACGAGCTGGTGGCGGATCGTCGATATCGCGTTTACCAGTGCAGACGACACGTCCCCTGACGTGCCGCAGCGGCGAGCTCCTGTAGCGGGGCTCGAAAGTCGGATTGAGTCCGTTCGCCGCCCAGTAGTCGGGCTCAGGGTGCGCAGAGCCGATGATTCCGCCGGCGATGCAGGCGATGGAGTCGGAGTCGCCGTTGCTCGTCGAGGCCCAGGCGGGCGCCTGGGGCGAGTCAGCGCGGGAGCGTCGCCGCCCGAGACGGGTTTTCGATTCGCACCTCACTGCTGGCCACCGAACTGATGGACGCACTCACCGGGTAGCTCCGGGTGCCAACTTTGCAGGGCGCCGAGCGTCCCTCGCGCAGAGGGGTTTCCCGCCCCAGATACAGTTCGATGACCGTGCAACCGCAGGGGACTGTCGGGAATGGGCACGGGAATCGACCACAGCCCGGGACGCACCGCCTCCATCGGTGGCATGACGCTCCGGCGCCACGCGTCCGATTGTCGTACTCCAGTCACCTCCATGAGCCTGCCCCTTCATCGTGCCTGGCATGCAGTCCATTACCGAGGTGACGAACACCACAACGATGTAGACCCGCCTGGGTTATTCACGAAACCTACGAGTGCGGGTCGACGTCTCCGCTCGCCGGTCTGCGCCGGGCCGGGTCGGCCTTCACCTCCACCAGTAGCGGGTACCGGCCCGCGGAGATCGCCGCCGCCACCCCCGTGAAGTCGTCACGCTCCCGGACGACGACCGAGTGAGCGCCTAGGGATCGGCCCATATCCGCGAGTTCGGGCCACCGCACCTGCGAATGGCACGGATCCAGGCCGACCTCGGCCAGCTTCCGATACTCCGCGCCGTAACAGTTGTCATTGAGGACGACGAGCACCAAGGGCAGCTGATACCGCACCGCGGTGGACAGTTCCATCAATCCCATCATCGCGCCGCCGTCCCCGGCCACGCAGACCGTGGGCACGTCCCGGCGGGCCGTTGCCGCGCCCACCGCTGTGGCGATCCCGAGCCCGATCGACCCGAAAGTGCCCGGCACCGTGAACCTACCCGGCGTCACCTCCAGATGCTTCCATGCCGCGAGGCAGAAGCGCCCGATGTCGGTGACCACCTGCGCACCGGCCGGGACGGCCTCGCTGAGCCACGCCATCGCGTCGCGCATGTCGACCGTCCCGTTTCCGGTGATGCTGCGATACGGGTGACGTTGTGCCGCAGCTACTTCCTGCGCGAGGGCAGTGACCCTGCCGGTGGCCGGAGTGTGTCCCGCGTCCTCGAGTCGCTCGCACATCGCGCCCGCCGCCAGCGCGGCATCGGCGATCACCCCCACCGACACCGGGCCGAACCGCGCAATCGCCTCGAGCCGGTCGTCGCACTGAATCACGGTCTTGCCCTTGGCCAGGGTATTGCTGTCGGTGGTGAAGGTGTTCAGGCTCGCCCCGAACGTGATGACGCAGTCTGCCCGTGCGATCTCCGCCGCACCCACTTCGTGGGACAGGTTCCCGTGAACCCCCAGGTTCTCCGGCACACCGGCGAACAGATCCTTCGCGAGCAGCGTCGTCATCACCGGGGCGTCGAGCAGACGTGCGAGCCGTAGCAGATTCTCGCGTGCGCCGGCGGAGACCGCCCCGCGCCCCGCCACGATCAGCGGACGCTGGGTGCTCAGTAGAATCCCGAGCACATCGTCGATCACGTCCGGGTCGGGATGGCTCGTCGGCCGCGCCGCGCTTGGTTGCGGTGCCGCCGCGTATTGCGCGGGCTTCTCCAATAAGTCGTACGGAATGTCGAGCAGCAGCGGACGGTGCTCGGATCTGATCCGCGTGAGTGCCTGCGCGATATCTGCCGACACGACGTCAGGGGTGCGCACCCTCAAGTACTGTGCGCCCGCGGCCCGCGCGAATCCTTCGATGTCCAGGTTCTGAAAGTGGTGGTGGACGTTCGGGGTGTCCCCCACGATCAGGAGAACCTGGCTACGTGCTCGCACGGCCTCGGTGATCGCGGTCAGGCAGTTCGTCACGGCCGGGCCGTGCGTTACCGACGCGACCCCGACCTTACCGGTCATCCGATGGAACCCGTCGGCCATTGATACTGCGCTGCCCTCCGCGACCGCTGCGACGAACTCGCCGCCCTCGTTCTCGACATACGCACCGAGATACGCGAGGTTCGCGTCCCCCATCAGCCCGAAGATCGTCTGAATTCCCTGCTTGGACAGAGTTTGCGCCGCTACCTCGAAAGTCTTCATTACGTTCCTGTCGTGTCGTTGCTCGGGTCAGATTGCGGGACTGAGGCGGCGGCGGTGTCGCCGACTCCTCGGGTTCACTTACCCTCCCCAGCGGAATCCCCAGCGGAGCCGCCTTTTCGTTCAGATAGTCCGCGACGTCACGGCGCGCAGCGACGGCCGGCATGATCTGCCCGCTGCGGATGATTTCCCAGAGCATGGCGGATGTCTTCGCGCGCAACCTCGTTCGCTGCCGACTTGGTCATGTTGAGTTCCGCTGTCCGTAGCGGCGAAGTGGCTTCTTGCCGGGCGCGCGCGCCGCGGTGCTAAGCACATTGACCACTGCATCCCGGTCTCTCGAAGGTGTGGCGGGGCATAACGGAGGGCACGGACGCTGCAAGGAACTCGCGCTCGTAGTCCGCTATCCATTCTTCGTCGGTGATCTTCTCGAACCGGTTCCCGGTGTCCACGCCGGCGGCGTTGACTATTCTTTCAATGCGCCCCGAGCGATCCGCCGTCGCTGCGATGAGGGATTCGAGGTCCTCGTTCCGCGGCAAATCGGTGGGCACCGGCAGCACCTCGCCGCCGGACTCCGCGAGTACACGGGTCACGGCGTCGAGGCGCGTTGTGTCGCGCCCTCTGACCGCCGCGCGCGCCTCGCCCAGCAACGACGTGGCTGCTGCGTACCCGAGCCCGCCCGAAGCGGTCACCACAAGACCCGCTCGCGCAATCCAAGGTCCATCGTCCACTCCGCTCCGCTCGGGCTGAGAATCGGTGACCTCTAGTCCACCATCACCAACGGGACCCACACCAAGATCGAGAAGTGTTCGGTTGTATCACGAAAACCTATGACAGCAGGCCACGAGCAAGGTTTGTTCGACCGGCGATGCCGTGGGGCGCGGCTGTGGACCTGCGAGGAGTTCTTAGTGGCGTGATCGATCATGGCGGTATGAACCAAAGCGGCGCATGCACTGTACATCTCCCAACCCTCCAAGCCGCATGGCTATCCGCAACCTGGAGCGTCGGCTCGGCGTCCAACTCGTCGACCGGTCGGACCGCCAGTTCACCTTGACGCCGTGCGGCGTGGCCGTCGCCGTCCGGCGCGACAAATTCTCGCCGACGTCGAAGTGGCGAAGGGCAGTTCGGTCCGCGACCGTATCTTCGGACGCCTCGATGTCGCGGCACTCTTGTCACTCGCCGTCGACCCGTTGCCCAGCTCGTGAGCACCCTCTGCGACCGTCATCCCGGCATCGTCGTCAAGTGTTGGACGGGGCAGGTACCTCCGCGCCGCGCCGCAGTAGAGAGCCGTAGAGAACGCAACAACCGCCATCAGCGCACCACCAACTCGGAACCCATGGATCAATGTCCCCTCAAGATCGACGAGCGGTCCACACTTCCCGCTCCGTCCGAGATATGGGACCACATTCCAGGGCGAACCCCTGGCCGCACGTCACCCGCGCCATCCGGACGCGGGGACCTCGGCACGCAGCCATCGCCCACCTCGGCGAAGACGCCCCACACTGCTGCCACTGCGTGCCGGTGACATCCTCGTCGTCGACGCCTCCAGGGCCGCCTTCCGCATCCACGCGACCTCACCGGCCGCGCTCGCCCGCTGCGTGGACGCCGGTGGCCGGGTGCTGTCGTCTCCGAACCTGCACACAGGCGTCATCGCCACCAACCGGCGAGCGGTCATCGGCTCCGCGAACACCCTCATAGCTCGACCATCGCCGACGAGGCCCCGGTCATCACACCGCCGCCGGAAGTTCAACGACGGCATCGACGAAGTCACCGCGGTCGACCAGGCGTTCCTCGACAACGCCACCGCCATCGGCAGATCGGCCGGACCGTACCCATACCAGGGATCAACGGCCACAAGCACGTCGAACCCGACTGCCCTGCCACTGTCGAGGCGGAACCAGTCGAGCTGGTACTTCGCGGTCGGCCCGACGGACGTGGTGCGGCGGCTGGTATGGGCCGCGCGCTCATGTTCCTCCGCGGGGCTGGGTTGGCAGTCGGTGATGTGCCAGAGGAAATCGGGGTCACCTGGGAGCCGGAAGTGAACATCAACACTGTCCTCGGAGGATCCGGGACGCTACCCCGGCGAGTCCCGGTCGGCGATCCATGCAGCGACTTGCGCGCGGGATGTGAAGCCGAGCTTGGCGAGTACGTGTTCGACGTGTCCTTGCGCGGTGCGGGGCGAAATGACCAGGCGCTCGGCGATTGCCCTGTTGGTTAGCCCTGTGGCGACTAGTTCGGCGACCTGCAACTCTCGCTTGGTCAGCGCTGGCTGCGTAATTGATTGAGGCGAAGCAGATTTCGCGGCGAGGGGTTCGTTCAGGGCGTAGGCGACGGCAGCATTTAGATCCAAGGCCTGCCCTTCGCACCAGGCTTCGTCGAACCGGCGGTCTCCCAGCACCCGACGGGTACTGTGCATGCATTCCTCGTGGTGGACGCGCATGTCAGGAAACCAGACTGTAAAGCTACCGATGGACAGCGCCAACTCCTGCGCGGCTGCCATCAGCACGACGGCTCGGCGTGCGCCCTGCTTGCTGTCGGCTATCCAGGCCAGTAACTCTAGGCAGGAGGCGGCGGTGCGGGGGTCCCCCACACGGTGGGCCAATCGCAGTGCCTGTTCGAGCAGCGGTGCCGCGCCGCTCCGCTCACCCTGCCTCCACATCGCGACAGCTGCGGCCCGCAGCGCATACGACCGATAGATCGTTTCGCCACGCGCCTCGGTAACTGCGAGCACCCGCTCGAAGCAGTCGATCGCCCGCTTCGTGTCGCCGAGTTGGTCATACGCCATACCGAGTAACACCGTTGCACTGATCGCCTGGAAGTCCTCCTGGGTTCCGATCAGGTGTAGTGCACGCTCGAGCGATGCGGTCGCGCGGGGGAAATCACCCTTGGTCAAAGCGAGGAACCCATCAGCACGCGCGATCAGCGCCTGGGCGTTGGAGTCGTGGGTTGTGGCCAGTGCGCGAGCCCTGGCCACCAGGGCGGTCTCGGCCTCGAGGTCGCCCTGTATCTCGGCCAACGCGCTACCGGCATAAAGCGCCTTTACCTGCTCGGCCGTGGATGGTGCGGTCTGGCAAGCCAGGAGCCGATCCAGCCAGTGTCGCCCCTCGCTGAAAAGGCCCCGCGCGCTCCAATACGGATAGAGCGCCGCCGCGATCTCCAGTCCGATAGCGGCGCCATCGGAAACACAGAATTCCAACGCCTCCCGCAGATTGGGTTGTTCTCGCTCGAGGCGGGCGAGCCAGTCGAGTTGGCGGGAGCTGATCCATTCGGCCTCTGCGTCGAGCACCAACTGCCGGTAATAGTCCCGGTGCTTGCGTCGCACTAGTAGGTCTTCGCCTCCCTGCTGAAGTCTTTCGCGGCCGTAGTCGCGCAGTGTATCGAGCATGCGAAAGCGCACTGCCGAACCGGATTCCTCTCGGTTCAGGATGGACTTGTCCACCAACGAGGCGACCGCATCGAGCAACTCTTCCGGAGCGAGACCCCCACCACAGACAGGCTCGGCGGCGGCGAGGTCCACACTGCCCGCAAATACCGACAACCGGCTCCACACCAATTGCTCTTGTTCCGTGCATAACTCGTGGCTCCAGTCGATACACAGCCGGAGAGTTTGCTGCCGCGACGGCGCGCGTCGGGTGCCGCGGGTCAGGAGGGTGTAACGGTCGGTGAGCCGCTGCAGGATCTGCTCCGGTGACAACACCGGCAGCCGGGCGGCGGCCAACTCGATCGGTAGCGGCAATCCATCGAGCCGGTGGCAGATCCGAGTGACCGCGTTCTTGTTGCGGTCGGTGAGCGCGAAGGTGGGTACTGCGGTGGCGGCACGCTCAACGAACAAGGTCACTGCATCGTAGCGGGGCATCGCCTGCACTGATGGCTGGCGGTCGGGGTCGGGCGCGGTCAGAGGGGGCACACGGAGAACCGATTCTCCCCCGACCCCAAGTGGCTCACGACTTGTCGCGAGAACCCGCAAACGAGGGCATCCTCGTAGGAGTGTCTCGACGAACTCGGCGGCCGCCCCGACGAGTTGTTCGCAATTGTCCAGAACCAGCAGCAGTTGCCGCGCTGCCAGGAATTCGAGCAGAACGTCGAATAGTGGTCGCGCCGGCTGATCCCGCAACCCGAGCGCGGCAGCCGCCACGTTAACCACCATCGATCCGTCGGACAGTTCGCCGAGTTCGACCAGCCACACTCCGTCGGCGAACGCGCGTTTCAGGCTGTCCGCCACCCGCAGCGCGAGACGCGTTTTCCCGACACCCCCGAACCCGGTCAACGTCACCAGATGGGAGGCCGTCAAGAGCGTCTTCGCGTCGCCGAGCTCGGCGCGCCGCCCGACGAAGCTGGTCAGCTCCACGGGAAGATTTCCCTTAGATCCGGGGATCACGTGCAGGGGGGACGGGCGCTGACCGAGCAACGTGTGCCCCGAGCCGCCCGAAACTCGCAGCACCGGGACCCGCGTGGCACCTGACTTGCGATGCAGGGCCATCTGGTCGACAGGGAAACCGTGGCCGAGCTGAGCACCGCGGAGTTGGTCGCCGAGCGCGGCCGCGGTCGGTGGGCGGTCCTGTGGGCGGGCCGCCATTGCTTGTTCGACGATGGCGGATACATCCGCGGGGATGCCGTGCTCACGCAGATCCGGAACCGGGTCGGTGGTGATGCGCACGAACTGAGCCACAATTTGCTCGCCGCTGCGGCGTTCGAAGGCGGCGTGACCGGTCAGGGCACTGAACAGTGTCGCGCCGAGACCATAAATATCGGATGCCGGCGTCGGCGCGTGTCCGCTGAGCCCCTCCGGCGCGGTGTACGCAGGTGAGCCGATAATGGTGCCGGCGGCGGTTTCGTAGCCGCCGGAGATGTGTGCGATGCCGAAGTCCGTCAGTACCGGCTCGTCGTACTCGGTGAACAGGATGTTCGCAGGTTTGATGTCCCTGTGCAAAATGCCGAGCTGGTGCGCGGCTTCGACGGCGCCGGCCGTCTTCACCCCGAGCCGCAGCAGTTCGTCCAGCGGGAGTCGTCCCTGCCGCCGGATCCGCATGTCGAGCGTGCCCTGCGGGTAGTAGGGCATGACGATGTAGGGCAGGCCGCTGGATGTGGTGCCGACCTGCAGGACGGTGCCGACGTTCGGGTGCTCGGTGAGTTGACCCATCGCCCGTTGTTCCCGGTAGAACCGCTCCCGGTTCTCCTCGTCCAGTTCCGTGCCGAGAACTTTCACGGCCACCGTGCGGTCCAGATCCGGCTGCGTGCAGCGGTACACCACCCCGAATCCGCCACGCCCGATCTGTTGGGCCTTCTCGAATCCGGCCGCCTCGAGTTCCGCGGCGACCGAAAGGAGCCCGGAACGCTGCGTGTCGAGCGGATCATCTCGGTCCATCGGCTGCACAACTCACTTCATCCGGAGACCAGCCGCGACGTGTGTTCATACGTGCAACTCACGGCCAGCGTGCACTCAGGATATCGCTGTTGAGGCCGAGCGGTGGTGATCGATGTGGTTCGGTCGACAACGTGTCGGTTCGTTGGTTTTCGCCAAGACCCACTTTGTGAGACCTGAGCCGATGAAAAGGGCGGGGCCTCCCGCTCCTCGTGGTTCCCGGCGAATGCTGGGGTGCCATATCCACACGTGCCGGAGGAGGCGTCGCGGACGAAGCCGACTCTGCCGCCCTGATCGGCCAAGTCATCGAAAGCGTCGGCGGCCTCGAGAACAATTCGCCGATGGTGGGTTATCTGGCCAGCGGCCTGTCTCGAGGGGTGACGGGTCAGGTGTTCGTCACTGGCGCGGACAGCGGGGAGTGGATGCGCCAGGGCACCTTGACGAAATCGGGCTCACCGTTTACGCCGGGGGAGATCCACTCCGGGGCGGAACCCTGTTCGGTGACGGTGAAACTCGTCCGGTCCTAGACATGGACTCGGCATACCGGAACGACAGAGATGCGTGACGACCGCGCCACCGACGACCGTGTCCGTCGACCGACACGGTGGTCGAAGCGGCCCAGAATCGTCAGAGCAGCTCGAGGATGGTGGCGTTTGCCATGCCGCCACCCTCGCACATCGACTGCAGGCCGTACCGGATGCCCTCGTCCCGCATCCGGTGCACCAGCGTGGTCATCAGGCGCGCGCCGGACCCGCCGACCGGGTGCCCGATCGCCATCGCGCCGCCGTAGGGATTGAGCAGTGCGCGGTCGGTCCCGGTCTCGCGCAGCCACGACAGTGTCACCGAGGCAAAGGCCTCGTTGATCTCGAATGTCCCGATGTCGGACAGCGACAACCCCGACTTCGCCAGCGCCTTGGCGGTGGCGGGGATCGCTCCCTTGAGGTTGGTGACGGGATCGGTTCCCGTCACCACCGCGGTGTGGATGCGCGCCATCGGAACCCAGCCGTTCGCACGGGCGATCTCGCTGGTGGTGACCAGGACAGCGGCCGAACCGTCGGAGATCTGCGAGGAGGTGGCCGCGGTGATGGTGCCGTCCGCGGCGAAAGCCGGCCGCAGCCCGGCCAGCGACTCGAGGGTTCCGCCGCGCCGGACACCCTCGTCCGTGTCGAACAACCGTTGCGCGCCCGACTCGTCGACCACCCGAATGGGCGCGATCTGACCCTTGAAACGACCCTCGTCGATCGCATCAGCGGCGCGGGCGTGCGAGTCGAGCGCGTGCTGGTCCATCTCGGTCCGGCTGATGCCGTACTCGTCGGCGATCGACTGCGGGCCGAGGCCCTTCGCGTAGTTGGTGCCGTGGTAGCGCTCCCTGGCCAGCGGCGCGTACGGATCTCCGAAGTCGCCGACAGTCGCCGCCGTGCCGAGCGGAACGGCGCTCATCAACTCGACGCCGCCGGCGACGGCGATGTCGTACTGACCGGCGATCACCCCGGCCGCGGCCTGGTGGACGGCCTGCTGGGACGAACCGCACTGCCTGTCGACCGTGACGCCAGGGACGTGCTCGGGCCAGCCTGCCGACAGCACCGCCGAACGGGCGATGCACTGGGACTGCATGCCGAGGGTCTCCACGCAACCCCAGATCACATCGTCCACGACCGAGGGATCCAGACCGGTTCTCTCGACGAGTGCATTGAGCACGTGCGCGGACAGCGACGCCGCGTGTGTCCGCGACAGGGCGCCGTTGCGCTTGCCGACCGGTGCCCGGACCGCGTCGACGATGACAGCATCACGCATGGAATCTCCTCGAAGGTAACGAGATCCGGACGGACATCCGGATCGGTGTCGCGAGGGGTCGGCCGCCGCCCTACGTCTCGTCGAGGCGCGCACGTGTTCGAGCCAGACCCTGTTCGCATTATGTACATAACTTCGCCCTTGATGCTACCTACCATCGACCCTATTTAGTAGGCACAATGCACTAGCAACTTAAAATTCGTTCACGCAATGGCAAAGCGATGACGATTCGAGACAGAGTTCGACTACGTGATCGAGCTGCACAGCATCGGCCATGTGCATTCTTCTGCCGGCTGGAGAATTCGCTGCGATGGTTGTCATCACCGTGCTGGCGCCACAGTGGACGTGGTACGTCCTCGGTCGCCGTCCGGGCGGCCGAATGGTCGGGATGCGACCGTCACCGGTGTGGAGACCCAAGGACAGTCAGGATGGGATCAGGGTTGCGGCGCCAGCAACGATCACCAGGGCGATGACCACAGACCGAAAGGCGGTCGTCGACATGCGCCGTGCCACTCCCAGCCCGACGGCATTGCCGAGGAGGGCGGCCAGAACGAACACCGGTACGAGCCCCCATACCATGTCTTGCGGCACATCCCCCTTGACGGAGAGCAGCACCAGCGTAACGGCGTTGGTCACAACGAAATACCCGGCAAGATCGGCAATGAAGGTCAGTGGGGCACCCGGGCTCGCTGCATCAGCAGTACCGGCGGCGGCCCGCCGAGCGAGGTCGTGGCCGTCATGAAGCCGCCCACAACCCCGGTCACCGCCTGCGCCGCGCGTGTCGGTTCGCCCGATTCGGCACGACCCGGAACCGCCAGCCAGATCCCGCACAGCATCACCGTCACCCCGGCGGCCGGTGTCAGCCAGTGCTCGGGCAGATGAGCGATCAGCATCGTCCCCGCCCACGCCCCCGGGATGCTGCCCGCGCACAGCAGGCACACCCGAGGCCGGTTCATGTACTCCCGCATGCGGATCGCCACGGCAATCCGGGTGATGAACCCGGCGGCAAGGTTGACCACCACCACCACGGTGACGTCCATGCCGATCAGCAGCATCAACGGTGTCGCAACCAGGGCGCTGCCGAATCCGGTCGCCCCACCGATGACCGAGGCCAGCGCGAGGCATCCCACGCCCGCGATCAGGATCGTCACTCGATGCTCACCTCACAAATCCACCTTCCGAACCGTCCCGGACCGCCCACCCAGGTCGGCGTGCGTGCGGCTACTCGCGCACACGGCGTCAGCGCGACTTCGTCCACGGCCGACCAACACGGCAGTGCGGCGGAGGTCAGCGGTCGAGGGGTGACTCCGCCCGCGCCCGCCAGCAGGGGCAAGTGAGGTGTGCACCCACGCGAGGAAGGTGCGCTCGGGGCGAGGGAGAAGCTCGGGGCGAGGGAGAGCCGGTAGTCGGGGGTCTCGCCCTTGCCTTGCCACGCCGGTAGCAGTGCGCTCACGTGCCGTCCTCGCCTCGGTTCGGTTCCCCGACAACGATGCAGCGAATCCGGACCGCCCACCATGACCAAATTCCAGTCCGGCGGATAGGTGATTCCTATCGATCGCGGCGGGTGGAAACCCGTCATGACCGCGGGTGCGATCACCGTTGACTGACATTCTTCCCAGGAACGGACACGTCATGGCCGGAAAGCCTCGCCGGGAAACCCTGATCATGTCGGGCGGCAGCCGGGATCTGACTCGCCATCACCCTACGGCGGCGACTGCGTCCCGAGGTCTCCGCGCGCCGCCTCACGGTCCACGGCGTCCAGACCGGTCCTCGACGAGCGCATCGAGCATGTGCGCGGACAACGACGCCGTTGCCCTTGCGGCCGGTGCCCGCACCTCGTCAACGATGACCGCCTCACGCATGGAATCTCCTCGAGAACGAGATCCGGACGGACCTCCGATCGCACGTCCGGCTCCAGACCGGGCCACAACGCGCGCTCACGATCACGGTCAGCCGCCGCTTGTCGAGGTGCGTACATGTTGGGAGCCCGCCCCTCCCCGATCGCATCATGTATATCGCGCTGTCCTGGATACCCGCAAACATTGACACTTGACAAGTGGGGAAATGACCTAAAAACTCAAAACCAATTCACATAGTCTCGGAGAGGAGAGCGATGGGAGACAGGGTTCACGTCGTCGGCGTTGGGATGGTGCCATTCACCAAACCAGGCAAGAGCGACGACTACGACGTCATGGGTGAGCGCGCGGCGCGCGCGGCCCTCGAGGACGCCGGGATCGCGTACGAGCTTGTCCAGCAGGCGTACACCGGGTACGTGTACGGCGACTCGTGCAGCGGGCAGCGCGCGCTCTACCGCGTGGGACTGACGGGCGTGCCGGTGGTCAACGTCAACAACAACTGCGCCACCGGGTCGACCGCGCTGTGGCTGGCCCGGCAGGCGGTCGCCTCGGGCGCGGCCGAGTGCGTGCTCGCGATCGGCTTCGAGCAGATGCGCCCCGGCGCCCTGTCCTCGCAGTGGACCGATCGTCCCAGCCCGATGGGCCGCGTGACGGCGTTGCTCGACGAGATGCACGGGCAGGACAGCACCGTCCCGATGACCGCCCGGCTGTTCGGCGGCGCCGGCATGGAATACCTCGACAGGTACTCCGCCGACCCGTCCGTGTTCGCCAAGGTCGCCGTCAAGTCCCGCACACACGCCGCGAACAACCCCTATTCGGTGTTCCGTGACCCAATCACCGAACAGCAGGTACTCGATTCGCCGCACCTGTTCGGCCCGGTCACGCGCCTGCAGGCCTGCCCCCCGACCTGCGGAGCCGCCGCGGCCGTCGTGTGCAGCGAGGAATTCGCACGCAAGCACTCGCTGCGCGCGGACGTGGTAATCAGCGCTCAGGCAATGGTCACGGACAAGCCGTCCTCGTTCGAGAAGAGCATGATCCAGGCCGTCGGCGCGGGCCTGACCTCGACGGCCGCGCACCAGGTGTACGAGGCGGCGGGCGTCGACCCCCGCGACATCGCGGTGGTCGAGCTGCACGACTGCTTCACCGTCAACGAGGTGCTCTGCTACGAGGCCCTCGGCCTGGTGGGCGAGGGTGAGGCGGAGAAATTCGTACTCGCCGGCGACAACACCTACGGCGGCCGGGTGGTCGTCAACCCGTCGGGCGGCCTGATGTCGAAGGGCCACCCGCTCGGCGCCACCGGACTCGCGCAGTGCGCCGAGCTGGTCTGGCAGCTGCGCGGCGAGGCCGCGGCCCGGCAGGTCGAGGGGGCCACCCTGGCCCTGCAGCACAACCTCGGCCTCGGCGGCGCCGGCGTCGTCACCCTCTACGAGAAGGTGTCGTGAGATGAGACTGGATCGATCGATCATCGGCAGGCGCTCGCCCGAGCACACCGTGTTCGTCGAACGCGGCCGGCTGCGCTTCTTCGCCAAGGCCACGGGCCAGCTGGACCCCGCCTACTCCGACCTCGCGGCCGCGAACGCGGCGGGCCATCGCGACCTGCCGGTGCCGCCGACGTTCCTGCTCTGCCTGAACTCCGAGGTGCCTAACCCGTTCGCATTCCTCGAGGAACTCGGGATCGACCCGGTGACCATCCTGCACGCCGAGCAGGCCTTCGAGTACCACCAGCCGGTGTACGCGGGCGACTCGATAACCTTCTCCACCGCGATCACCGATGTCTACGACAAGAAGGGTGGTGCGCTCGAGTTCCTGGTGCGCACCACCGACGCGACCCGCGACGGCGACCTCGTCGCGACGCTGCGCAGTACCGTTGTACTGCGCGAGGTAGTGGGGAGCGAGTCGGCATGAACATCGGAGACACCCGCACCCTCGAGCTACCCCGGGTCAGCCGGACCACCCTCGCGCTCTACGCAGGCGCCTCCGGCGATCACAATCCCGCGCACATCGACATCGACGCCTGCCGAGAGGTCGGCATCGACGACGTGTTCGTGCACGGCATGCTGTCGATGGCGTACCTCGGCCGCCTGCTCACCGACTGGGTGCCGCAGGACAAGATCCTTTCGTACTCAGTGCGTTTCGCCGCAGTGACCCCGGTCAACGCCGAACCGACCTGCCACGGCACCGTGGTGCGCGTCGATGGCTCGCAGGCCCACCTGGATCTGACGACAACCCTTCCCGACGGCACCGTGACCCTGCGGGGCACCGCCGTCGTCACCATCAACTAGCAACAAGGAGAAATCAATGGGAACTCTGGACGGTAGGTCTGCAATCGTGTCCGGATCCGGGCGCGGAATCGGGCGGGAAATCGCCCTGAAGCTGGCGTCCGAGGGCGCGAGCATCGTCATCAACGACCTCGACCCGACACCGGCCGAGGAGACCGCGGCCGAGATCCGTGCCGCGGGCGGCAACGCGGTCGTGTGCGCCGGCTCCGTCGTCGAGGAAGGCTTCGCCGACCGGTTCGTGCAGACCTCGATCGACACCTTCGGTGGCCTCGACATCATCGTCAACAACGCCGGATACACCTGGGACAGCGTCATCCAGAAGATGAGCGACGAGCAGTGGGACGCCATCCTGGAGGTCCACCTCAAGGCGCCGTTCCAGATCCTGCGCGCGGCGCAGCCGTACCTGAAGACCACCCCGGTGGAACACCACCGCAAGGTCGTCAACGTGTCCTCCGTGTCCGGTACGAAGGGCGGCGCGGGTCAGGCCAACTACTCCTCGGCGAAGGCGGGCGTGATCGGTCTGACCAAGTCCCTGGCGCGCGAGTGGGGCCGGTACAAGGTCAACGTGAACGCCGTCGCGTACGGCTGGATCCTCACCCGGATGACCGAGGCTGTGGCCGGCGGCGACGCGTTCATCGAGGTGGAGGGGCGCAAGCTCCCCGTCGGCATCAACCAGAAGATCGCCGACAGCGCCGCGACCCGCATCCCGCTGGGCCGGCCGGGCACCCCGTCCGAGGCGGCCGGCGCCGCCTACCTGCTGTGCACCCAGGATGCGAACTACGTCAGCGGCCAGTGCCTGGTCGTCGACGCCGGTACACACTGATCCCGGCACCCGCCCGCCCGGTGACGCGGTGATCGGCCGGGCGGGCGGGAGTCCCAGCCCATCAATCCGAGGCATCAGCACCCGCACACCTTCACATCAGGAGCACTTCGTGTACCTCACACTCCCCCTGCACCGCGCCCTCCAGCAGCGGCCCAACGGGATCATGACGATCTGCGGCGACCGCGTCCGGACCACGACCGAGGTGGCCGACCGCGTCGCCCGTCTGGCCGGCGCCCTGCGCGGCATCGGGGTGCGCGAGGGTGACCGCGTCGGGCTGCTCGCGCTCAACTCCGACCGGCACCAAGAATGCTTCCTGGGCTCCTGGTGGACGGGAGCCGCAGCGCTTCCGATCAACACCCGGTGGAGCGTCCCCGAGATCGCTTACGCGATCAACGATTCCGGCACCGAGGTGCTGCTCGTCGACGACGCGCACGTGTCCGCGGCCGTGCAGCTACGCGAGCACTGTCCGCAGCTGCGTGCGGTGGTGCACTGCGGCGACGAGTCCACCCCGGCCGGCATGCTCGACTACGAGGACCTGATCGCGGGCGCGGCACCGGTGCCGGATGTCCGACGGGGAGGCGACACCCTGGCACTGCTGCTCTACACCGGCGGCACCACCGGACAGCCCAAGGGCGTCATGATCAGCCACCAGGGGCTGTTCACGTCCCTGCTGGGGACGCACGCCGTCAACCTCGCGGCCCTGGCCGGCGGCGTCTCCGTGCACACCGCCCCGCTGTTCCACATCGCCGCGATCAGCAGCTGGCACACCCAGAACATCCTGGGCGGCACACACGTGTTCCTACCCTCGTTCACCGCCAAGGCCTTCCTCGACGCCGTCCAGCGGTACCAGGTGACCACGTGCATCCTGATCCCCTCGATGATGCAGATGATCTGCGACCACCCGGACATCCACTCCTACGACCTCACCAGCCTCCGTCGCATCACCTGCGGCGGGTCCGCCTTTTCCGACGGGCTCCGCCAACGAGCCATGAAGGCGTTCCCCGCGGCCGGATTCGGACAGGGCTACGGCATGACCGAAACGGCAGTGCTGACCATCCTCGACCCCCGCGAGGGCCCCCAACAGAAGGCAACCGGGCGCACCGTCGCCCACGTGGAACTGGAGATCCACGACCCGGACGATAACGTCGTGCCCATCGGCGAGGTCGGCGAGGTCGTCACCCGCGGCGACCACGTCATGATGGGGTACTGGAACAAGCCCGAGGCAACCGCCGAGGCGCTGCGCGGCGGTTGGATGCACACCGGCGATCTCGGGTATCTCGACAAGGACGGCTACCTCTACGTCGTCGATCGGATCAAGGACATGATCATCACCGGCGGCGAGAACGTCTACTCCGCCGAGGTGGAGAACACCATCGCCACTTATCCCGGCGTCTCTTCCTGCGCGGTCATCGGAGTGCCCGACGAGAAGTGGGGCGAACGCGTCCACGCTTTGATCGTCCTCCAGCCCGGGGCTCACGCCACCGCCGAGGAAGTTCAGGCACACACAAGGAAGTTCATCTCGGGGTACAAGATCCCCCGCAGCATCGAATTCGTCGAGACCCTCCCGATGTCGGCGGCGGGCAAGATCCTCAAGCGCGATCTGCGCACCGCTCGCACGGCCACGGCCCCCACGCAGGTCTCCCGACCGGAATGAGAACCGAATGAAGCGCACCATCTACAACGACGACCACGACGCCTTCCGGACCACCATCCGCGACTTCCTCGCGAAGGAGGTAACCCCCTACTTCGCGGAGTGGGAGGAGGTGGGTCACCCGCCGCGCGAGCTGTTCCGCAAGCTGGCCGGCCTCGGCGTGACCGGCTTCGACATCCCCGAGGAGTTCGGCGGGGCCGGCGACGTCAGCTTCAAGTACCAGGCCATCATCGCCGAGGAGTCGGCGTTGTCCGCCGTCGCGATGTACAACTACGGCATCAGCCAGGGCGTGGTGCTCCCGTACCTGCTCAACCTCGCGAACGCCGAGCAGCGCGCGCGATGGTTCCCCGGGATCGCCGTCGGCGACATCCTGCTGTGCATCGCGATGACCGAGCCCGGCACCGGATCGGACCTGGCCGGAATCCGCACCACGGCAAGGCTGTCCGACGACGGCACGCACTATGTGCTCAACGGCTCCAAGACCTTCATCTCCGGGGCCCGCAACTCCGAGCTGTGCGTCGTCGCGGCTCGCACTTCGGCGGCCACCGCCGAGGACCGCCGCGCGGGCCTGAGCCTCTTGGTGGTCCCCACCGGCAGTGCGGGATTCACGTATGGGCGCAAGCTGGACAAGATCGGCCACCTGGCGAGCGACACGAACGAACTCACGTTCACCGATATCCGGGTCCCGGTGGAGAATCTGCTCGGGCAGGAGGGGGCCGGATTCTCCTATCTCGGCCAGAACCTGCCGCGCGAGCGGCTCTCGATGGGGGTTGAGGGTGTCTCCCGGGCGACAGCCGCGATCGAGTTCGCGCTCGCGTACACCAAGGAGCGCACGGTGTTCGGCAAGCCGGTCGCGTCGTTCCAGAACACGAAGTTCGTTCTGGCCGAATGCAAGACCGAGGTGTCGGCCGCGCAGGCGATGGTGGACAAGGGCCTCGAGCTCGAGGACACCGGCGAACTCACCGCGGCGGACGCGGCACGGATAAAGCTGTTTTGCACCGAGGTCGCCGGCCGGGTGATCGACAAGTGCCTGCAGCTGCACGGTGGTTACGGCTACATCCGCGAGTACCCGATCGCCCGTCTGTACGCAGACACTCGCGTCAACCGCATCTACGGCGGGACCAGCGAGGTGCTCAAGACGATCATCGCCAAGGACATGGCGGTCTGACGTCCGGCGCGGCCGGCACACCTTCGAAGTGGCGCCAGTGGTAGTCCGCCACTGGCGCCACCGTCCATTCCAGACCCGGCTCGTCACACCCGCACCGCCCTCACGGGCGCCACGGCAGGATCGGCACCCCAAAAGCCCACGGCGTCGTGTCGTCCCCCGAGCTAGCATGGAAGATCAGGAATGTCATGACGAGTTCAGAAGTCACCGCGGTCGCTGCGCCGACCATTCGCCGCGAGAACCCCGCCGAGGGTGTGGCACGAATCGTTCTGTCCCGACCCGAGAAACACAACGCACAAAACCCCGACGATGCTCTACGAACTGGACGATGCGTTGGCCCAGGCCGCGCTTGATCCCGCGGTGAAGGTGATCATCCTCGCCGCGGACGGCCCCAACTTCTCCTCTGGCCACGAGATCGGCGCCGGCACCGCGCTCCCCTGCCGGCCTACCGCCACCATTCAGTCCGGCCTCGACGAACCCGGCGCCGCCGGTCACTACGCCTTCGGGTAGAAGGCCTACCTCGGGCTGTGCAAGCGCTGGCGCGATATCCCCAAGCCGACCATCGCCCTCGCGCACGGGCGCAGCGCCATCGGAGGCGCGCTGATGCTGCTGTGGCCGATGGACATCATCCCCGCCGCGGGCGACGCCACCTTCTCGGACCCGGTCACCATCTTCGGCGTGAACGGAGGCGAATACTTCACCCACGCCTGGGAACTCGACGCCCGACGCGCCAAGGAACTGCTCTTCACCGGAGGCGACGTCGACGCCCACGAGGCCTACCCGGCGGGCATGGTCAACAGGGTCGCGCCGCGTTCCGAGCTCGACGCCACGGGCCTGGAACTCGCCCAGCGAATCGCCATCCGACCGGCGTTCCCCCTGCACCTGGCCAAGGAGGCGGTCAATCGCAGCCTCGACGCCCAGGGCCAGTCGGTCGCCCTCGATTCCGCACTCGCCCTGCACAACCTCGGACACGCGCACAACCTCAAACAGTTCGACCGCCTAATCGACCCGCGCGGTGAGGCGATCGTCCGGCGCGAGGCTAGGGACCAGTAATGCTGCGGCACAACAATATGTGGGAGACTCGAGCATGACCCTGACCGATTGCTCCGCGCTGGTGACCGGCGGCGCCTCCGGCCTCGGCCGCGCGAGCGCGCAGGCGCTCGTCGCGCGCCCACCGTCATCCTCGATCGCCCTCGCTCCGACGGCGAGATCGTCGCCAAGGAACTGGGATCCAACTGCGCCAGCGGCGGCCACGGAGTGCGAGTGGTCGACAAGGACGGTGCCCCCGGCGACCTGGACCTGTTCACCGACGATGTCGAGCGCAACCTAGTCGGCACCTTCAAGTGCAGCGCCTGGCCGCGGCCCGGATGGCCCGGAATGAGTCCGTCGACAGCGAACGCGGCGGCGTCGTGATGACCTCGTCGATCGCCGCGTTCGAGGGACGGATCGGGCAGGCGTCCTACACCGCTGCCAAGGCGGGCGTGGTGGGGCTGACGCTCGTCGCTGCCCGCAACCTGGCGAGCCGGCTCGTCTGCGCCGTTACGATCGCGCCGGGCGTCTTCGACACCCCGATCCTCGGGCTGCTCTCCGAGGATCGGGTCGGGCGCGTGCCCGACCGGATCCCGCACCCCGCGCGGCTCGGCAGACCCGGAATTCGCCCGGTTGGCCCTATCCGTAGTCGACAACCCCATGATCAACGGCGAGACCATCCGGATCGACGGAGCGATCCGAGGATAGCCGCACCGACCGCGGGCCGGTATTGATCCCCGCGCACCGGGTCGAACCGGTCGGCCCGCCAACCGGCCTATCGTCATCGGACGGACGGCCTGACGCCCGGTCTGGCACTGGCGAGCGACGGGCCACCCACCCGCCCCGACTTCCCGAGTATCCGCTGATTGCAGGTGATCGTTCACATGGAGTGTCGTATAACATGATGAACATGCCCAGCCACTGACTCCAATGGGCCGGTGAAGATTCACTTCCGGCCTCAGTGGTTTTGTCTGGAGGCCGGGCGGATGCTTCGACAAGGGAGGGATTCCGTGACTCAGTCGGTGGTGGCCAAGCCGCGCGCCCGTCGGCCTCGTGACCGCAAGCAGTTGATCGTGGTCGCCGCCTCGCGGCTCTTCCGCGATCGCGGCTACCACAACGTGTCGATGGCGGATGTCGCGGCGGAGGTGGACATCACGGCCGGGGCGTTGTACCGGCACTTCCGCAGCAAGGAGGACCTGCTGCTACAGGCGGTCCTCGACGGACTCGAGGTGATGGATTCGACCGTCCGAGCCGCCGAGGACATCGACGCGTACCTGCACGCGACGGGGATCGTCGCGCTCGAGCGCCGGGGCCTGCCCGCGCTGTGGCAGCGTGAGTCACGCCACCTTCCGGACGAGCAGCGGGCAGTACTGAGGCAACGCCTGATTGAGAACGCCGCCCTGGTGCGCGTGCTCGTCGCCGGCGAACGACCTGATCTGGACGAGGCCAACAGCGAGCTGCTCACCTGGGCACTCATCGCGGCTTTCGGTTCCTTCGGCCTGCACCGCATCACGCTGCCCAAGGGCGAGTTTCTCCGGATCCGCTACGAACTGCTGTCGACCCTGGTGCACTGCGAGCTGAGCGAGGGCTCGGCCACCGCCGAGCAGTCCTCCGCCGCGGAAGCCTACGCCGGAGTCGAGCTGCCCCGACGGGAACAGCTGATCAAGCACGCCACCCGGCTGTTCGACGAGCGCGGGTTCCAATCGGTCCGGATGGACGACATCGGCGCCGCGGCCGGCATCACCGGATCCAGTGTGTACAAGCACTTTCCCACCAAGGAGGACATCCTCTCGATCGCCCTCATCCGGGGGGACGAGCGGATGCACTCCGGGATGGCGGCCGCCCTGCAGCAGGGCGGCGCACCCGAGGAGACACTGGGCCTGCTGCTGCGTTCACACATTGACTTCGCGCTCGACCACAGCCGCCTGATCGGGATCCTGACCAGCGAGCGCGATGAGCTCCCTGAGAAGGAACGCAAGCACTCGCACCGCTCCCAGCGGGACTACCTCAACGTCTGGAAGCGCCTGCTGCGCGAGTACCGGCCGGATCTAGGACCCGAAGCCGCGAAGATCGTCATCGACACGGTGTTCATGGTGGTGAATAGCCTGGTGCGGATGCGGGCGGCACGGGCACGAACAGATTTGCGCGAACGCCTGATCGAGCTCACCACCCCACTGTTGCGGTACCCAGGACATCTGTGAGCGTGGTGGACGGCGCCTGATGGAGTCGGTGGGCGCCGGAGCCGCCACCACGACGGATTGCCGGCGTCCGGCTACCGCACCTTCCACTCGCCGTCGAAGACGGCGGGCCGCCGCTCGACGAATGCACGGATCGCGTTGGGTGCGTCGGTGGCGAAGTTGATCGTGAACGCGTGTGCCTCACCCTCGAGCGCCTCCCCCAACGTCCGGCCCGAACCCTGATCGAGCAGCGACTTCGACAGGGCGAGTGCCACCGGCGGACCATCCGCGAGGCGCCGCGCAACGTCGCCGACAAAGGCATCGATCTCCTCGGACTCCTTGACCCATGTGACCAGACCCAGCTCGAGCGCCTCGCCGGCCTCGATCGTCTCGGCGAGCATGACCAGGCGCTTGGCCTGCTGGAGCCCGACCAGCCGCGGCAGTATCCAGGATCCGCCGAAATCGACGGACACCCCTCGGTTGGCAAAGATCTGACTGAACTTCGCTGTCGGAGTGGCGATCACCAGATCACAGAGCAACGCGAGGTTACAGCCCGCACCCACCGCATAGCCCTCTACGCACGCGATGACCGGCTTGGGCATCTCGGCGAGCGCCCGGGCGGTCGAGTTGACCAGGCGCATCCCGTCGAGCGGATGCCCGGAACCACCCGCCGACTCGAGATCGGCCCCGCTGCAGAAATGGCCCTCAGCGCCCCGGAGCACGATCACCCGAACGGCGGGATCACGTTCGGCGGACCGCAGAGCCGCACCAAGCGCGTCGAAGCCTGCGCGCGGCAGGGCATTGCGTCGATGAGGCCGGTTGAGTGTGATCGTGAGCACGCCGTCGGCGCACGAAGTCAGCACCGGGGCGCCCTCCACGCCAACACGCTCGGCGCCACGTTTCGTCGAAATCGTCACAACACATCCCTTCGGTGAAATGTTCACAGTGGAACTGGGAAACTCAGGCGCCGGCGGCCACCGCCGGCGGGTCATGCCCGGAGCGGATCCGCGACGCATTCCCGTGGCTGGGCAATGGAATCCGATGACGGAACCGCCGGATCGGCACGCCGGAACAGGGCGGGACCCTCCCCCGGCTCCGGCACGATCAGCCCACGCGCGACCAGGTGGCGCAGGTGCGCGGCCGCCTCCGACAGCGCAAGGCTCTTGCCGGTCCACGGCAACTCGGCCCACGGCTTGTACCACCGCATCAGATTCGCGGTCTGCCACAGCGTGATCGGGTCGTCGCCGAAGGCCGCATACAGGTGATCGAGCTGTTCGTCGTGATGGCCGATCAGCGCTTTCGCCCGGCCGGCGACATCGTCGATCACGGCGCCATGCGCACCCAAACCGCGGGTCACCCCCAACGATGCGACCCGGCGCAGCGAGTCCATGAACTCGGCCAGAGCGTCGCGCTCCGCCAACGGCACGGTGGCGGTGCCGACGTGCGGACTCGTCTTCTGCAGCACGTGGTCGCCGGTGAACATGACGTCGATGTCCTCGAGGTAGAAGCACACGTGCCCGGGTGTGTGCCCCGGTGTGTGCACGGTTCGGAGCCCACGCCCGGCGAGCGCGATGATTTCGCCGTCCATCAGCGTCCGGTCCGGTGCGGCCTGGGGGCGGGCCGGCGGCGTGCGCCGGACGTCGCGCTCGAACTCCGCGAGATCCGCGGCGGCGGCACCCGCCAGTCGCAGCGTCTTCTTCTCCGAGGCGACCCAGCCCGTGTCCCGGGGCACGACCATCTCGTCGAAATGCACCCGATCGGATTCGTGCATGGCGATCCACGCCCCGGATGCCTCGCGCACCCGGCCGCAGAGTCCGACATGGTCGGGATGGAAGTGGGTGAGGACGACACCCTCTACGTCCGCCACGCCGTGGCCGATGTCCTCGAGGCCCGCGGACAGTGCATCCCAGGCGGCGTCGTCATCCCAGCCGGCGTCCACCAGCACGACACCGTTCGGGGACTCCATCGCGTACACCAGGGTGTGACCGAGGGGGCTGCCTGTGATGGGGACCGCGATCCGGAAGATGCCATCACCGATGGCGGCTGCATTGTTCATGAGCGTTGCTCCTGACTGGAGGACCTGCTGCGAGCACCGCGGCGATCCGGTTCACGCCGAGACGGCTATACCGGATCTATCCCGCGGAGACAGCGACGACGGGCCGCACAGAGCGAAAAGTTCGAATACTTCTTCCGCAGCCGTCTTACGGCGGCCAACTGCGACTATAGCAAAGTATGTAAATGTCGACTTGCTTAATGTGCGCATTGTCACGATCCAGGTGTGGGCGCGATACGAGGCCGGCCGCGGGTTCCCGAGCCGAGTGACGTCACACCTCGTGGCGCGCGGACCAGCGCGCAGGACGGAGTCGAGGATTCAGCTGTCCAGGAGTGCGGACACGCCGAGCCGGGTCAGCCAGTCGTCGAGTCCGGGCCACGGCGGCTTCCCCGCCCTGGAGTGGGCGACGAAATAGATCATCGAGTGCACGGCGGCGACCCGCATGCGTGATTCCGCAGGGTCGCGTTCGGGCGCCGCCGCGGCAATCGTCTGCAACCAGACATCGAGATAGTTCGTTTGGAACCGGCGCATCTCGGTTCGCTCCTTCGCCGGGAGCTGGGCGCGCTCGTTGGCGATGATCCCGATCAGGTGCGGGTTCTGTATGGACACCTCGACATGCGAGCGGACGAGCTGTTCGACCGCGTCGCGCGGATCGACGGCGGCGGCCAGCGCGCGGTCCGCGCCGGCACGCAGACGCTCACAGCCTCTGGTCGCCGCCGCGACGAGCAGGTCGGTCTTGGCGCCGAAGTGCCGGTAGACAGCGGAGGCGACGACGCCCGCGGCCTCTCCGATGTCGCTCATGGTGACCGACTGGAATCCGTACTCGTCGAACAGCCGGGTGCCGACACCGACCAGTTGCTCTCGACGCGAAATCTGCGTGCCCCCGACGCCGGGCGCATCGAGGCCGCCGGCCACCTCACCGGCGGACGGCGTCCCGAGCATCGAGGCGTCGGCCGCACCGATCTGCTCCCCCAGGCGGATCATGATCGCCTCGTCACGGCGGCGCGAGAGGCGGTACCGCTGCCGGAATCCGCCGAGCGAGCCGAACACCGCCCGGGCCGCGAGCTCGCCCGCCTCCGGTGTCAGGTCGCGGCGCCCGGCGACGATCAGGGGAACCAGGTGTGCGATGACCTGCGACTCGCGCTGCCGGATCTGCTCACGCTGCGCGCCCTCGAGGTTTCGGGCCTCGCGCTCCCAGACCGTGGCCAGACCGGTCGACCGCACGATCGTCGCGGACAGCGCCGCGATCGCCTCGTCGAGGTCCCGGCTCTGCAACAGCGTGGCGTCGACCTTCTCGAGGCCGCTCCATACCACGTGGAACAGCAGGTCCTGCTTGTTGCGGAAGTGGTGGTACAGCGCCGAGGGGGTGATGTCGAGCGCGTCGGCGATCTCGGTGACCGAGGCGTTGTGGTATCCGCGGGCGAGGAACATCTCGCTTGCGACCGTACTGATCTGTTCCTTGCGGTTGGGGGGCCTGCGTGCCACGTCGTCCCATGCCCCCTTCAGCCACTTCGGTAACGGCGAGTGTACCTGCGCGCCGCGGAAACCCGTGGTCGGAATATATCGGAGAATCCAGGCGTCACCGGACGGCCAGTCGGCGCACGACCGCCTTCACCCGTCGGTCGAAGGTCGAGCGGCCGACCCCGAACCGCTCGAAGACCGTCTCCTCTGGTGGCCCACCGTAGGGCTGCCAGATCAGGGCAAGTCGCAGCAACTCCTGTTCGTCCCGTGTCATCACGTCATCCGTTCCCATCACCTCAGGGTCGCCTTGATCTCGAGGAACTTCTCGAAACCGAACCCGCCACCCTCACGGCCGATCCCCGACTGCTTGTACCCACCGAACGGCGCCCCGGTGTCGACGACGGCTCCGTTGACGACGACCTGACCGGCTCGGATGCGACGCGCGACGGCGTCGGCCCGTCGCGGGTCACCCGACCACACCGCGCCGGCGAGGCCGTAGTCGGTGCCGTTG
Source organism: Rhodococcus sp. NPDC127593 (assembly GCF_042671975.1). NCBI lineage: Bacteria > Bacillati > Actinomycetota > Actinomycetes > Mycobacteriales > Nocardiaceae > Rhodococcus > Rhodococcus sp. NPDC127593. Next base: position 55,526 of record NZ_JBHXWI010000014.1, on the reverse strand, counting down.
ACCAACCGCACCGCCTCGTCCTCGTCCCGGTAGCTCATGACCGCGAGCACAGGGCCGACGTAGTACCCGGTGTCGTGCACCGCACCTCGTCCGTCGAGTGCGATGGTGGCCCCCTCGGCGACACCGGCGTCGATGTATTGCACCGCCGAATCCCGTTGGACTGCACTGACCAGCGGACCCGACACCGAGTCCGGGTCACCGGGGTCACCCGTCGGATGGTTGCGCGCCTGCGCCACCGCGATGCGGCTGGCATCCTCGATCATCGCCTCCGGCACCAGCATTCGAGTCGACGAGCAAGTCTGACCGGAGTTGCGCATGCACCGGGTCATCCCGTAGGCCACCGCGCGCTGCAGATCCGCATCGTCGAGAATCACGAACACCGACTTGCCGCCGAGCTCGAGAGGACGACTTCGATCCGGCCCGCGCCGCGAGAGTCGACCCAGGCACCATCGACATAGATTGCGGAGCGATCGATCACCTCACTCATCGCAGCACCCTGACCGCCGACCACGCACTACAAGCCCATCGACTTGGCGATGATCGTCTTCATGACCTCGGTCGTGCCGCCGACGATCCTCGAGATCCGGGTGTCCGCGTAGAGGCGCGCGATCGGGTACTCGAGGACGTAGCCGTAGCCGCCGTGCAGCTGCAGACACTTGTCGATCACCCGGCCCGCCATCTCGGTGCAGAAGACCTTGGCCATCGCGGCATCCGCGGGCGTCAGATCGCCTGCGTCCTCGAGCTCGATCGCGTGGTCCACGAGCGCCTGGGCCGCGGTCTGCTCGGTCGCGCACTCGGCGAGCACGAACTTGGTGTTCTGGAAGCTGGCGACCGGCTTGCCGAAGATCTGCCGGTCCCGCACGTATTCCTTGGCGAAGTCGATCGCGGCGGCCGCCTGGGCGCAGGTCTGCACGGCGAGCCCGAGACGCTCACGCGGGAGGTTGCGGCCGAGGTACGAGAACGCCTGCCCCTCCTCGCCGAGCAGGTTCTCGACCGGGATCTTCACGTCGGTGAACGAGATCTCGCAGGTGTCGCTGGTCTTGAGCCCGATCTTCTCCAGCCGCCGGTGCACCTGGAAGCCCTCGGAGTCGGTGTCCATCACCAACAGGGTCAGCCCGCTGCGGCGGTTCTCGGCGCTCGGCGGGGCGGTGCGGCACACGACGATCATGCGCGTGGCGACGGACGAGTTGGAGATGAACGTCTTGGCTCCGTTGAGCACGAAGTGGTCACCCACGCGCCGCGCAGACGTCGTGATGCCCGCCAGGTCCGATCCCGCGCCGGGCTCGGTCATGGCGATGGCGAGCTGGTCACCGGCAGCAATGCTGGGCAGCCAGCGCTGCTTCTGCTCCTCGTTCGCCAGATCCAGCAGGTACGGGAGGATGATCCCGGTGGACATGTTCCAGTTGCCGAAATTCACCCCGGCGGCGAACACCTCCTCGGTGATGATCGCGTTGAACCGGTAGCTGACGTCGCCGGCGCCGCCATACTCCTCGGGGATGTCGAACCCGGCGATGCCGAGTTCACCGAACTTGTGGTGGAACTCGCGGGGCACGCAGCCCTGCTTCTCCCAGTCGGCGAAGACCGGGGTCACCTCGCGGGCGATGAACTCCCGGATTGTCTTCCGGAACGCCTCATGGTCCTCGTTGTAGATCGTGCGCTTCATGGTATCTCCTCGTGGTTGATATCGCGTGTCAGTTCCGGCCGGCGTCACACGCCAGACACTGACCGCTGATGTAGTCGGATTCGGGGGTGCACAGCAGGTACACCGCACCGGCGGCTTCCTCCGCGGTGCCCGCCCGCCCCAGAGGGATGGTCTTCACGAGCGCTTCCGCCCTGCCCTCGCGCAGCCCGACCGACACCCTGCGCCCGCCGATATCGATGAGCGGCGACTCGCCCACCGCCTCGGGTTCGGTCAGTCGGGTCGAGATCCACCCGTAGGCAACCGCATTCACGTTCACGCGGTAACGCCCCCACTCCCGTGCGAGCGCGCGCGTCAATCCGATGACGCCCGCCTTCGCCGAGCTGTAGTTTGCCTGGCCCTCGATGCCGACCAGGCCCGCATTCGACGAGATGTTGACGACCTTCCGGTGGTACTCGACCGGGTTGTTGCGGAACACGGGCTGTGCCGCGCGCAGAATCCGGAACGGCGCCCGGAGGTTGACGTCGAGGATGGCATCCCACTGCTCGTCGCCCATGTCCTCGATGGGGTCGTTCCAGTAGAAGCCGGCGTTGTTGACGACGATGTCCAGGCCGCCGTAGGCGTCGAGCGCGGTGTCGACAAAGCGCTGGGCGAACTCGTCGTCGGTGACGCTGCCGGTGCAGGCCACCGCCTCGCCGCCGATCGCCAGGATCGCGGCGACGGTGTCCTCGGCCGGGCCGGCATCGAGATCGTTCACCACGACCCTGGCGCCGTCGGCGGCCAGCTTCAGCGCGATCTCACGCCCGATCCCGCGCCCAGAACCGGAGACGATCGCGGTCCGGTTGTCCAGCTTTCCCATGACGGGTACTCCTTCTCGGTGAAATGGCAACGGGATTCGGTGGTCCCGGGTCAGCGGGCCAGGAATCCACCGTCGACGTGGATCTCGGCACCCGTCACAAAGGAGGCGTCGTCGCTCGCGAGAAACGCGACCACCGACGCGATCTCATCAGCATCGCCGAGACGACCCATCGGGGTGGTCGCAACGAGCGCCGCGACCACGTCATCACCCTTGGCCAGAACACCGGCCGTGCCGATGTAACCGGGATGTACGGAGTTGACGCGCACCCCCTCCTGCGCCCAGCGGATCGCGGTGTTCTTCGTCATCTGGCCGACCGCACCCTTGGCAGCGTGGTAGCTGAACGAACGGCCCGTGGTGCCCGTCACCCCACAGATCGAGCTGATGTTGACCACCGACCCGTAGCCCGACGCCTTCAACGCGGCGGCCGCCAACTTCAGCCCGAGGAACACACTGGTCTGAGAGACGGCGATGACCTTCTCGTACTCCTCGATCGTGATGTCCTCGACCCCGGCGAAGTTGCCGATGCCGGCGTTGTTGACGAGAATCCCGAGAGCGCCGTATTCCATTTCCGCCGTGGTGATCACGTGCTGCCACGCATCCGGATCGGTCACGTCGTGGGCGAGCGCAATGGCCCGGCCGCCGGCGGCGGTGATGACGTCGGCGACCTTACGCGCCTCCGGTTCTCGGACATCGGTGACAACCACGCGTGCACCCTCACGGGCGAGACGCAGTGCCGTGGCACTGCCGATCCCGCCGGCGGCGCCGGTCACCAGGGCTACGCGATCTGTGAGCCTGTCCACTGCGCTAGCCGACCTTCACGGACTTGCGCTCGAGGAACGCGGCAATCGGCGCGACATGATCACCCGACGCGAAGCACTCCTTCTCCATCATCAGACTCGGATCGAGGACCAGGTTCGCGTTGTCACGCAGAATGTGGTTCAGCACCGCCTTGGTGCCCCGGATCGCCCGCTGCGGACCATCCGCCAGCCGAGTCGCGAACGCATGTGCGGTACTGAACAATTCGTCATCCGCCACGACCTCGTTGACCAACCCGATCCGCTCGGCCTTGGCCGCCGACATCGAATCACCCGTCATCAGATACTGCTTGGCCCGATTGATCCCGACCAACCACGGCCAGATCACGATGCCACCGTCACCCGCACCGACCCCGACCCGAACATGCGGATCGGCGAACTTCGCCCCCTCGCCGGCGAATACGACGTCACACAGCAGCGCCAGCGTGGCACCCAGACCCATCGCCGGACCGTTGACCGCGGCGATGATCGGCTGCGGCAACTCGAGCAGATCCATCACGATCTTGCGGGCCTCGGTGAACGTGTTGTCCAGCCTCTCGCCGGCACCCGTGGCGATGTTCTTCAGGTCACCACCGCCCGAGAACGCCTTGCCCTCGCCCGTGATGACCACGGCGCGGGTCTCCCGATCGGCGCGGATGTCGGCGAACACTCGCGACAGCTCGGTGTGTAACTGCCGGTTGACCGCGTTGTAGGCCTCCGGACGGTTCAGCCGCACCGTGAGCACCCCAACCGTGCGCTCGAATGCCAGGTGCTTGTAGTTCTTGTAGACCTCGGACGTGCTCATGTCTCTCCCAACCAATCATCGAGTTCAAAGGTGATGGGCACGGCGGACCCGGTACCCATCCACACACGGAGCCGCAACCCACGCGTGCCGTGCCGCCACCGGGCGACACCGCCGCAGGAGATTGCACCATGTGGCAAGTCATCATTTATTTAGTACTCAATATCTGCAGCTCATGTCAAGGTTCTCATACACATATATGTGGCTAGTAATTCTTGCGAGCTCGAATCCCCGGCCAGGGGACCGACTGCCACGCAGACCGGCCTCGAGCGGCGCACCCCGCCCCTCCCTTCCCTGGCGCAGAAGGGATGCGGATCCGTTTCGGGGCTTCATGCAATTTACTTCCCCTGGGGATGAAAGTCCCGACCATCGGCCAGGAGACCCGCTCTCCCCCACCCCGTCGCCTCGCGCTGAGCGAATCGCGACAACGCGCAGTCGCCACAAGGAAAGCGCCTTTCACCAGCCAGTCCCTCCACGCGGGCCGCCCGGGATTCGCGGCTCGGGCGCCAACCGCGGCCGCCGTCAGGAACCGGCATCCCACCGAAATCAGAAACTTTGTGAATGGGTCTTAAGTTTTGGCGCGAGTGGGCGTATCTTGGGCCTACCGCACACCAGAGTTGCCCAGATCACATCCATCCGTGAGCTGCCGTCCGCAGATCACGACACCGCGCGGCGCCTCACCCGATGGCGCCGGCCACATCCCCCAACCGTGCCGGTGCGCCCCAGGCGCCCGGTTGAACGAGGAGGACAGATGCCAGTTCCGGACCGTTCGGAAGTGAGCTCATCCCTGCACTTGCCACAGCACTTGGACTACCCCCCGATCGGGTTCGACTCGATCCTCGACTTCGCCGCACGCGCCTACCGCGACCGCACCGCGTTGCGGGACGGCGAGCTCACCCTCTCCTTCGCCGAGTTGCACGACCACGCACTGCGGCTCGCCGGCGGTCTTCGGGCACAGGGAGTGCGGCCGGGCGATCTCGTCGCCCTGCACATGCCGAACTCTCTATGGTTCCCGGTCGCCTACTTCGGCGTGCTGTGCGCCGGCGCCACCGCCTGCCCGGTCAATCCGGCCCAGCCGGGCGACGCCATGCGCCACCAGCTCGAACACTTCGGCGCCACCGCGATGATCACCCATGCAAGTTGCGCCGGCGTAGTGGCGGCCCACCGCCCGCCGGGGCTGCGGCTCGTCACCGCCGTCCCTCCCACGGAAGCTGCCCCCGATCCCGAGGCGGGCGAGCGCGCGGAGGTGACGGTCTCCTGGTCCGAGCTGCTCTCGGCAGCACCGCTGCACGGCGCCCCGGTCGACGCCGGGTCGGTCGCGCACCTGCAACTGACCGGAGGCACGACGGGCCGGTCCAAGGGGGTGCGGGTGCTGCACTGCAACCTGGTGAGCAACGTCCTGCAGATCGCACTGCGGCGGTCGGGGGTGGTGCCCGGGCGCGATGCCAACGGGGACATCATCCTCAAGCCACTCCCATACGCACAAACCGACCACACCGAGGTACCCGGCCGGGGCACCTTCGCGCAGGTGGCTCCCTACTTCCACGGGCTGGGCCTGGTCGGGCAGTGCGCCAACACCCTGCTCGGCCTCACCACGGTCATCGTGGGCAGGTTCGACCCGGAGCGCTACCTCGCCGACATCGAGCGCTACGGAGTGACCAAGCTCGGCGGTTCCGCCGCGTTCTACCACGCACTGCTCGAATCCCCGGCGATCACCGAGCGGGACCTGTCCAGCGTCCTCTCGATCTCGTGTGGCGGCGCACCGATCGACACCGGCACCCTGGACCGGCTGCGCGCGGCCTTCCCGTCCGCCGAGGTGATCCAGGTGTATGGACTGAGCGAGGCCACCTGCACCGTCACCATGCAACCCCCGGCGGCCCTGTCGGCGTCACCCGCGGGCAGCGCGGGTGTACCGGTGCCGGACACCGAGGTCGAGCTGCGCGACGAGAGCGGGATCCCGGTGTCCCGCACGGGAGATGTCGGCGAGATCTGTGTGCGCGGCCCGCAGGTCACCGACAGCTACCACCGGGACGCGGTGTTGACCGGCGAACAGTTCACCGACGGCTGGCTGCGCACCGGCGACCTGGGACGGTTCGACGAGAAGGGCAATCTCTTCATCGTCGGCCGCGCCAAGGACATGATCATCTACAAGGGCTACAACGTCTATCCCGCCCACCTGGAGGAAGTGCTCGGCAGGCACCCCGCGGTCGCGCGCTCCGCCGTGGTCGGGGTGCCGCGAACCGGTGTGGACGAGATCCCCGTCGCCTTCGTCGTGGCGCACCCGAACCGGCGGTCCGACACCGGGCTCGCGTCGGAACTCATTCGTCACGTCGACGACCGCGTCGCGCCCTACCAACGTGTCCGCGAGCTCCACTTCGTCGACGACCTGCCGCTGTCCCCGACCGGCAAGGTCCTCAAGTCCGCGCTCAGGAACGTGCTGACCGGCCCCGGCGGGTCGGACACGCCCACGACCGGCGCATCCGTCAGCCGCGGCTCCTGACCCGCGGCGACCGGCCGCATCCTCACCACCGATCGTCACTCACGGCGTCACCCCTCGCCGTGGACCTCATACATTCTCAGCTCGACAGAAAGGCAACCGATGTCCGTCACCACAACTCCGTCAGAGGCGCCCACGGGCACCCTGCGGTCCACCCCGACCTCCCGCACAGCGTGGATGATCGTGGGGCTGCTCTTCCTCTTCACATTCATGAACTTCGCGGACAAGGCCGTGGTGGGGCTGGCCGGTGTCGAGATGATCAAGGATCTCGGGCTCACCAAGGAACAATTCGGCATCGTCCAGAGCAGCTTCTTCTGGATGTATGCGGTCGGCGCCATCGTGGGTGGCCTCCTCGTCGGCCGGGTCCCGGCGCGCTGGCTGCTGGCGGGCACCGCCTCGCTGTGGGTGATCGCGCTGGTCCCGATGATCTGGAGCACCAGTTTCACCGTACTGGTCGCCACCCGCGTGCTCCTCGGATTCGCCGAGGGACCCACCGCAGCAATGGCTCTCGCGGTCGCGCACAGCTGGTTCACCGCCGAGAAGCGGGCGCTGCCGAGCTCGATCATCGTCGCCGGCACCTCCGCGGGACCGCTCGTCGCGGCTCCGGTAATCACCGCCCTGGTGATCCATCACTCCTGGCACGCGGCCTTCGCGGTCACCGCGGCGGTCGGCGCCGGCTGGGTGGTCTTGTGGCTGATGCTGGGCAAGGAGGGCAACGAGCAAGCGGGCGATCCGCACGCTGGACATGCGTCGACGACCGATACCGTGCTCCCCGAGTTCATCCCCTACCGGCGGCTGCTGCTGTCGGGCACCGTCATCGGCACCTGTGTGCTGTTCTTCGTCACCTACAGCAATGCCGCGGTGAAGATCAGTTGGCTGCCGCTGTACCTGCGCGAGGGCCTCGGCTACGACGCGACCACCGCGGCCAGACTGCTTACGCTGCCGTACCTGGTGACCGGGATCATGATTGTCCTCGCCGGACTGACCTCGCGCCTGATGACCAAGCGCGGTGTGAGCAACCGCATCGCCCGCGGCGGTTTCGCCGCCGGCCTCATCGTCGTCGGCGGCCTGAGCACGATCACCTTCTCGATGATCGACCGCGGACCGCTGCAGATCGTACTGATCTCGGTGGGTGCGTCGCTGGTCGCCGCCTCGAACGGGGTCGCGTGGGCCGCGGTGTCGGACGTGGTGCCAGCCAAGCAGCGAGGAACGGTGTTCGCGTGCATCATTGCGGCGTACAGCCTCGGCGGAATCGTCGCACCGCTGATCCTGGGCAAGCTGGTCGACAACGCCGGTGAATCACCGCTGGAGGGATACTCGCGTGGCTTCCTCGGCCTGGGCATCATGCTGATCGTCGGGGCTATCATCGCTTTCCTCCTCATCAACCCCGACAAGGAGGTCAAGCGACTGGCCGCCAAGGCTTCTCGGGACCACGCCGACCTCACCGCCTGATCTCGGCGGGCCGCCACCCGCACGGTCGGTGGTGTCAGGGCACCCGCCCTGACACCACCGACCTGCGTCCGAGGCCGGAACTACCCACCGGCACTCACACCCGAACACAAGGACAGACCGGCGGACGCGCGATATCACGCCCGCCCGGATCGGCGGAAACGCCGCGCCCGCAAACATTTCGACCGGCGGCGATGCTCCAGCAGTCGCGCTGAGCCAGCGGCGGCGGGCACCACCCGGGGCACGGCTACGGTTGCGCGACGAACCGCCGCGCGATCATCATGAAGGCCTGCGACGCCGCGTCGAGGCTGTCCTTCCGGTGCACGAAACCGAATGCCTGGACCATCGGAGGATCGATGCGGCACAGGTGAGCCCCGAGTTCGACCGCCTCCCGCGCCTGGGCCGGCGGCAGGATCGCGGCTCCCGCACCGCTGGCGACCAGACGCGGGTGGACCGGCAACATCCCGATCTCGACCGCCACCCGCACCTCCACACCCGCGGCCCTGCAGGCCTCCTCGAGCAGGTCCCGAACAACGTCCCCGAGCGGTCCCGCCACCAGGTCGATCTCTTCCAGTCCCGCCAACGGGATGGAATCGCGGCCGCACAGCCGATGCCCGGGCGGCACCGCGAGGGCCAATGTGTGCTGCCCCAATGGGAGCGCCTGCGCCCCGCTGGCAACACGCACCGGCAGGGAGCACAATGCGATCTCGCAGGTCGCACGTTTCACCAGTTCGGCGGCTTCATCGGAATCCGACGCTCGCAGCACATTGACCCATACCCCGGGGTGCAGGTCACGGAACACCCGAATGAAGTCGGCCAGCGGTTCGACGGCGAGGTCGCTGGTCACGGCGACGTCGAGCCGCCCTTCCTCCAGCTGCTGGATGCGCCGCACCGCGTCCGACGTTTCCAGAACTCCACCGAGGACCTGCCGGGCCGGACCGACGAGCGCCCTCCCGGCGGCCGACAGTTCGAGCCCACGTCCGAGTCGATGGAAGAGCTCGACGTCCAGTTCCCGTTCGAGGGCCCGAATCGCCTGCGACAACGACGGCTGGGCGATGTAGAGCGCCTCCGCGGCTCGGGTCATGCCGCCGTGATCCACTACGCTGAGGAAGTACCGCAGCTGCCGGGCGTCCATCCCCCGACGATATAGCAGGCCACCGGGGCAGCCCGGCCTGACTCATTCGTAGAACCCCCGCTCCCGATCATTTTCGTAGCAGGCAGAATGCAGTGCATCGATGCGACGTCATCAAGTACTTGAGGAGGCGCGATGGAGTTCAGGCAGCTGGACCAGTTTCTCGCGGTCGTCGAGCACGGCGGGCTCGTACGCGCCGCAGCAGCACTCCACATTTCGCAGCCGTCACTGTCGCAGACCATCCGGGGCCTCGAACGTGAACTCAAGACTCCGTTGTTTCACCGGGTCGGTCACGGGGTCGTCCTGACGGCGGCCGGTGAGGCACTCGTCGACCCAGCGCGCCAGTTGATCCGGGACGTGGCGACGGCGCGCGCGTCGGTCGCAGAGGTCGCTGGGATACGCACCGGACGCCTCGACCTCGCCGCGATGGGCAGCCCACTCGAGTTCATCCTTCCCGCCGTGGGAGAGTTCCGTCGCCGTCACCCCGATGTGTTCATCGGTATCGAGACGCCCGCGATGGAGTCCGACATTCTGCGCCAGGTCCGTGAAGGCCGGAGCGAGCTGGGCTTTCTACCGTTCCAAGACGAAACGGAGATCCGGAGCGAGGCGGTTCGGGGCCGGCTCGAGCTCGTACAGCTCGGAGTCGAGCATATGAAGCTGGTCATGCCCCCCGGAATCGGCACTACCCTGCCCGACCCCCTTCCGATCGGGCAGCTACCCGATCTTCCGATTACGGCGGCCCCCTTCGGCGCGCACGGCAGGGATGCGGTCGAGAAGGCCCTTCGCCGCGCAGGATTGCACACGCGGCTGGGGGTCGTCACGGCGCACAGATCGACGCACTGCTCCCTCGTCCTGCGGGGTATCGGCATGGCGTTCAGTCCGGAGGGACAGGTGGACCAGGCAGTACGCACCGGCGCGGTGGTACGCGACCTCGACCCACCCATCCTCCTCCCCTACGGTGTGGTGCGCCGGAACGGTCACCTGTCGCCGGCGGCCGCCGCATTTCTCGAGCTGGCGGTCGAGCAACTCCGCGACCGGAGCAGCAACTGACTCTCCGGCCGCGTCGAGGTCGATGACGCGGACCGGGGAAAACCGAATATCGGCGCGCGATCGAATCCAATTGTTGTGCAGCCTAATTGGCACTTACTGCACGAACGCAACACGCCGGACACGAAACCGTGGTACCGCGGGTGCTGACAGACCTGTCCCATCGGGGCCACTCCCGTCGGGAATTGCCCAGATGCGACCGGACTCTTGGTCCGGAGCCTACCGAATGGCGGCGCCCCCGGTCGCCGCCATTCGCTCCGGCACACCGGCGAGGACCCCACCGCGCGGCGGGTCCTCGACCGACCCCGCCGCGCAGTCGTGCGCGCGGATCGTCATCGAGCGGGTGAGCCGGCCACCCGTGGCGTGATCACGAGGCACTCGGTCAGGTAGCCGCATCACCGGCCTTGGTCCGCGCAACGATCGACGCGAGGTCACGTTCGGGGCGGATCATCACGAAAGCGAGCACCGCGCAGACAATAAGCAGCGAACCGAGCCAGAGGAATCCACGCGAGTAGCCGTCGAGTGGAACGGCAGCTGCATTGCCGACGAGCTTGCCCAGAACGAGCGGCCCGATTATGCCGCCCACACTGTAGATCGCGACGATGTACCCGAAGACCGGCCCGCGCTGCGAGTGCGGCACCAGGTCGGACACCGCGGTCCATGCAACGCCGTTGGCGGCCGCGACGAAGGACGCCCCGACCGAGACCAGCACGATCTGAAGCACGCCGCGGTCGAGAGTCGAGAACCAGATCGTGCTCAGCCCCCCGACTGCGACGAGCACGGCGGCGAACCCCCCTCGGGCAAGTCGGTTGCTCACCCCACGGCGGGTCATCATGCGGGAGGCCGTGCCCGCCAGCACCATCATCACCGCCCCGGCCAGGTAGGGCAGAGTGAGAAGGTTGCCCGCGGTCGTGGCGCTGTACCCCAGACCTTCTCGCAGATACAGGGGAAGCCAGCTGACCTTCACCGCCGCATTGGTGTACGTCGCGAAGAACAGCACACACGCACCGAGCACGGTGCCCGTGGTGAGAAGCCGGCGGTACGGGAGCCGGACGGCGCGGGTCTCCTCGGCGCCCTCCGCGTGGCGATCGGTGTGCGCGTCCCCCTCCGACCCCTCACGGCCGAAGCACAACCAGAGCACCACCCACATTGCGCCGCCGATCGCGGTGACGGCAAACGCCATGTGCCACGAGTGATTCACGACGACCGCGGTGATCACAGGTGCCGCGACGAGCGGACCGACACTGGTACCCGCCACGATGATGGAGCTGGGCAGCGCGCGCTTGTTCTCCGGGAACCAACTGTGTGTCACCGACATCGCCATGGCCGCCGACGGCCCCTCGGCGAAACCGAGGACGATCCGGGTCACGACGAGGACCGTGAAGCTCGTGCTCCAGATCATCGGGACGAGGGCAAGTACCCAGATCATGGCGGTGCCCGCCAACAGCCAGCGCGCCGGGATCCTGCCGATCAGCAGTCCACCCAGAATCGAGCCGACGGCGAACAGCCAGAAGAAGCTGCTCTGCACGAGCCCGAACTGCTGTTTCGTGATCCCGAGGTCCTTGATCATCTCGACGCCGGCCAGACCCACGACGGCCTTGTCGGCGAAGTTGAAGAACAGGAACAGGAAGATCAGCGCGACGATCAGCCAGGCGCGACGTCCCACTTTCATGAGGTTGGGTGTCGCCGGCGGCGACGTCGCGGACGATTGGTCGAGGGACATGGGACCTCCGATGGAAGTGTTCGGATCGAGTGCGGGCACACCCGCAGAAGCGCGTCGACACCGGGTACAAGAGGGTGGGTGGTCGCGTGCGAAGTCCACCCCCCACTGGGGATGCCGCCGACGGCTACGAGTGAAGCACGTCACCTCCATCCCGACAAGGGCTCCAGGCCATGCGGCGTGTGACGTACGCCTCATCCCGGACATGAAACATGTTGCCATACAGGCGATATCGAGGAAACGCATTCCGGACGCATCAGGCAGGCCCATTGCACGCACCGCGTCAGCCGCGACCCCGCAGCGACCGAACCCACAATCTGAAATTGCCTTCCCGAGCAAGCCGGAACTTGGGATTGACACACACTGCAACAATGCTGTATTAAGTAAATATACACTTGCTCCAAATCGAATTCAAGACGAACACCGTACCCACCGGAAGCCCGACTCTCGCCTTCGCGACCGACATCACCTGAAGAACGACGGCGAAGACCGAAATATACAGCGACTACGACTGTTTGGCGTTCGAGCGCCTCGGTGGGTGCTCACCGCGCGACTGAACCGACCGGAGGTTACAACGCCGTCACAAGGTGCTGCACAGGCGAGTTGTCACGGGTGTTCGCGCAGATCCGACCCGACCGTGCGACCACGCCGGGGGCGTCACCGGTCACGGCCGGGCTTCTGCGGTGGCGGCGTCCTCAAGAGCATCATCCGGGCGCCGGTGAGCGACTCGAAACCACCTTCATCGAGGTCCGGAAGACGGTGCTCGAACTGCCTCAACTGAGCATCTCGTCCCCCGACGGTCCCACCATGGGGGTGGGCGCGACCCTCGCGTTGCTGTGCGCCGTGGTGTTCGCCTCCGATCGCGCGCAGGTTGGTGATCCGCATCCCCGGGCGGGTCCGGCGAGGGACGGCATCGTGATCTGGCCCTGGCTGATCGGAATTAACAGAGCCAAGCAGCATCTGATGACGGACGACAAGATGTAGCGGCGTGTCGGAGAAGATCGGACTGGTCAATCAGGTCGTCCCGGGCGGAGTTGCTGCGGACCGCGCAGGAAGTTCGTCGCGCGCCTCGCCGACGGGCCTCAACGCGCGATCCAGGGCACGAAGGCCGTCCTGAAGCAACAGTCTGCGCGCGACCGCGAACTCGTTCTCAACTCCAGCCGGATGATGAGTAGGGAGTGCTTCGCCCCGGGCGATCACCACTTCGCAGTGGATCGACGAGCCAAGGGGCCCGAAGATCGGTCGCGACGGCCGGTGGCTCCCGTTCGGATGCCCCGGAGACGCGTGGAGCGCCACACCGTTCCGGGCCGGGTCGCCCGCGGGGCTGTGTTCGGAAACGCCTGGCGCTCCCGACGATTCAGCGGAGCAGATCCGGCACCGCTCGGATGAGCACCTTCCCCGTCGGGCTGAGCGGGAGTTCGTCGACAAAGTGGACCGCCCGGCTCCGCTGGTAGGGCGCCACCCGCTCACGGACGTGGTCCACAAGTTCACTGGCGAGCGCGTCACCGGAGAGCGCGGATCCGACCGGCACCACGAAGGCGACCGGCGTTTCGCCGACCTCCGGCTGCGGGATGCCGACGACCGCGCTTCGAGCCACCGACGGATTAACGCCGAGGATCTCCTCCAGATGCGCCGGGTACACGTTGTAGCCCTTGTAGATGATCATGTCCTTGGCGCCGCCGACAATGAACAGGTTGTCTGCCTCGTCCATGCGCCCCAGGTCTCCGGTCCGGAGCCAGCCGTCCCGGAACTGCTCCGCCGCCAGCTCGGGTTCGCGGTGATAACCGTCTGTGACCTGAGGGCCGCGCACCCAGATCTCTCCGGTCTCCCCGATCGGAATCGAACGGATGCCGTCGCCGGCACGCAGTTCCACTGCCGTGCCCGCCACCGGCACGCTGGCGCTGCCGGCAGGGGAGTCGACCTGGGACACCGGCGGCGGCATGGTGACCGTGCACGTCCGCCTCCTCCTGCGCAGTCATCGGATTGTATGACTACCGGTGGGGCGGACGATTGCACGCAGCGGTCGCCCTTGAGTCCGGCACCACCCCGACCGCCGAGGGTCCGGGACCACGCCAAGTCCCGGATCGCGGACAATATCGCACTCCGCGTGGAATTCGTTGCTGCCCTCATGATGTCGGCAGGTCACGATACTCGCGCGGGAGTTGAGGACCGCGCTGCAATCGGCGTGCTGGGACGGACGACTGATCGCGAGTGAGGGCACCGTGACGCGATCCTCACGTTGCCCGACCGCGACCGGGGCGCTCCGGGCCCGACGGGCGCCCGCCGGACCGGTGGTACCGCTCGGTGCACGATCCCCCGGCCGAGCGGACGCACCCGATTCGCTCCCCGGGGTGGCCGATCGAACGGTCCGGGACGAATCCGGTATCGGCTGACGCCGATCAGGCGTCGGCGTGTGCACCGACCGGGTCGACACACAGCCGAGGCAGGCGATCGCGGACGAGCTCCTCTGCCTCGTGAACGATCCGGGCGACCATCTCCGCAACCGTGGGAATGTCGTGAATCAGGCCCTGGGACAGGCCGCTCGCCCAGATACCGAGATCAAGATCGCCCTCTTCGTGCACCCGCCGTCCGCGAGCCCCCGCCACGAGATCCCTTACGTCGGCGAAGTCCCCGCCCTCGGCGAGGATGTGGACCACCTGACGGCTGACCGCGTTGCTGGCCACCCGAGAGGTGTTGCGCAGCGGCCGGAAGATCAGTTCGGTGTCGAGCTCCGTGGCGTCGACAACCCGCTGCTTGACCCGCTCGTGCACCGGCGACTCGACCGTGCACATGAAACGGGTGCCCATGTTGATACCGTCCGCGCCCAGGGCGAGCGCGGCCACGAGGCCCCGCCCGTCCGCGAACCCTCCCGACGCGATGAACGGGATCCGCAGCGCTCGGGCCGCGGCCGGGATCAGGATCAGGCCCGGAATGTCGTCTTCCCCGGGGTGGCCCGCGCATTCGAAACCGTCGATGCTCAGTGCGTCGACACCCAAGGCTTCCGCCTTGAGAGCGTGTCGCACACTCGTGCACTTGTGGAGCACCTTGACTCCGGCCGCCTTGAAGGCTGGCATGTGCTCGACCGGGTTGTTGCCCGCCGTCTCCACGATACGCACCCCGGATTCGATGATGACCTGCCGGTACTCCGCATACGGTGGCGGGGTGATCGCCGGCAGGATGGTGAGATTGACACCGAAGGGACGATCCGTCATCTCCCGGCAGCGGGCGATTTCCTCGGCAAGCGCCTCCGGGGTCGGCTGGGTCAATGCCGTGAGGAACCCCAGTGCGCCCGCGTTCGCGGTGGCAGCCACGAGCTCGGCTCGTCCCACCCACTGCATACCGCCCTGCACAATCGGGTGTTCGATTCCGAACAGGTCGGTGAATCTATTACGCAGCATTGCTTTTCCCGTTCTCTGTGCTGGTTCGGGGACCGCCGGTGCGGCGGCTCCGGTCGACGGTGTCCGCGTTCACTTGAACTCCGGCTCGCGCCAGTGCGGGAAGATGGCGGGCAGGTCGGCTTCGACCGTCCGCACGAACTTGGCCGGTCGTTTCTCGAGAAAGGACGTGATGCCCTCGTGGGCATCGCTGCTCCCGCCCTGCAGTGCCATGCCACGCGATTCGGCAATGTGTGCATCCATCGGGTGCGTGGCTCCGAGCATCCGCCAGATCAGCTGTCGCGTCAGCGCAACCGACACCGGGGCGGTGTTGTCGATGATCTCGACGGCAATCGCGCGCGCCTGGTCGAGCAGTCGATCTTTCGGATGGACCGCCGACACCAGCCCCGCCTCCAGCGCCTCCGCTGCCGAGAACATCCGTCCGGTGTACAGCCACTCAAGCGAGCGCTGCACCCCGACCAATCGCGGCAGGAACCAGCTCGAGCAGCTCTCCGGGACAACACCTCGGCGGGTGAAGGGCATCGCGAATCGCGCGTCCTCGGATGCCAGCCGGATGTCCATCGGCAGCGTCATCGTGGTGCCGACGCCCACCGCGGGGCCGTTGATCGCGGCGATCACCGGCTTCGTGGAATCGAAGATTCGCAGGGTTGCCACGCCGCCGCCGTCGCGTGGGACGTCGTCCCCAAATTCGCCGTAGTCGAATCGTGCACCGCCGCCGGAGAGGTCCGCTCCGGCGCAGAACGCTCGGCCCGAGCCGGTGACGATGACGACCTTGACTCGGTCATCGGCGTCCGTCCTGTCGAAGGCCGTGACGATCTCGGCGCTCATCTGCCGGGTGAAGGCGTTGAGTTTGTCCGGCCGATGCAGGGTGATGACGGCGATGCCGTCCGCGATCTGGAGTCGAATCGTGTCGAATTCCATCAGAGTGTCCGTTCGGTGTCGGAGCCTGCCGCGTCGCGGACATGGCGGCCCAGGTTGCGTTCGTGAATTTGGGATGCTCCCTCGTAGATCCGGAGGGCCCGGACGTCGCGCCACATGCGGGGGACGGGGCTGTCTCCGACGATCCCCTCGCCGCCGAGGATCTGCACCGCCCGGTCGGCCACCCGGCTGGCCATCTCCGTGCAGTAGTACTTGGCGGCCGCGATGCGGTGCCGGGGAATGGACTGTCCGTGAAATGCACGGGCGCAGTCGAGTACGAGGGCACGGCCAGCCTCGAGCTCGGCGTAGCTCGATCCGAGCATCGCCTCGATGCTGCCGAATTCGCCGATGGGGCGGCCGAACTGGGTTCGGGTGGCGGCGTGGCGTGCCGCCTCGTCCAGGATCCGTGTTGCCTGCCCGACTGCGGTGGCGGCGACGTGGATCCGGGCATGGTTGATCCCGCGCATCGCCAACCGCAGACCGGCTCCCTCGACGCCGCCGATCAGCGCGGTGTCCGGAACGACCACCTGGTCGAATCGCAGCTCGGCGACCGGGGCCTCGGCGTGCCCGTTCATCCGATCGGGCAGGCTCGCGCTGACTCCGGGCGTGTCCGCCGGCACCAGGAAGGCGGACACCCCCGGGGCGCCGGCGCCGCCGGTGCGGGCGAAGACCACCAGCAGATCGGCCCACGCGCCGTTGGTGATGTACCGCTTGGTGCCGTTGATGACGAAATGGTCGCCGTCGCGCACGGCGGTGGTCCGTACCGCCGCGGCGTCCGAGCCAGCGTCCTGCTCGGTGAGCGCGAACGCGGTGACGCATTCGCCTCGTGCCATCGGCGCCAGATGGCGTTCACGCTGGGCGTCGGTGCCGTAGTCGAGCAGGATCTGGGACGACAGCCCGATGGTGGTCGAGAACCGCGACCGGTACACGCAGGACGCCCGGGTGAACTCGAACGTGAGCAGCACCTGCTGCTCGACCGTCCATTCCAGGCCCGCCCAGCGTCTGGGCAAGGTGATTCCGAACAATCCGAGCGATGCCATCTGCTCGACGAGGTCCGGGGGCACCTCGCCCTTGGACACCATCTCCGGCTCGCGGGTGATCAGCTCCTCGTCGGTGAACCGGCGGATCCGGTCGAGGTATTCGTCGAAGGACAGCTCGTAGACGGGTGCCGCGATCATGCCAACTCCTCACCGGGGAACATCGTGTTCCCCCGTCGTGCCCGGTGTGCGGGTGCGCCGTCCTCGGGCGCGGCACCCGGATGGTGTTCGGTTCGTCCGCGTAGCGGGTGTTCGGGCGTCGTCATACCGTTCAGCCCAGCTCGCCCATGACCGCGTGCCCGCGAAGGAGGTTCCGTGCGATCGTCTTGCGCTGGATCTCGTCGGTGCCGTCGTAGATCCGGGCCAGACGCAGTTCCCGGTACCACCGTTCGATCGGAAGCTCGCGGGTGTAACCCATGCCGCCGTGAATCTGCAGGATGCGGTCGACCACCTCGTTCGCGACGGTGGCGCCGTAGAGCTTGGCCTGTGAATTCGCGTGTCGCGCATCCCTGCCCTGATCGCCTACCCAGGCTGCGTGCAGCGTCAGCAGCCGGGCCGCATCGACCTCGACCGCGGAATCGGCGAGCATCCACTGGATCGCCTGCCGTTCACCGATCGGTTTTCCGAAGGTCTGTCGGGTGTTGGCGTAGTCCACACCCATCTGGATCAGCCGATCGCAGGCGCCGATCGCCCGAGCCGGTACACCCCACCGGGCCTTCCCGATCCAATCCATCGCCAGACCGAAGCCGAATCCCAGTTCACCGAGCACATTCTCGGCGGGCACGCGGACGTCCTCGAACACCAGCGAGGCCGGACCCCACTCGCCCATGGTGTGGATGGGCTCGGACTTCCACCCCATGTCCCGGTCGACCAGGAAGCAGGTGATGCCGCCGTTTGCACCCCGATCCCGGTCGGTCACCGCGAAAACCATCGCGAAATCGGCCTCGTTGCCCTGCGTGATGAACACCTTCTCACCATTGATGATCCAGTCGTCGCCGTCCCGGCGCGCCGTCGTGCGGATCGCGGTCGCGTCTGACCCCGCTCCCGGCTCGGTGAGCGCGAAGCACGAGATCCGATCGCCTTCGATGGTGGGGAGCAGGTACCGCGCGCGCTGATCGTCGTTGGATCCGTACAGAATGTTGTCGGCGCTGCCGCCGAACCTGAATCGGATGAAGCTGCGGCCCAGCTCCATCTCGATCACCGCCGCCATCACCGCGCTCAGGTTCATGCCGCCGAGTTCCTCCGGCGTCTGCACGCCCCAGAACCCGGCTTCTCTGGCCTTGAGCTGCAAGGACCGGATGGTCTCGGGCTCGACACCGACCTGGCCTGCGCGTTCGTTGCGCAGTGCCTGTTCCTCCAGCGGCCTGATTTCACGGTCGACGAAGGTGCGCACCCACATCTGGATGTCGCGCTCTTCGACAGTCAACGAGAAGTCCATACTTCGTTCTCCCAATGATCCGGTGGTGTTTCTGTGAATGCGGTGGCGCGGCGATCCGATCTTCGACCGGTCAGGCTGGCGGGTAGATCGCTGACGCTCGAGAGTGCCGAAAAATGCCGCCCTGTAATCAGACCGTGGACGGTCGAGAGGAACAAGACCGTGTCGGTGATGTGACGGATAGGCGGGGCCGATCGATGCGATCTCGATCACTTTCCGCGACCCGGCCGGTCACAGCGGCCTGCGCGCGAGACTGAATGTCTGCCCGGTCGGCCCCTGGGCGGGTCGGCCGGCGAGCCAGACGATCAACTCGGCAACCTCGTCCGGATGCTTCACCCGCTCCGCCTTCGACAACGCCGGGACCTCGCCGAGGCGAAAGTCGTCCCGGGTCAGGTCGGTCGCGACCGGTCCCGGCACGATCTCGTTGACGTCGATGCCGTGTCGCCACACCTCCTGCGCCAGGACCCGCACCAGGTGTGCGGCAGCGGCTTTCGCGGCGGCGTACGCCGATCCGCCAGCACTGGCGACGTGTCCGGTACCGGATCCGACGACGACGATCTTGCCCATTCCCTGAGCGGACATCGGCGGTATCGCTGCCTGAGCGCAATGGAAGACACTGGTGAGATTCAGGGCGATGGTCCGCTCCCATTCGTCCGGTGCGCTGTCCACCAGCCGCCCCGAGGTCAGGCCACCGCCCGCGTTGCAGAGCAGCACGTGCAGGCCACCGAATTCGTCGACGGTACGCGCGACCATCGCGGCCACCTGGCCGGCCACGGTGACATCGGCCGATATCGCGATCGCCCGACCCCCCTCGTTTCGGATCTCTCGGACCACGGATTCGACCTGGTCGGCCGTGCGGGCAGCCACCGCGACGGCGGCGCCGGCACGTGCCAACGCGAGCGCACCGGCACGCCCGATACCGCGGCCCCCACCGGTCACCAGGCAGGTGAGCCCCTCCAACGACGGTGTCATCGTCACGCATCCTTCCTCGACCTCGGCGCGGGTGCCCGCGCCGAGGTCGACGCAACCGTGTTCGGGCACGGCTGTCCAAGAGGGAATTTCGCCGCGGCCCATAGGCAACGCCCATCGATCGTGCCGACCGGGACCAAGGCGACGAAAGCCACACCCATCGATTCCGCCTATCGAGTCGATGAGAATCCGCTATTTGATTCCGCGGCGCCGCTGCTGTTGTCTCGACCGAAAGACGATGCGAGGAGATGGACCATGAAGGCATGGCGGGCCCACGGGGTGGGCGAGCCGAGGGCGGTCCTGCGGTTCGACGACCTGCCCACGCCCTCCCCGGGCCCCGGCGAGGTGGTGATCGACGTCGAATCGGCAGCCGTGAACTTCCCCGACCTCCTGCTGTGCCGGGACCTGTACCATCACCGGCCCGACCGGCCGTTCGGCCTCGGATGCGAAGCGGCCGGTACAGTGTCCGCCGTCGGGCCCGATGTGGAACTGACTGTGGGACAACGCGTAGTCACCGCGCCCATGAGCTACGGCTGCTTCGCCACCCGGGTCCGTGTTCCGGCCGCGACGGTGCTGCCGGTTCCCGATTCACTCCCGACCGAGCAGGCCGCCGCACTGTTCATGGCATATCAGACCGGTTGGGTCGGACTAAACCGGCGGGCGGGCCTCCGCTCCGGCGAGACCCTCCTCGTGTACGGCGGCGCCGGGGGCGTGGGCAGCGCAGCCGTCCAGATCGGGAAAGCCGCGGGTGCGACGGTGATCGCCGTGGCCGGCGGTACCCGGAAGGTCGAGGCATGCCGGCGTCTGGGCGCCGACGTCGTGATCGATCACACCCGCCAGGACGTCGTCGCGGCGGTGAAGGACAGCACCGCGGGCCGCGGGGTGGATGTCGTCTTCGACCCGGTGGGCGGACCCGTGTTCGACCAGAGCCGGCGGGTCGTCGCCACCGAGGGCCGGATTCTGGTCGTCGGGTTCGCGAGCGGTGAGCTTCCGGTGCTACCCGTCACCCATGCGCTGATCAAGAACTATGCGGTGATCGGCTTTCGCCTCCAACCCTTCCGGGAAGACCCCGCATATGTTCGGCACGTGCACGACGAGCTGCTGACGCTGCACGCCAAGGGTCAGATCACACCGCAGGTCCACGCCGTGATGCCGATGGCTGATGCACCTGCCGCGGTGGCCCGGCTCGCCGACCGTGAGATCGTCGGCCGCATCGTGTTGAGCAACTGAGGTCTCCGCGACCCGAGTTCTCCGCGTCGACCACCCACCGGAGCCAGCGGTGCGCAGTCGGTGATCACCAACACCGGATCGCGCATCGTGCGGGCAACGTCCACTACAACCGAACGGTCCGGTCATGCACGCCACGGATAGTCCCGGCCGCGAGTGAACTCTTCCCCGAACGACCACCAACGCGACCGTTGCCGACGTGGCGCCCGAGGTGGACGTCACCATAACCGCACTGGACCGGCAATATCCCTGCAGACGACCTGCTCGGGAACACCGTGCGAATGAGCCTGGATTTCCTCCATCAGACGGTGTCCTCAGCGAAGATCAAGGGTCGCTGATCTCGGAGATGTCCATGCCCGTCTCGGCACGACGGGCCGACGATCCTCTGACGCAGGGTGAGGCACAGCGTCTGGCTAGGGTTCAGCATTAGTTATCTTCGAGGTCCATCCAATGCGATCACCGCACCGGTCGGCGATCTGGCCCTGACAAGCAGTGCCGGACGCCTCCAACCGCCGGACGGATTTGCCGGAGCGTATGGCGATGACCGCCACCCGCGGTAATGACAGCATTCTCAACCCGCGCAAGTGCCGCCGCCGAGCCGTCGACACACTGCCTCGCGGCGGAAAGCGCGGGATTCGGTCACGGCTGCCGGATTGGTTGCGAGCGGCCCGCCCCGGCGGGGACCGGCGTCGTTTCACGTAGCGAGCGCAGGACCACCTCCTGTGTGGTCGTCGCGATCAATTCTCCCTGCCGGCTCCAGATTTCGCCGAAGGTGTGCCCACGCCCGTCCCCGGAGACCCGGCTGCGTTGGGTGTAGAGCATCCACTGGTCGGCCTGGCACGGCCGGTGAAACCAGATCGTGTGATCGAGCGACGTGCTGAATACGGTCGACGGATCCTGCGCCGTCGACGGGGAATGACCGATGACCGCTGTCCGGGCGAGCGCCAGATCCGACAAGAAGGTGAGCGCGCAGTCGTGGTCGGCGGGAGAGGAACGCAGGTTCTCCGCGAAACGGATCCACAGTGACCGGCGGGATTCGCCGGGTTCACGCGCCTGATGGGATTCCGCACGAATGGGTCTGATCTCGACGGCCCGCCCGACCGGTGAAGTCCTGTCCAGGTTCGCCCATGTCCGGTCCGAACCGGATCCGATCTCGTCGAGCAGCTCCGGCGCGGGCACGTCCGGCATCAACGTGTGGCGGGAAGAATCGGTTTCCGGCAGTTTGAACGATGCGGTCATCGTGAAGATGGCATCCGACTCCTGCCAGGCAGTGACCCCACGAAGATCGTAGGAGTTCCCGTCCCTGAGCCGCTGCACGACGTACCGGACCTCACGGTCCGGGCGGCCGCGGGTCAGGAAGTAGCCGTGCAGGGAGTGCACCGACCTGCCCTCCCGGATCGTGCGTTGCACCGCGGCCAACGCCTGCGCGGCGATGTGGCCACCGAATGCCCGACCGGGCGAGCCCTCACTGCATAGGCCGCGAAACTCGTCTGGGCCGACCATGTCGACGTGCAACAACTCGTGCATCTCGTTCCTTCACTTCACACCCCGATAGGGTTCGGGACGACGGTCCTCATCACTTCGTCCGGCCTCGGTTCTCGAAGATGTGATCCGGCCACCGTTTGTCGCGCCGGCCACGGCGCGGGACGGCCACATTCGTCGTGAACGACCGCGGTACCGCGGGCCATTCGAGCACCAACTCGCTTCCCACCAAAACCTCTTCCGCGATCGAAGTCCAATAGCGAATGCAGAATTGCTCGATCGTAAGTCGCTATCGCTCGGTTTCGACTGATTGCCTGTCCTCGACTCCCCTCCTGTCTGAGCGGAAGTCGGGCCTGGTCGGCGTCGGTCTGGATGGTCATCCATAGGCGGATCGAATCACCGTGTTCGCATTCGTGTCTTGGTGCCCAGCGCGCTGTGCTGATTGATTTGAGGGTGAATGGAACCGAGGTTACGAAGGAGCACATCATGCGGGATGCCGTCATAGTCGATGCGGTACGAACCCCGGTCGGGAAGCGCAACGGATCACTGGCCGGGATTCATCCCGCAGACCTGTCGGCGCACGTGTTGATGGCTCTGACAGCGCGGACAGGTGTCGATCCGGCGGTCGTCGACGACGTCGTGTGGGGGTGCGTCGGCCAGGTGGGAGACCAGGCGAACAACATCGGTCGGAGCGGTGTCCTCGCCGCCGGCTGGCCCACTTCGGTTCCGGCGACCACGGTGGATCGGCAGTGCGGCTCCGGCCAGCAGGCGCTGCACTTCGCGGCGGCCGGGGTGATCGCCGGCCAGTACGATGTGGCCGTTGCCGGTGGTGTGGAGTCGATGTCGCGGGTCCCGATGGGTTCGAGCCGCCAGTCCGGGCAGCCGTTCGGGCAGACCGTTCTGGACCGGTTCGGGGTCGAGACCTTCAATCAGGGAGTCGGCGCCGAGATGATCGCCGAGAAATGGGGGTTCACCCGTCGGCAGCTCGACGAGTACGCGGCGTCGTCGCACGCGAAGGCCGCCGCGGCAGTCGATTCAGGAGTCTTGGCAGCTCAGATTGCCGCTCTGCCCGGGGTGTTGGACATCGATGAGGGCATTCGCCGGGGCACCACTACCGACACGCTCGCCGGACTGAAGACCTCGTTCAAGGAGGACGGGGTCATCCATGCCGGCAACGCCTCGCAGATCTCCGACGGTGCCGGAGCGTTGCTGGTGACCACCAGTGAGAAGGCACACCAACTAGGTCTGACCCCGATCGCCCGAGTTCATACCGCCGTGATGGCGGGGGACGACCCGGTCATGATGCTGACCGGTCCCATTCCCGCAACCGCGAAAGCGCTCGAACGATCCGGCCTGTCGATCGCCGATATCGGTGCATTCGAGGTGAACGAGGCGTTTGCGTCGGTGCCGCTCGCATGGCTTGCGGAGACGGGCGCCGACCCGACTTTGGTGAATCCGCTGGGCGGGGCGATTGCGGTGGGGCACCCGCTCGGCGGTTCCGGCGCCGTCCTGGCAACGAGGTTGATGCATCACATGCGGGACAACCGGATTCGGTACGGCTTGCAGACGATGTGCGAGGGCGGCGGCATGGCCAACGCCACGATCCTCGAACTGCTCTGACAACCTACTTCTTGTCGAACATCCGGGGACTGAACAATATGCGGAATCGGTAGGGCACAGAGCATGATTGGAGAGAACCGACATCGGCGTCCCGCGGCGGTGTACTCGGTTGGGGAGGAGCCGGACGTCCGTTTCTCGCTCGCCAATGAGCGCACCGCTCTGGCGTGGGTCCGAACGGCCCTGGCCCTGGTCGTCGGTGGGGTCACCCTGACGACCCTGGCGGGCCTGACACGGGCCACGATCGTCGTTCACGTGGTCGCGATCATCGCCTGTGGTACCGGCGGCGCACTCGCGGTCGCAGCGCTGTGGTCGTGGCGGCGCAACGAACGAGCTCTCCGACTCAATCAACCCCTGCCCGCGCCGCTGCCGCTCCCCTGGCTCGTCGGCGGCGTCTGCGCCCTGTCCGTCGGACTGGTAGTCTTCGGCGTCGCCGCCACCCTCCATCGGTTATGACCACTGACCCCGGGCTGCAACCGCAGCGCACCGCACTGGCCTGGCAACGAACCGGCCTCACCGTTCTCGCCGCCTCCGCAGCAACCGGATTCGCAGCGTTCCGGCAGGGCGCACCAACACTGGTGGCTTGCGCACTTGGCGCAGGCATCATGCTCGGCTATCTCGGGGTCCGGCATTTCCCCCAGGGCCTCGACCGACAACACCACCAACACTCCATTTGGCCCACCCTGGCCGGCACTGTCCTGCTGGTGACGATCATCGCCCTGGTCGGTGCAGCGCTCGCCCTTACCTCCCTCCTCGCTCCAGGCGAATGAGCGGACCCGGGGCCCCTCAACCTGGCGTCTCGCTCACCACCTTGAGTGTCAGGGCGACGCTGCTCCGCCGGCTGACCGACTCGGCCGTTCCGGGTGATGCCGGCGTCGACCGTGATGACGGCGAGCACGGTCGTCCTCCAGATGATGGCGACCTGGACTCAGCACTCGTGTACGGCGCGATGCCGTATGAGGTATCAACGTCGGGCGTGGCCTGCCTGCCCATTGCGCCGAGGCGGGGGACCGCCGCAGGGCGTAGCGGCAACAACGCGTTCGCTGTGCCGTTGAGACAAGATTCGCGGTGCGGTGCCGATTTGGTACACGCGCGGCGAAATTCGCAGCCACCGAGGCGCGCTCCAGAGTCCAACGCAGATTTCGACCGACGTCGGACAGCCCGTCGCGGGCGACTCCGCCGGGACGAGCATCCCAATGTTTCACCGCGGCCAGCGCCACTGCATCGACACCGGTGCCGGCCGGCCGGCCGCGCGAGAGTGCAGCGGGCGACCTGTTCGCCGACGCGGTGAATCTCTCTGTTCCGGCTACCAGTCGGTGACGATGAACGCCTTCGGCACCGCAGCGGAATGGCGAGCTTGAGCATCTACACCTGCTTCGGCAGCAAGGTCGAGGTTCTCCAGGCGATTCTTTCTCGCGGCACCGAGTCCCTGCGGATGGGGTTGATCGAGGCCCTTGCCGGTGCTCGATCCCGCGAGGACGCCCTCACTCGGGTGGTGCACTCGTAGGCCATGGAGGTATCGGCGGGCGACAGTGCCATCGGCATCCTTATCGCGGTGGCGACCGGCCTACCCGAAGAAACGCGATCGCACGCACGTAAGGCACAACGGGAGTACATCGACGTCTGGGTGCATCTCCTCGGTACCGACACCACGAGACCCGGACTACGTGCGCGCTGCAATCGGGTTGGTCAACGACGTTTCCCGGTTGCGGCATCTGCAGGCCCGGCCGCGGTGCCAAGACGAGATCGAGTACCTTGCGCTACGACGACGCGGGTGCGCGCAGGATTGCCGAAGTGGTGACAGCGGACAGGCCGCCGATTATCGACTCGACGTTCTCCTTCTCCACGAGGAAGCTCTTGCGACAGCGCACGCTTTGAGATGGGCGTGAGGAAGATTTCCTCCTCGGGAGGTGGGCACTTCGGGTCGGAGTACGCAACGCGCACTGCGGCAATCGTGAAGTAGAACAGGTGGACCCTGGAAGGACAACCCTTTCGGACGAGCAGCAAGAGGAACCATGCGTAACCGAGGAGTGATCGTCGCGATCGGCCAAGCTCGCAGTTCGCATTGCTTTGTGAATATGCAATAATTGAAGAATCTTGACCGTGCGTGCTGGGGTGCTCCTAGGAAGGGGATCGGTTGTGGCGACTCGTCGACATAGCGATCGCAAGCAGCAAATCCTCGCTGTTGCGAGCGAATTGTTTCGCGAGCACGGGTATCACAATGTATCGGTCGTCGACGTGACCACCAAGGTCGACATCTCCGCGTCCGCACTCTATCGGCACTATCGGAACAAGCACGACCTGCTCTACTACGCCGTTCTCTCCGGACTCGATTCTCTCCAGGAATCGGTCTCCGGTTCGACCGACCTGGACGCGCTGTTGTCGACGCTGTCGGTGACCTCGACCGGACGCCGCGGCCTGCCCATCCTGTGGCAACGCGAGGCTCGCTACCTCGAGGGCGAGCCGAGAGCGGACCTGCGCACTCGGCTGCGGGCGGTGACCGTGGAGGTGTCCCGACGGATCGCGGTGGAGCGCCCCGACCTGTCCGCCGCCGATTGTGAGTTGCTCGCCTACTCGGTCCTGGCACTGTTCAGTAGTGTGTCCGGACACCGCGTCACCTTGCCGCGGCGCCGCATGCAGGCGCTGCTGCGCTCGCTGTCCGAGCGCGTCGCTCGGTGCCCACTCGGGACCGCCCCGCAGGCGGCGGCTCCGCCTGTCGCCGGGGTGGCGATTCCGTTGTCGCGGCGGGAACAACTGCTCACCGAGGCTATCCGCTTGTTCGACGAACGCGGGTATCACACGGTGAACAACGAGGACATCGGTGAGGCCTGCGGGATGTCCGGGCCGAATGTGTACAACCACTTCGACGCGAAAATCGATCTCCTCGTCACTGCGATCACACGGGGCTTCGACCGCCGCGGGCTGGCTGCGCGGCAGGGGTTGGCTCGGGCCACCGGATCTCGGGAGGCGTTCGGGAACCTGCTCCGCGCACATATCGCGTTCGCGCTCGAGGACGGTCATCTGATCGGTGCGATGGTCACCGAACTCGGCCATCTCCCGGACAATGTCCGCAGAGCGTGCGTGCAGGAGCAGCGCGACTACCTCGATCTGTGGGTACGGGTGCTCGACGCGGTGCGCCCCGGACTGGACGAGGCGCAGGCACGGATCACGATCAGCGCGGCGATGACCATCGTCGCGAATGCCGCCCGCACCGGTCGTTTTCGTCATCGCACGGATCTGGCGGATCGACTCGCGGAGATGTGCACGGCCCTGTTGCTCGACACGTCGGCGCCGGACGAGGTGGTCGCCGTCGCCGGTACGGCGACGACGGTCGGCTGAAGGCCCGGCACCGCGCCGTGCCGGGCCCTTTGGTGCCGTTTTTGGTAGTTGCGGTGGCTACGGCACGAGTGCCGGTTCCGGGGTGGTCGTCGATCGACGTGTGCGCAGCAGGACCTCCTGGTTGACGGTAGCGACCAGGGTGCCGTTCTTGGTCCACACCTGACCGGTGGTCAGCCCGCGGCCGTCACCGGAGGTCGGGCTGTGGTGGACGAACAGGAGCCAGTCGTCGGCGCGGCAGGGCCGGTGGAACCAGATTGCGTGGTCGAGGGAGGCGAGATACAGGTTCTGTGCCGGTGTCCCGGTTGTCCCGGTTGCGCGCAGGTGTCCGAGTGCGGCGGTCCGGGCCACGGTCAGGTCGGAGCAGTAGGTGAGCGCCGCAGCGTGCACGGCGGGGTCGTCCGGCATGCCGGAGGCGATCCGGAACCACATGCGCTGGTGCTGTCCGCCGGTTTCAGCGCCACCGCCGCCGTCGTCGGCGTCTCCGAGCACCGGTCGGACGTCCACGACCCGGCGGATCGGTGAGGCGGGGTCGATGCCGGACCACAACCGGTCCGCGGCCTCGCTCTGAGTGGTCAGTGCCGTCGGATCGGGTGCCGGTGGCATGACGATGTGCCGGTCCGCGTCCTCCTCCACCTTTTTGAACGACGCGGTGAGCGTGAACAATTCGTCCCCACGCTGACGGGCTGTGACGTGCCGTAGCGCGTAGGTGCCGCCGTCGCGCAGGGTCTGTACCTGGTACTGCACTTGTTCGTCGGGGCGGCCCATGCTGAGGAAGTAGCCGTGCAGTGAGTGCACCGCCCGCTCGGGGTCGACTGTGCGGTGGGCGGCGAGCACCGCGTGCGCGGCGATGTGGCCGCCGTATGCTCGGCCACGCCCCCCGGCGGCGCAGACGCCGAGGTAGGTGTTCGGGCGTGGATTGTCGAGATGCAGGACTTCACGCATGACGGGTGGTCTCCTACAGTCCGAGTGACTTGGCGATGATGGTCTTCATCACTTCGCTGGTGCCGCCGTAGATTCGGGAGACCCGGGTGTCGGCGTACAGGCGGGCGATGGGGTATTCGAGCATGTATCCGTAGCCGCCGTGCAGTTGCAGGCACTTGTCGATGACGCGGCCGGCCATCTCGGTGCAGAACAGTTTGCAGTGGGCTGCGTCGACGGCGGTCAGTTCGCGGGCGTCGTCAAGTTCGATCGCCTTGTCGACCATGGCTTGGGCGGCTTGGAGTTCGGCGGCGCATTCGGCCAGGACGAACTTGGTGTTCTGGAAGGCGGCGACGGGTTGGCCGAACACGTGCCGATCACGGGTGTAGGCGAGGGCGTGTTCGATCGCGGCGCGGGCGGTGGCGCACCCGCCGACGGCGATGGCGAGACGCTCGCGGGGCAGATTGTTGCCGAGGTAGGAGAACGCGGCGCCTTCCTCGCCGAGCAAATCGGATGCGGGAACTTCGACGTCGCGGAACGAGACCTCGCAGGTGTCGCTGAATTTGAGGCCGATCTTGTCGAGTCGACGACCGACCTCGAATCCGTCGGAGGTGGTGTCGACGACGAACAGGGACAGTCCTCTGCGGCGGTCGGCGGAATCGGCGGGTGCGGTGCGCGCCACGACGACCATGAGATCGGACTGAGAACCGTTGGTGATGAAGGTTTTCGCGCCGTTGAGGATGTAGTGGTCACCGTCGCGGCGGGCGGTGGTGCGGATGGCGGCGAGGTCGGATCCGGTGCCGGGTTCGGTCATCGCGACCGCGAGGACCGTCTCACCGGCGGCGCAGCCGGGCAGCCAGCGTTTCTTCTGCTCGTCGTCTGCGAGCGTGAGCAGGTAGGGCAGCACGATGCCGGTGGTGACACCGTAGTTTCCGAGTGAGACCCCGGCGAGGGCGGCTTCTTCGGTCATGATGGTGATGTACTTGTAGCTGGTGGGTCCGGTGCCGCCGTACTCGACGGGGATGTCGAAGCCCATCACCCCCAGTGCCCCGAGTTTGCGGTAGAACTCGTGCGGGGCATAGCCCTGTTCCTCCCACTTGGGGAATTCCGGCACGACCTCCCGTTCGAGGAAGTTGCGGAACATCGTCCGGAAGTCCTGGTGCTGGTCGTCGAATATGGTGCGCTTCATGGGAAGTCTCCTCAGCCGATGTCCGTCGGCTGCTCGAGTGTGTGTTGGCGGAGTGCGCGCTTGTCGATCTTGCCGGTGGCGGTGGTCGCCAGCGCCTGCACGAGTTCGATGGTGCGCGGGGCTTTGAAACCGGCGAGCCGCGTCTTGACGTGCTCGCGGATTTCCTCCACAGTCACTGTCTGACCGGGTTGCGGGACGATGATCGCGTGGACGCCCTCACCCCACTGCTCGTCCGGGACGCCGATGACCGCGCAACGCAGCACGGCGGGGTGATGGCTGAGCACGTTCTCGACCTCTGTCGAGTAGACGTTTTCGCCACCGGTGATGATCATGTCTTTCGCCCGGTCGACAATGAAGATGTAGCCCTCCTCGTCCATATAGGCGAGGTCTCCGGTGTGGAGCCAGCCGCCGCGTAGCGCCGCCGCGGTTTCCTCCGGACGATTCCAGTACCCCAGCATGATGTTGTCGCCGCGGGTGAGGATTTCCCCAACCGCTCCGCGGGGCACCTCGTTTCCGTCCTCGTCGGCGATGATGATCTGTACGTGCAGGGTGGCGCGGCCCGCCGACTTCAGGCGGGGCCCCCCGAGTCGGTGGGTGGCCCCGAGCAGGGAGGCGATGACGGCAGTTTCGGTCATCCCGTAGCCCTGCACGAACTGGGCGTTCGGAAAGGCGGCCATGGCCCGGGTGAGGACGGCTTCGGGCATCGGAGCCGCTCCGTAGACGATGGTGGTGAGCGAGGTTTCGTCGGCGGCGGGGAAGCTGGGGTGGGTGTAGAGCAGTTGCAGCATGCCCGGGGTGGAGGTCATGGTCGTGACCCGGTGCCGGCCGAGAAGCTGCAGGACCTCGTCCGGTTCGAACCGGTTCGCGAACACCAGGGTGCCGCCCACCAGGGTTTGCGCCATCATGCCCAGCAGCGCCGCGATGTGAAAGACCGGGGCCATCACCAAGGTGGCGCCGTCGGGCTCGCTGGAGCGGGCATACCCCATGCTCCCGAGCAGGGCGGTGGACAAGGATCGGTGCGAATGCATGGCGGCTTTCGCAGCGCCGGTGGTGCCGCCGGTGTAGATGAGGGCGGCGAGCGTGTCGCCGTGGGCCCGTACGTCCTCGACGGCCGGAGCGGTAGCGATCAGATCCTCGTAACCAACGGTGCCGGCCGGGCCCGTTCCGTCACCGAGGTGCACGATCACCGGGCCGTCCAGGTCCGCGATCAACGGCATGCAGTCCTCGTCGACCAGGAGGCAGCGACTGCCTGCATCGGCGACGGCATCGGCGACCTCCCGGAGCGACCAGCGACAGTTCAGCAGGGTGACCACGCCCCCGATCCACCAGGTGGCCATCACCGCCTCGAAGTAGCGGTCCGAATTGAACGCCAGGATGCACACCCGGTCCCCCGGCGCCACCCCCCGCTCCCTCAGGCCGCCGGCCA
This sequence comes from Rhodococcus sp. NPDC127593, assembly GCF_042671975.1. NCBI lineage: Bacteria > Bacillati > Actinomycetota > Actinomycetes > Mycobacteriales > Nocardiaceae > Rhodococcus > Rhodococcus sp. NPDC127593. Next base: position 24,635 of record NZ_JBHXWI010000014.1, on the reverse strand, counting down.
GGCGCGCCACCCGCTCGGCGACCTGACCGGCGGTACGTTGGCGGGCACCGTACACGGTCAGCGGTTGGTGGGGCTGTTGTTGCACCGCCTTGTGCAGCAGCTGTGTCAGGTGCATGGCTCACGTTCTCCTCGAAGGTGTCAGCGGTCAGGGCGGGGTGCGCACCGCTGGTGCGCACCCCGGCCGTGGTCAGTCGAGCAGAAATTCTGCGTCACCGACCAGTGCGTTCACACCGCTCTGGCGGGCACAGGTCATCTCGATGCGCACCCGGCGACCGTCCTCGGCATCGAGGATGTCGACGACCTTCGCAGAACAGGTCAGTTCGTCTCCGGGCCAGACCTTTTCGGCGAACCGGATCTTGAATCGGCGCAGGTTCTCCACGCCCAGCCAGTCGGTGACGTAGCTGGCGAGCATGCCGGCCTGCAGCATGCCGACCGAGAACACCGAGGGAAACCCGGTTTCGAGGGCATAGGTCTCGTCGTGGTGCAGCGGGTGGAAGTCGCCGGACGCGCCCTGGTATTTGACGAAGTCTGTTCGGGTCAGCGGCGGGAACGTCCGCGGCGGGGCCTGCTGGCCGATCACCGGTGTGCTGGTCGCGGTAGTCATCACTTGCTCCCTTCCGAGCTGCCCGTGGTCGCGGTCTCGATGATGGTGCTGTTCTGTGTCGCAACCAGGCGGCCCGTCTCGTCCCGGAACTCGGTGATCATCTTCGCGAACGTCATGACCCCGCCCCGCTTTCCGGGCTTTTCGAAGCTCTCGCCGATGCGGGTCTCCGCGGTCAGGGTCTGCCCCGCACGGGGCAGCGGTCCGTGGAAGAGGTATTCCTCCTCACCGTGCAGGATCCGGCGCCGGTCGAACCCGAGCTTGGCGAAACCCGACTGCTCGGCCGGCTCCCATATCATCCGGCCGCTGGTGAGCATCGTCGGCGGGATCACCGGTTCGGTGCCGGTGTGGGCGGGGTGCTCGGTCTTGACTGCTCGCGCGAATTCGCGGACCTTGCTGTAGTCGAGCGGGAATGCATAGCTCACTTGGTCTCTCCTTCGATCTTCGGGATGCCGGCGCGCCTGGTCTCGACCGACTTGAGGAACGCGTCGTCGCCGAGGCGCTTCGTCAGTTCGGCGACGTCGAACTGTCGGTTCTCACGGACTTCGTGAGCGATCGAGTAGCCCCCATAGAGGCCCACATAGCCGCCGTAGACGGCGAACACCTGGCCGTTGAAGGCGCACTCGGCGCTGGACAGGTACGCCACGAGCGACGAGCAATTGGCGGGGTTGTAGCGGTCGAAGACCGCGGCGTCGACCGGCTCGCCGACCAGATCCTTGATGCCGGGAGTAGCCTTAACCGGCTCGGTGCGCGCGACGGGGGCGATGGCATTGGCCTTGACGCCGAACCGCTCGAATTCGCGGGCGGCGTTGACCGCCTGGATGGCCAGGCCGGCCTTGGCTGCGGAGTAGTTCCACTGCCCGAAGTTGCCGTGCAGCCCCGACCCTGAACTGGTGTTGACGATGGTGCGCGGCTCCTGCACGCCGGCCTTCGACTGCTCGCGCCAGTATCGTACGGCGGCACGGGTGGCCGAGAAGGTGCCCTTGAGGTGCACTGCGATGACCGAATCGAACTCCTCCTCGGTCATGTTCCACAACATCGCGTCCCGGATGATCCCGGCGTTGTTGACCACCGAGTGCACGGTGCCGAAGGTGGACACCGCCGCCTCGGTGAGCTTCTCGCCGACAGCCATCTCCGCGATCGACCCCTCCACCGAAATGGCCGAGCCTCCGGCGGCGACGATCTCGTCGGCCACCTCCTGCGCTCCGCGCAGGTCGTTGACCACGATGCTGGCACCCTCGGCGGCCATGAGCAGTGCATGCTCGCGACCCAAGCCTGCACCGGCACCGGTGATAATGGCTACGCGCCCGTCAAGTTGTCCCATGATTGTCCCTTTCGTTCTTCACGTTCGTTCTTCACGCCGAGATACCGCGCGTCACTAGTGGGGAAACCGCTGTTACGCGAGCTTCTCGTAGAGGGTGACGACACCGGCGCCACCGAGTCCGAGGTTGTGCTGCAGCGCCACGGTCGCGCCGTCCACCTGCCGGGCCTCGGCGGTGCCGCGCAGCTGCCAGACCAGTTCGGCGCACTGTGCCAGACCGGTCGCGCCGAGCGGATGCCCCTTGGACAGCAGGCCACCGCTGGGGTTGACCACGACGCGGCCGCCGTAGGTGTTGTCACCGGCGAGGATGAACTTCTCCGAGCCGCCCTCCTCGACCAGGCCCAATGCCTCGTAAGTGAGCACCTCGTTGATCGAGAAGCAGTCGTGCAACTCGACGACGTCGATGTCGCGCGGATCCACGCCAGCCTTCTCGTATACCCGTTGCGCGGCAGCGCGAGTGATGTCGGCGCCGACGATCTTGAGCACGTCGTCGTCGGTGAACACGCTGGGGAAGTCGGTGACCAGTTCCTGAGCCGCGATCGCGACCCCAGGCGTGAGCCCGTGGGCGCGGGCAAAGTCCTCGCTGCAGACGATGGCTGCCCCCGCGCCGCAGGTCGGCGGGCAGGCCTGCAGCCGGGTCAGGCCACCGTACAGCGCCGGCGACTCGAGCACCTCCTGCTCGGTGACCGGGTCGCGGAACACCGCATACGGGTTGTTCGCAGCGTGCTTGCGCGATTTGACCGAGATCTTCGCGAACAGATCCGGCGTCACGCCGTAGCGCTTGCAGTACTCCTGGGTGGCGGCGCCGAAGTACTGCATCGCCATGGAGGGGTTGCTCTTGTCGACCCCGTGGGTGCGATCGAGCACCTCGGCGTGCCGGCCCATCGGGGCCGGCCGGTCGCCCCAGTGGTTGACCAGCGCACCGGGCCGCATCTGCTCGAAGCCCACCGCGAGTGCGCATTCGGTGGCACCGGATTCGACGGCCTGCCGTGCCAGCCACAGCGCGGACGACCCGCTGGCGCAGTTGTTGTTGACGTTGACGACCGGAATTCCGGTCATGCCGGCGCCGTAGATGGCGCGCTGGCCACTCGTCGAATCGCCGTACACGTACCCGGCATAGGCCTGCCCGATCGTGTCGAAGCCGAGGCCTGCGTCCGCGAGCGCGTTCGCGATGGCCTTCGCTCCCATCTCGAAGTAGTCCTCGCTGCGACCCGGTTTCGTGAACGGGATCATGCCGACCCCGGCGACCAGAACTCTGCGACTCATTCTTGCTCCCTAAACGTTTGCTGATTGTGGATACGATTGCGTGTTCGGCCGATGCGGTCCGGCCGGTGAGAGAGGCTCAGAGCAGCTCGAGGATGGTGGCGTTGGCCATGCCGCCGCCCTCACACATCGACTGCAGGCCGTAGCGAATACCCTCGGCGTGCATGTGGTGCACCATCGTCGCGCTCGGCAAGGGTGCCCAGCACGTGAGCGGAGAGGGTTACCGCGTGCACCCCGGACAGCGCGCCGTTGCGCTTGCCAACCGGTGTGCACACGGCATCGACGATGACGGCATCACGCATGAGAAGACTCCTGAGAGAGAAGGGATTCGGCTACAGGCCCATGTCCTTGGCCACGATGGTCTTCATGACCTCGCTGGTGCCGCCGTAGATCCGGGAGACGCGCGTGTCCGAGTACAGGCGCGCGATCGGGTACTCGATGATGTAGCCGTATCCGCCGTGCAGTTGCAGGCACTTGTCGATGACCCGCCCGGCCATCTCGGTGCAGAACAGCTTGATCCGCGCCGCATCCGCCGACGTGAGCTCGCCGGTGTCGTCGAGCTCGAGTCCCTTGTCCACCAGTGCCTGTGCGGCCGAGACCTCGGTCTCGCACTCGGCGAGCACGAACTTGGTGTTCTGGAAGGACGCGACAGGCTTGCCGAACACGTGACGCTGCTGGACGTACTCCGAGGCGAATTCGATTGCCGCGACGGCCATTGACGTCTGGCCGACGCCGATCGACAGACGCTCGCGCGGCAGGTTCTGACCGAGGTAGGAGAAGCCCTGGTCCTGCTCACCGAGCAGGTTCTCGACGGGCACCTTGATGTCGGTGAAGGAGATTTCGTTGGTGTCAGACGCCTTCATGCCGATCTTGTCGAGCTTGCGGCCGAACTCGAAGCCGGGGCTGTTGGTCGGGACTACCAACAAGCTCAGGCCGAATCGACGATCCTCGGTGGGAGCGGACGTGCGGGCGGCGACGACACACAGTTCCGAGTTGCGGGCACCTGTGATGAAGGTCTTGGCGCCGTTGAGGATGTAATGCGTTCCGTCGTCGGACAGACGTGCGGTGGTCTTGATCCCGGCCAGGTCCGAACCCGTGCCAGGCTCGGTCATCGCGATGCACAGCATCGTGTCACCCGATGCGACCCCGGGCAGCCAACGCTGCTTCTGCTCCTCGTTCGCCAGCCGCAGCAGGTACGGCAGCACGATGCCGATGCTCACGGTGTAGTGGCCGAAGGCGACCGCCGCGCGGTTGACCTCCTCCTGCATGACGGCCTGGAACTTGAAGCTGGTGGGACCGGCGCCCCCGTACTCCTCGGGAATATCGAAGCTGGTGGCGCCGAGCTCGGCGAGCTTGTTGAACAGCTCGCGCGGCACCTGGTTGTCCTTCTCCCAGTCGGAGTAGTAGGGCGTGACCTCTTTCGCGATGAAATCGCGGATGGTACGGCGGAAGTCCTCGTGCTCGGCGTTGTAGACGGTGCGCTTCATAACTGTGCTCCTGCGGGTGTGTGCTGATGCGGCGGTAGTTGCGGTCAGACGCGGCCGGCGTCAACCACCAGACACTGACTGTTGATGTAGTCGGATTCGGGTGTGCACAGCAGATACACCGCCCCGGCGGCTTCCCCCGGGGTGCCGCCGCGCCCGAACGGGATCATCTTCGAGGCCATCGCCATGCGATCGGGGTTCACCCCGACGCGGATGTCTCGACCGTCGATGTTCAAGGTGGTGTCGGTGTCGGCGGTGACCTCAGTCATCCGGGTGACGATCAGCCCGAACGCGACCGCGTTGACGTTCACCTTGTAACGGCCCCACTCCTTGGCCAGGGTCTTGGTGAGTCCGAGCAGGCCCGCCTTGGCCGCACCGTAGTTCGCTTGGCCGGCATTGCCGTAGAAGCCGGACACCGACGAGATGTTGACGACCTTGCGGTGGTAGTCGGTGGGCGCGGACTTGATGAACGGTTGCGCCGCACGCAGGATCCGGAACGGCGCCTTGAGATTGACGTCCAAAATGGTGTCCCACTGCTCGTCGGTCATCTTCTGGATCACCGAGTCCCACGTGTATCCGGCGTTGTTGACGATGATGTCGAGGCCACCGAAGGCCTCGACCGCGGTGTCGACGAACCTTTCGGCGAATCCGTCCTCCGATACCGATCCAGCACAAGCGACGGCACGGCCGCCGCCTGCGGTAATCGCGTCCACCGTCTGCGAGGCCGGCTCCGGATCGAGATCGTTGACCACGACCGCAGCCCCCTCACGGGCCAGTTTCAGGGCGATTTCCCGGCCGATACCGCGCCCCGACCCCGAGACCAGCGCGGTCTTGCCGCCCAGTGTTCCCATCATGTCGCCTTTCATAAATGACTGTCTGCAAATTCCGATCCACTACCGGATACTCGCGTAGAAATTCCCTTCTTACTGGTATCTCACGGTGAGAAGGTGAGGTGCCAGACCGAAGGACATCGGTTACTGGTGATTCACATTGCCGCGTCGATGCCGCCCTGTCAACCCCCTTATGTCAGCTAACGATCGCCCGGGAGGGAGACGGGACTTCCCGCGGAGGGCGTGAGGCCCCCTCTCGGCCTCCGGCGCACAACCCTCCGGAACCACCTCCCGCCCCCCAACCTCGCCCCTTTACCGCGGAGCCGAAAGTGACCCTTGACACATCGGCGGTGCCGCTCAAAAGTGAATTACTAGTAATTCAATCTCCGTGAGATGTCCGACCTCCGGTATGCGCGGTTCGCTCGCCCAAGGCACGTAGAAACCGACGAAATCCCGTGGCCATCCCGGCAGAAAACGCGCTTCGACCGTCACAAACGGAAGGCGGAGCGCTTTACGGCACGACCACGCAATGGAACCGCGGCACCAAGAGGAACGATTGATAACCAATATCCATTGCTGTTGCAACGCCGCCCCTGGCCTGGCCACATGGCACCGGAGGACCTGGATGACGCGCTGTCTCGCTCGGCGAGGTCAGGCCCTTCAGGTTCGGCTCGGTTCCGGCGTCAACCCTCACACTCTCGTAGATGATCCGAAAGGGATTCGTGGTGACCACACGCGAAACACATCTCAACGCCCCCAGCCACCAAACTCGACCACATCCGTCCGATCCACGCGCGCATGGAGTTTCACCTCCCTGCTCGTGTTGCTGACGGTGGTCAACTGGAGCGACAAGGCGGTTCTCGGGATCATCGCGCAGCCGCTCGCCAAGGAACTGGATCTGACGGCAGCGCAGATCGGCCTGGTCGGCAGCCTCTTCTTCTTCACCTCGGTATCAATTTGGATCAATACACCTGGTGTCCTGGCATTCACCACCTGGGCGTGATCTGCGTTTTCAGTATGTACGCCTTTAGTTTTCATGGCTCGATTTCAACGGCGCTCGGTGGAGCTGCCCCGTCATTTGTGTTAGGTCCGTTTGCTGCAACGACGGTCCACGGGGCACTGCGGCCTCGTTGGGTGAAGCAACGATTCTGACAGACAACGGGTTTCCCATTAGCCCTTCTCTCGGAGCCACACCTTGCGGAAGATCTCGACGACCTCGCGGGTAGGTTTGGAACCCACTTCTCCACTAGGAGAGGTCAGCGAGCGTGTGCGGCGAGCCCCTGGCGGAGCCTATGGCGAAGCGCGACCCGAGCCTCGTTGTGCTGCACGTTTTCACCAGATGCTCGCCCTACACAAGCACCCTCCGATCGGCGGAAGCCGAAACGCCCGCAGCTACGGATCTTCTTGGCCGCCGGTTGGATCATTTGTCATGCCCGCCGCACCGGGCAGAAGCTCGTACCCGAGCACCCTCGGCTGAGGCGATCACCACCGCACTGAACCGCCTCAGCTCACTGCCGGCACCTGGCACGATCCGACCATCCGAGACGAAAACCGCACCTCCGGGACAGTGGATCCCGCAGCCACCGACTGTGTCGGGAGGTTACTCATTGCCAGCCACCCGATCCACGGTCAGAACAGCCAATCCGAAAGCGATCGGGCCAGGCGCGCCGGGTCAAAGAGATCGAGGCTAACAAGGCGGATTCAACCGGTCGTCGCAACACCGTGCCGTGAGGACGAGTGTACCTGTTCGGCAAACACTTCCGCTGGAGTTCTCCAACCATGGACTTTCCGGGGACGGTTGTTGAGCGCATCAGCGACCGCCTGAAGTTCACGGAAGTTGTATCGCGACAGATCAGTACCCTTCGGGAAGTACTGCCGCAGGAGCCCATTCGTGTTCTCATTCGTTCCGCGCTGCCATGGACTGTACGGATCACAGAAGTAGACACAAATACCCGTAGATGCCGTCAGCTCGGCATGACGCGCGAGTTCCTTTCCGCGATCCCATGTCACGGATCTGCGTAGGTGCTCGGGCAGAGGCGTCAGCGTCGCGGCCAGAGCATCACGAACGGACTCCGAACCATATCCGGACAGCGCCGGTCCATTCTTCACCCTCGCCGCTGTTCCATGGCCTTTCAGACGCGGCAGGTGCAGTAGTGTCGTGAATCTACTGGTGCGCTCGACCAGTGTGCCGATCGCGGACCGAGTCAGGCCGATAATGTAAGGTGGCCCTCCCAATGCCCCGGCGTCTTCCGGCTCTCGACCTCCTCCGGCCGGGCTCCGATGGTCACATCATCGGTGATGAATCCGGTGCGCTGTTTACGTGCTCGCGCACGAGGCTTACGCAGCGCCCGACCGGTGCGCAAGCACGCGACGAGCTCCCGCTCCAAGCCGCCACGTCCCTCGATGTAGAGCGATTGGTATATCGCCTCATGTGAAATGCGCATCGACGGGTCATCTGGAAATTCGATCGGTAGGCGATTGGAAATCTGCTCCGGACTCCACGCCGTCGCCCACCGACGATCACCGCGCCGAGGCTTGTTGCGGCCGATCCAGGCCGCATCGGGGCCTGCCACCACGGTTCCATCGTCGGCACGAATCACGCCGGACAGTTTGTCCTGCACATAGTCTCGCAACCGATCGTGTTCGGCGAGCTTCGCCGGCTTTGGGCGCCTCGCGGCGAGGTCGGCCTTCCACTGTGCGATCGACGCCCGATATTCGAGCTTCCCATTACGGGTGGCGGCGTTCCGCCGCAACTCTCGCGAGATCGTCGACGGGGACCGTCCGATGTGAACGGCGACGTCGCGCATACTCATACCCTTGGCTACCCTTGGCCCGCAGCAACGCGATTTCCTCGCGCTCGGCGAACGACAGGTACCTCCCCGAGACCGGGGTCAACTCGATCGGTGGCATCCCACCAGCCTGGCGGAACCACCGTGTCCCTACCGGCCCCGACACGCCGCACGCGATCGCTGATTCGTCGCTCGTGAGACCCTCGGCGATCCGCGCCCAGAAGGCCCGCCCGAGATCGCGGCGCACCGGAGGCCGTCCCGGTGACCGCATCACCGCACGCCCCGTCAACGCTGCCGCCCACCCGGGTGGTCGTCCCATTCCCACACCTCCATGATCGAGGTGTTGCTTCCACCGGTTGAGCCTGGTCAGTGCCCGGAGCGCGCGTTTGGCGAGCTTTCTAACCGCTGTCAACGGCAACTGATCGAGCACGATGACCTCGACCGGGATCGTCGCTCGCTCCTGTACATTCTGAACGAAGGCCACCGGCAGCTCCTTGGCGGTGTCCGGCCTGCCCACACCGCTGCGACGAAATGTACCGCAGGGTGGCGATCCAGCGCGCATCACTCGATCTCACGGGGTCGATGTTGTGGCCGCCTCGGATGGTGAGATCATCCGCGCGACGCCGGAGACCCAAACGTAACCGTCGTCGTCTACCGTTCCCCGAGAACTTTCGAAAGCGCCGTCCGTAACGCGCATCTCGGCGTGCCGACAGCGTCCGATCTCACCACGCACTCTGCACGCGCTGGCCTAACCGGGGAATCGATCGAAACGGGAGGATCAGGAGGGCACGTTCGCGGCCGAATCGCATCAGCCCGACGCCCTTGCATGCAAAGACGATCTCTTCGGCAGCGAGTTCGTTTCCCGTCCCCATCCCGCAAGATAGCAGCGATCCGCTCGGCGTCGTCGGGACGAAGAATCCGTGCCTCCACTACGGTGGAATCGCTCGGAGCGGGACGTACTTCAGCAGGAAATACACTGTCACAAGCGGATTTGCATAGACCACTAGCGGTCCGGCACCGCGCAGGTGTGGAACCCGTCCGCCGCAGCATGATCGGTGTGGCCACCCGATGCAATCCAACGTTGCTCGATCGCGGATATGACCTGACCTTCGGCGTCGATGGTGGTCCTCCAGGGGAGATTGAGCACTGAGACGACAACCAGGCCCCGCAAGAGCAGGTCAGCGTCCGACCCGTCCTCGTAGGGCGGGGAGTTGCGTCGCCGACGTAGCGAGAGACTATCGCCGTCGAAGTCGAAGGCGACGTCATCGCAGCTCACGGATCCCGGATCGGCGAAACGCAGGCCTCTCAGTTCCGGGAACGGAAGCACAGGCACGTTCACATTCACTGCGACCGGTGGCAGCCCCGCATCGACCAATCCGCGGATGACACACTCGGCTACCCGTGTGGTCGTATTCATGCCGAGTACCGAGTGCGCTTCGGTGCTGAACGCCGCGGCACAGACATTGAGGGATGCTGCGGTGAGCGCGGCGCCGACCGTCCCCGAATGCAGGACGAGCCGGCCTGTGTTGAATCCGGGATTGATACCGGACACAACCAGATCCGGCTTCCACCCGAATGCACCGCTGCAAGCGGCCCGGACCCCGAGCGCAGGTGGAGCATCCACCGCATAGGCTCTGATTTCATCAAGGCCTTGCACATCCCGCGCCGACACCATCACACGGTTCCGGTCCCGGATTACCCCGAGGCTTGCTCCACTGCCGCTGAACTCTGCGCTGGGGGCGACGACCACGACATCGTGGCCGTCGCCCCCAGCTGCGGCAGCGAGTGCAGCCAGTCCATCTGCCTCGATGCCGTCGTCATTTGTGACGAGGATTTTCATCCTGCGTCCGAGGAGGCACGTTCGAGGAGATCCGCCAACTGGGGAACCGAACCAGGATCGGGCTCGAATCCGAACGGGAGAAACCAGGCACTTTCCATTTCGACCAGGGGTTCGATTCCCCCGATCACCTTGGTGCTGATCCGTTGGCGCACATCTTCTGGTGCTTGTCGGGCGGTTCTGACGATACCGCGCACGACCGCCCAGAGCTGCTGTGAGGACGCACGCAGATCCTGGGTGTGAGCGTCCGCGTCGGCGTGTACCGATCGCGCATCGGTCAACGCGTGGGTGAGACGGTCACCGGCATCCAGGGAGAGCAGCGCCGCGTCGTCGAGAAGTACCTGTGCGATGTCCATCTGGCGACCAAGTTCGTACCGCTGCCGCGCGTGGATGTCGTAAATGCGGGTCCGCAGGAATTCGAGGAAGTCGATCGTCAAGCGAAGCTGCTCGACGGCCTGCGGATCCTGCGGGTCGACCGCCGGGGCGACGGTGTCACGCAACGATTTGATGGCGGCACGGAGGGTGTTCTCACTGTGGTCCATCATGTGTTCTTCCCCTTCAGGAGTGTGATGAGCTGGCGAGAGATCACTGGGACCAATCCCTCCACTCGTGTGAGCAGGATGTCCTGGTGTGACTTGCCCAGCCTGGCGATGCGGTACGAGGACGCCATCGTCGACACGATGATGGTGAAGCAGTTCAGGATTTGGTAGAACCGCAGCCGCTCCAGATCGACAGTGAGACCAGATACCTCGGTGTATCGATCGAAGAACTCATCCAAAGGGATGAGGCCACACACGAAATAGCGCCCGCCGGCGTCGTAGTGGCCCATCGTGGGGAGCGTGATCCACGCCAGATCACGGTGCCGATCACCGATAAGGCCACGCTCCCAATCCAGCCATCCCAGGATCCGACCGGACTCCTCGTTGAAAAGGAAGTTTCCGCTGCGGAAGTCGCCGTGGACGACACCAGCGATATCCAATTCGGGCAGATTGTTCAGCAACCAGTTCGCCGTGATCTCCATGAGTGGGGAGTCCTCCCCCCTGTCCTCTTCCCAGCAGCGCAGTGCATGGTGGACCATCCATTCCGCCGACTCGGTGGAACCGGTGCGGGGCACCTGTAGGTGGGAGAACGACCGGCCCGATACGTCGGTGTTGTGAATCGTGGACAGGTGTTCGAGGTACTGCGGTGCCAGCACCTTCCGGTGGTCCGGGCCGAAATCCGTACCGAGACCGCTGATCCGCCCGCTCGCCGTGGCGCGAGGTTTGGTGACCCCCTCTACGAACTCGTAGATCAACGCCGGTTCTGGGAACCATTCACCCTCGGCGTCGAGAAAATGCGGTCTCGGCACCGGGATCACCCCGTCCATGAGCGTCAAGAGCTCGTACTCCCGTGCTCGACTGGTCGCGTTGGATCCCTCGCTGGGGTCCATCCGAAGCACGAGATGCTCCGACCGACGGCGACCCGCAGGATCGTCCCGATCGAGGGTGAAACCGATTTGGATCTTTGACACTCCCCCGGTGAACCAGTGCAGATCTCGTATCTCGAAGTTGGACGAACCGAGTTCGTGGGCGAGGAACTCGTCGAGCATCTTGGCCATCTCGGCGAGATCCGGGCGCCGATACGGCGGGCCTTTGCGCCGGCTCATCTTCCGTGTGAGCATCGTGTCGACCTCGCGCTCCGTCGGGTACTCCCCACGGATCGCGTCGATGAACTCCGGCGAGGGGTCGTCGCGGTTGTCGAAGTCGAGATCCCACGTCAGATCGTGACCGTTCATGCGATCCGCCCCCGTGCACGGCCGTGACTGGACATCCGCTCTGCCAGATAGTCCAATCCGTAGATGTCGGCCATCTCCCCGTATCCCACCTTGTCACCCCAGTGGTAGCGGAAGACACCTTGATAGCTGACGTGGGAGGGGTTGAAGTTGTACCACGGGTGGCTCGAGATCGCCGTTCCGAAGAACTCGTATTCCTTTCCTCGGGCATCGGTGATCCGGATGTGATTGTTTATTGCCAGGAGTTGTGTGTGTTCGGCTCTGATGTCGGCGTCCACTACTGGATGAACCTCACCGTTCTCTACGACGAAACCGAATCGGAGCTTCTCGTATCTGACCTGACCGTCCCGGAGGTCGATCAGGACTGCGAGGTGGACGGCCAGTTCGGGTCCGAAGTTCACCGATACCCACGCCACCGAGCGGGTACCGGTCTCGGTGCGGGGGCCCCAACTGTGGTCCATCCCGTCATAGCAATCAACCTTGTATCGCTTGCCTCGTAGCTCGAGGTTTCCGGTGATGTGCCCCTTCACTTCGAAATGGCCGTTCTCCCATTCGTCGCCATGTCGGCTGTCCCCCGTACTCCGATCGGTCGCGAGGAGAGGATTCTGCTCGGGATCGCCGGGATCGAACGGGTCGTGCGATGCCCGGAACGACAGGTCGAGCGAGCATGCGCCCAAGGCGTTCTCGTAGCTGATGTCATATTCCTTGGGAGTCGGCGCATTGACGCTGAGTCCATTCCCCAGTGTGAATTTGGAGAACGATTCGGGACAGGGCAGATGCACCTGCGGATCGGTGAAGTCGATGTCGTAGGGCTGTGCGCAGAATCCCTGTCCGATAAGGATCGATGACGTCGCTATTCCGACATTTGGTCGGGCGAGCACGTAGACATTGCCGAAGATGCCTTCCTCCGGAATGGCGAAAGGCAAGAACATCGTCTCGGTCCAGGTCCGATCGTCCGGATCACGAGGGTGGAACTCGGAGTCAGCGTCGGTAATCATCGGGTATCTCCTCGAGTGGGTGGTGTTGGATGGATTGGTCGGAACTACAGCGTTTCGGGCACGCCGAGAGGCTGAACTTTTCCGAGATATGCTGCTGTAAGTAGGGATTCGTCCAGATCGGAACTGGGTCCAATGAAGCCGATCTGGCCTAGCGACAAGACTGCTGCACGGTCGGCGACGTCGAGCGCGATCCGGCTCTGTTCGGCGAGCAGAATCGCTGCCCCGCCGAGCGCATCGCGATGCACTCCGAGGAATTCGTAGATCACCTCGACCATGACCGGGGCCAGGCCCATGCTCGGCTCATCGAGCAGGAGAACAAGGGGTCGGGCCATCAGTGCGCGTCCGATCGCAACCATCTGTTGCTCGCCACCGCTGAGCAGACCGGACGGAGTGTCACGCAGGCGAGCGAGCGGGGCGAAGAGGTCGTAGACACGATCGATCGATGCTTCGATTTCCCGACGAGGACAGCGCCGCGAAGCACGTGCCGCGAGTTGCAAGTTCTCCCGCACGGTCAGCGGTGCCACGACCTGGCGTCCCTCCGGGACATGGATGATTCCGGCCCGAGTGAGACGGTGCGGCGTTGTGGATGAGATGTCCTGTCCGCCGAAGTGGATCTTGCCATTGCTCTTACGGGTCTGATTGGTGATTCCGCGCAGCAACGTCGACTTGCCGGCCCCGTTCGGACCGATCAGTGCCAGGGTCTCCCCCGCGTACAGTGTCAGTGTCACACCCGTGACGGCGGATACGTGGCCGTAGGAGATGCTGACATCCTCAAGCGAGAGAACCGGATCCGATGTAAGCACGGATAACCTCCTTGGAGTCGAGTACGGCGTCGGGCTCGCCCTCGGCGATCTTCCTGCCGAAGTCCAGTACGACGAGCCGATCACAGAACGAGCGCATCATCGCTACGTCGTGTTCCACCACGATCACGGCGACGCCACGTGACCGAAGATCCGAGATGGTGTCGAACACATCCTGCCGCTCAGCGGGATTCATCCCCGCGGTCGGCTCGTCAAGTAGCAGTACGCGGGGCTCCCCGGCGAGGGCGCGGGCGATCTCCACCCGTCGTCGCACCCCGTACGGCAAGCTGCCCGCCGGGATGTCGGCGGCCCAGTCGAGGCGATGTTCCGCCAGGAGAGTCCTCACGCGAATGTTCACATCGAGGCCCGGACGCCGCGCGATGCCCAAACGGACGTTGGTCGACACTGTGTCCTCATCCATCAGTCGGATGTTCTGGAAGGTCCGGGCGAGCCCGGACTGGGCGATGACATGCGATCGACCCCAGAGATGGGAGAAGTCCTGTTCGAGCAGCGTCCCGTTTCCGCTGTCCGGACGATAGACACCGGACAACACGTTCAGCAGTGTCGTCTTACCGGACCCGTTCGGGCCGATGATGCCCAGTACCTCGCCGGAGCGCGCCTCGAGGCTCACGCCGTCTAGTGCGCGCAGACCCCCGAACGACATCACCAGATCCCGCACCTCGAGGACGGCGGTGCCGCCAGCGCCGTCGGTGCAATCCCCCCGCCGCGGCGAGAACACCCGGTCCGCCGTCGCATCGCCACCGGTGTCCTGTGCGACGGGCCTGCGGTCCAGTCGCAACGAACGGAGGCTCCCAAGGATTCCGCCGGGCGCGAAGGCGACGATCAGCACGATCAGCACGCCGTTGACCAGAACCTCATACGACGCAAGCCCGGTCAAGGCGACAGGCAAGCCGATGATGATCAAGGCACCCACGAGCGAGCCGGTGACGAAGACCGTCCCGCCGATGACCACGATGGCGAGTAGTTGCGTCAGAAGCTCGAAATTGAACTGCCCCGGTTCCACGAAACCCGACATATGAACGTGGAGGGAACCAGCTCCCCCCGCCAAGATGCCCGACAGCCCGAACAACATTGTCCGGTAGCGAACGACGTCGATTCCCTGATGACTCGCCATGAGCGAGTCCTCCCGCATCGCACCTATTGCGAGCCCGAATCGCGAACGCTTCAGCGCAATCAGACAGCCGACGGCGACAACGACAACGATGCAGATCACGAGATCGTTCGCCGACCGCGGAATGCCCACCTTGCCCTGAGCGCCTCCCGTCAGCGGCAGGTTCAGCACCGCGACACGCACTGTTTCCGCAAACGCGATGCTCGCGATTGCCAGATAGATACCGTTGAGGCGATGCAGCAGCCCGGACAGCAGCAGGGCGACGACGCCGGATGCAAGTGCTCCGCCCACAAGGGAGATCACGAATGGAGTACCGACATCGACGGACAGTACAGCCGAGACATACGCACCGACAGCCATCAGCCCAACCTGGGGAAGCGCGAATATTCCCGCTCCGAGCACGACGTAGACCGACAAGGCCACGAGCGCGAGAACGATTCCATCCCGGATTGCAAAGTCGTACGCACCGAAAATCGAGAGAAACTCTGTCATAGCCATGTCACACCCTTGTCAGCTCTGCGCGGGTACGGAAGAGACCTTCAGGTTTGAAGGCGAGAAAGAGCAGCAGCAGAACGAAAACGGCGAGATCACGATAGGAACTCGACAGGTATCCTGTCGCACAGGTGGAGACGATTCCGATGACCAGACCGCCGACGAGCATTCCACCAACGCTGCCGAAGCCGCCGACAACCATGGCTGCGAGCGCAATCACCAGATATGCCGAACCGAGTTCGGCATCGATGACGTTGAATGCCACGGCAACGAATGAGGCCGCGACCCCTGCCATGGCACCCGAAGCGAAGAAGACTCCGGCGCTGACCCGTTCCACGTCGACGCCGAGAATCGCAGCGGTGTCCCGGTTGAACGCCACGGTGCGGATCTCCCGGCCGAGTTCAGTGCGGGCGAGCAGCCAACTCGTCACGGCGACGATGACGAGCGCCAGGCACACCATGGTCAGGTGCAGAGTGGTGATCCGGACCGGACCGATCGACAGTGGTGTACTGGCGAACGCATCGTCGGTCATTCTCACAACCGAACCGCCGAGGTAGTGGTGAGCCAACTCGACCAGCACGATGAGACCACCCATCGACGAGATGAACGCCGCCATCTCACTGTCCCGACGATGCAGGACATGTCGGATCAGCAGGAAGTAGGCCAGGACGTTCAGCAACCCCGCCAGCACCGCAACGAGCGGCAAAGCGGCCAGGAGGGACCAGCCGAGTCGCGCTGTGAGCTCCCACGCGAAGATCGCTCCCCATGTGAATACCGCAGCGTGTGCGACGTGGAAGATTCGGAGATTGGCCATCACCAGGCCGAAACCCGATGCGTACAACGCATATACGCTACCGAGGACGATCCCGTTGACCGTTTGCTGAAGTAGGAAGTCCACAGCTCATCCTTCTGATTCGGCGAGGACCATGGTTCCGCCCTCGGCGAAGGTAGCCATGACCCCGGGCGTGGTGGCGTGGCCATCCGCGGTCAGCTCCAGGCCGAGAATCCCGTGTTCGCGGACCAGGTCCGAGGTCGAAGCGGTGGGAAGGGCATCACGAAGAGCGCTGCCGTCGATCGTTCCGCTCGTCCCCGCGTGGATCATCGCAGCGACGGTGATCCAACCGACCTGATATCCCATGGCACCGTATGCCGTGGGGACCTCACCGTATTTCTCGGTGTAGCTCCGTTCGAAGGGTGTGGGGTTGGTTCCACCGGGGGCCCACACCTGCGGAAACTCAAATCCTCGCGCTGAATCCCTTGCCACCGTGTATGTCTCGCCGCTGATGGCAACGGTACCGACCAGTTTTGTGTGCTCGAATTCACCGGAGTTCTTCATCTGGAGGATGAGATTTCCTGCCTGGGCAGGGAGCACGGCGAGCACCACGGCATCGAGGTGGTCTCGGCTGAGATTCGCCAGCACCGCAGAGAAATCGGTATCCTGCGACGACACCTCCTGTCGCGACGCGAACCCGTTCGGCAATCCCTGTTCGGTGGCCTGCGCGAGAGTTGCGAAGGAGGGATTGTCGCTGGCCACAACCACACCGATGCGTTTGGCCCCCTCGTCGGCCAGACGTGATCCGGCCGCGACCGTGGGCGTCGTCAGGTCGGTGAACCGGAACGAGAACCCGCCAGAGTTCTCCAAGGCACTTCCGGCCCCGCTGAGCAGGGCGACCTGATCTTCATTCGCCAGTGGCGCCACCGCTTGGCCCAGCGGGCTCTGCGAGTCCTGGACGACGAGGGGTACACGCTGTTGGCGAAGCTTGTTGTACCCGGTTACCGCCGCCGGGACGGCCGACTTGGCGTCTTCGGTGAGGATCTCGACGGACAGATTCGATTCGTCCAGTATCGGTTTGGCCTCCTGCAGAGCAAGTTCGAATCCTCGCTCGAACGGCTTGCCGAACGACGGTGCAGCGTCACCCGTGAGATTGGCGAGCAGACCAACCCGGATGGCACCAGAGTTGTCACCCGCCGGCCCGCCACATCCGGTGAGCGCGAGAAGCGTTGCAGCCGCCGCAGCCGCAGCCGCTAGTCGTCGCTTTCTCGTCCAATTGACGGATCGCATTGGGACTCCTTGCTACTCGTACTTCGAAGCATGTGAATTGGAACACGCTGGGCGACAGTTAATGCCAGCGCCGATTCGAAGGTCAAGAACTTCATCCGGACCGTGTGTCGTCGCGTTGGAGAAGTCGACAACGCAACCGTGCCGAAGCCCGAACCGCTCGATCAGATGCTTCGCCAATCAGGGGCACCGGGCCGGCGGGAACCACGGTTCGCTTCTCCCGTTCGGTGCCCTGCCCTCAGCGCGGCGCCCGTTCGAAACCCGGCACCGCATGGTGGCCCTGCAGTCGGAGAATCAACAATGCGGTCTGGGCGCTGAGCTGGTCATTCGAGTTCGCGGCGACATCGAGGCCAGTCAGGTCATGAACCCGTCCCATTCGGTGCCGCACAGTATTCTCGTGCACGTCCAACCGCACCGCGGTCTCACGCACGCTCCGTCCGCTGTCGAAGAACTCCTGCAGGGTGCGGAGGAGGTCGTTGTTCGCCACGCCTCCCGCAAGCAGGTCCCCGAGTACGTCGTACACGTACATTCGGACGGACTGTTCGTTGCTGTTCGCCACGAGCAATCGTGCGGGACCGAGTTCGTCGCAGGCGATGGCACGATTCGTATCCGACGGGTATCGGTCAAGGCACCGCGCGGCCTCGAATGCCTCCCGGTACGCCCGTCGGAGCTGCCCAGGCCGGGTAACCGATGAGATGCCGGCGACGGCAAATCGGTCACCAATCCGGTCGAGACCCCGGTTGACTGCCGCCTTACAGCGCGCGATCACCGTCGCCTCCTCGACGCCAGCCGGAGCCTCGATCGAGAGAATGACACCCTCCGTGCCGCGGACCGTGAGAATGTCGACATGGAGATCCTCAGAGAGCAGATCGCCGAGGCGGCCCGAGTCGACTGCCGAACCCGATGACCGACCTCGTTCCAGGATGAATGCGATGACCCGGTCTGCGGCCAGATCGACGCCGAGGTACTCCGCGCAAGCCCGAAGGTCTGCATCGTAAGTAGTTGACCGAACCATCTGCCGCGCGAGGTTCGCACGTGCGTTCCAGGCCACTCGGGCGAGCCGCCGCTGGGAGAGGAACTCGGCCCTCGAGTGAACTACCGCCCGGTCCATCGCCCATCGCACATTCTCAACGGAAACTGGTCCTTCGAGAGTGGCGACTATCCAGGCGAAGAGATGATCGCTGTCCACAATGGAGGCGAGCACGTACTCAGTGTCAACGGCTCGCGCGCCCGGTACCCGCACGACGCCGGCGGGCGCGCCGACAGCGATTGACCGCTCCGCCTCGTTAAGTCGCTCCAGGGTTGGGATCGCGGAAGTGGACGCGCCCGCCGATACGGCCCGGCTGATCACCTGGCCGGTGGGCCCTAGCAGGAACACCGTTGCATCGAGCATGTCGGACAGAGCGCTGATCAGGCCGGACAGTGTTCCGGCCGTCGCCCGGTGGTCGGCGAGCGCCATTTCCAGCCTCAGTTTCCAGGACAGCGACGAGGCCGAGGTTTCCTCGCGGGCATCGGCAGCAGACTCCGGCATGGCGGCCGGACTCAGAGCGGACGTTTCGTTCTCTGACTGCTTCGACCTTTGTGTCACAGACCACACTGTAAATTATTGGACCATTCTTGGGAAGATCCCCGAAGTCGCTGACGGTCCCCACTCGCCGTCTGTTCGTCAGCCCAGTCCGCGTCGCCAGCATGCAGGTTCGGTGGCCGCTCGGCGAATCGGGCGATGAGTTCCGAACGATTGGTTGCGCCACATTTGCGCAGGATGTGCTTGACGTGTGACTTCACCGTCTCGACCGACACGAACATGGTGGTCGCGATCTCCGCGTTGGTCACGCCCTGCAGCAGCAGGTCGAGCACCTCGTTCTCGCGGCCGGTGAGATCTGGCGGCCCCGCTTCGGAATCCCCGGGGCCGGCAAAGGCGTCCGCGATCGCTGCGTCGAGCTCGCGGCGAACACGGGACGCGTGCTCACCCAATTCTCGCTCCAGACTGTCCGTTCGCCACGCGGATGTGACGATTTCGCCCACCATCGACAGGTAGGCATCCAGTGCACGCGTGTCGTCGAGCGCAACCGAGCAGTAGAGGAGCCCGTAGTCGACAGACCCCACCACCAGAGGTAACACGTAGTAGCGACGATTTCCCATGAGGCGCTGCAGCACTGCGCTTGTACATAGGCCGGGTTCCTCCGAGAGGACCAGGCGATGGTTGTTCAGTGCGAGGCGTTCTGGCGAGTTCGGCGCAACGATCAGGTCCGTGTCCGGGACCGCCACCCCTTTGGCCGCAATGAAGTGCTGCCGAGTGCCCCTCACTCGTGAACACAGGACCGGTGTGCAATCGCATACCACGGCAATCTGCTCGCAGACGAAGTTCAAAAAGTCCTCGAAACCGGCGGACGTCGCATAGCGTGCCGTCATCGAAGACAACGATGCGTAGATACTTCGCTCGGTCTCGTCGATCGCGTCGATCAGAGCGGCGTGCAGTTCGAGGGATCGAACGGTCAGTGCGGCAACGGTGTTCCACTTCTCGACCGGGCCCGCTGCTCCGTCGGCGACCGCCCTTTTCGCAGTGTCGTGAATCTGGCCGGCGAGCACGGTGAGCCGGACCAGGTCGGTGAGGGTTCGTTGCGATCCATTTCGTCGACGCACGGCAACAACGGCATGCCATCCCTCCTCCTGCAGTTGCGTCAGGCGGAGCAGTGGGCGGTGCTCGTCCTCCCGAATCATCATGAGCGCCTGCGACGTCCACCGTCGGTGCTGTACGCGGCCGCGGCCGCGGCACGGCTGCGCACCCCCATCTTTCGGAAGATGTGCGAGATGTGGGTCTTGACGGTGGCCTCGGAGACACCCAGTTCCCGGGCGATCTGCGCGTTCGTGTACCCGTTCGCCAGATATCCGAGCACTCTGTGCTGGCGGGGTGTCATCGCGCTGACGCCTCGGCTGCCGGTGATCGCAGCGTCTCCGGCCACCGGTCCGGACTGGGTGCCGGCCTCACTTCTCCGCAGGGACACACTCACGATGTTCTCGACGCGGTCCAGGAACGAAGTGAGTCGGCGCCCCTGACTCACGCCTTCTACGGCGAGTCCGAGTGTCCCCGTAAGAACGGTGATCTTGTCACGATCTGTAGGCGTCGCCGGGTCCTCGAACTGGTCAGCGTGCACCATTCCGACGACCCGCGTCCGCGACACGACCGGAGCCACGACATAACCCTGCGAGTTCGATACCGACATCAGCGGCTTGAAGGTGTGCTTATGTGTCTGAGGCGAGCTGACGAGACAAGGACGCCGTTGTCTGAGTGCGTTCGCCTCCAAGGGGGCATCGACAAGGTCGATGGTCACCTGGTCGAGATAGCTGCGGAGACCGGACTCGGTTCCTGACAGCCCTTCGTCGATGTACAAACTCTCGGGCTTCCACGTCCGGCCGTCGATGGTCGACATCAACGCACGGCGGAACCCGAGTGATGCGCACATCGGCGCGAAGGTGTTCGCGAGCAGGTGCTCTACGGTGTCGCTGTCGTACGACGCCCGTGTCCGCTCGCGCAGCTCGTCAAGTGTCTCCACGAATCGAGTGAGTCGGCGCTCGGCGGAACGTGATTCCAGCAGTTCGAGCTGCTTCAGCAAACTGGACGCGTCGGGCAGCTGCTGGGGCTCGATGAGACCGCACTCGATCGCGCCGGCAAGATCGGCGCCCAGCAGCTCGAGCGAAGCGTCCTCGCCGGCGAGTGGGCCGGTCTTCATCTGCGTCATCTCGACAACACCTACGCATTTCTGCACTTGACGGGGCGCCGGGCCCACGTTCGGGAGCGTGCGGACTGATGCGAAGCGTACCGAGGACACGCAGGCCAGACAAGGTCGTACCTTATATCAATCAGACCAAACCCTCACGGGTTCGCGCCGGAATCCGTCGAAACCGGCATGGTCAGTCCCGGCAACACTCCACCGAAGGAGTGAGGTAAGTGGCCGATCCGAGGGATATAGCCGCAATGCCCTGCCAATTGGTGTCACGAATTCGCACGATGGGCAAACACAGAACCAACACCGGTCTCGACGCCGGCCCTCACATCGAAGGACTCACCCACATGATCGAACCCGAAGACTGCGAATTCCACGACCGCGATCCGGACGACTGGACGTGGACCGAAACGACAGCACTGATCTTCAGCGTTCCCGAAGCCGGGATCCTCGGCAATGCCTACGTCCTCGCCCGTCCCAATCTCGGCGTGGCACTGTCGTCGGTGGCACTCGGGCAAGGCATCTGCCGTCAAGCCGGTGAACTCGACTTCAACGACTGCCAGATCCACCTCCCGTGCCCCGAATCGTTCACCGACTACTCGCTCGCGAACGGCCTGAGCGTAAAGGTGTCCAACGCACCCCGCGACTACCATTTCCGCTACGACCATGTCCTCGGCCACTGCTCTTTCGACCTGCACTTCGAAGCACTGCACCACCCGTTCGACATGCACGACCCCACGCAGAACGCCCTGCTGTCGGCGGCCGACTCGACCGCGACACCCGACACGAAGGGCGACGGTTGGGCCACCGGCCACTTCGAGGTCAAGGGCCACATCACCGGCAGCTTGGAGCTGCGCGGGAAACAGTACGACGTCGACTGCTACGAAGGCATGGACCACAGCTGGGGACCTCGGCGCGACGTCGGGACCTGGGCCGTCTCCTGGATCTCGGTCAACTTCGGGCCGGAGTTGGCCATGCACTTGGCAGTGGACATGGCGATCGAGGACGGCAACGTCCACTACCGGGACCTGAGGTTCGGCTACGTCACAGAGAACGGTGAGACTCGCAGCCTCGTCTTCGCCGAGGTCGAGGCGGTGCGCGTAGACATGATCACCGTGTCGAATCGGATCAAGGTACGCGACGTAGAGGGCAAGGAATGGGAGTTCCGCGGTAGTGCCGTTGCCGGACATCCGTGGCACTCGTTCAACCCACGGGACGTCTGCTATCAGAGTCTCCATCGCTACGAATACGACGGTCGAGTCGGATACGGGGAAATGGGAGACATCTTCGGCTTGGACTACCTGTCCGAGCACATGTCCAGGCACGGCAGAAAGCGCTGACCATGACCATTCTGAACAACGACGTTCTGAACCACACCGACTTCGATGTGCGCGACGCACCAACCTCACAGTTCATCGAAGAGATGCGGCGACGGTACCCGGTCGACAGCGAGATCGATCGCATGCTCGTACACAAGCTCGAGCGACGCAGCGCACCACCCTACAGCCGCATCAGCCTCGATGACTTCGTAGGCTGTTTCGAGCACCTCCTGCGCGACAAAGTCGATGGCACCTACCAGATCTCGAACGCACGCTGGTTGTCCGGCGGGGCATCGAAGATGCAGCTGGGAGTTGACCTCCTGTGGGACAACCCCGAACGCGGTCGTGTCACCGACCGGTTGGTCGTGCGGATGGACCCCGCGGAGTCGTTGAACGCGACCAGCCGTCGGCAGGAGGCGGATGTCCTGAACGCGGTTCGTGGCGTGCTTCCCGTCCCGCGAGTGTTCTGGCTCGACGACGAGGCGCGGTGGTTCCCGGAACCGGCGCTGATCTACGAGTTCGTTTCCGGTGTCACCAAGCCGCCGGCGACCGACACCGGCGCCGTGAGTGGCCTGGGCACCGCATTCGGACCCACGTTGCGCGATTCTCTCGGAAGCCAATTCGTCGCGCACCTAGCTGCACTGCACACCCTCGATGTGAACGGACTCGATCTCGGCAGTTTCGACAAACCCGCACCCGGGACGACTGATGCCGCCGTGTGGAAGTTGAACCAGTATCGCCGAGTGTGGGAAGAGGACCGGGGCGAGGACTACCCGCTGTTGGAAGTTGCCGCGAACTGGCTGGAACGCAACCTGCCCACAGTCGACCACGTGGGACTCGTCCACGGCGACTTCCGAAGCGGGAACTTCCTGTTCGACAACGAGACCGGCGAGATCACGGCCTGGCTCGACTGGGAATACTGTCACCTCGGCGACCGGCACCGCGACCTCGCGTGGGCAACCGACGCAACCTTCGGCCACGTCGATGCTCACACCGGAGAGTACCTGGTGTGCGGTTTGTTCCCCGAACGTGAGTTCCTCGACCGCTACGAGGATGCGTCGGGATTGGCCGTCGATCCTCGACGTCTCGTGTACTACAAAATCTCCAACACCTACCAGCTGATCATTGCAACGCTCGCGACCGCCTACCGAATCACCCATCTCGGCAAGACACACCAGGACGTGATGCTCGCCTGGGTCAGAGGGATGGTGCCCGTTCTATCTCACCAACTCGCCGCCCTCCTGAAAGAAGTGCTCTGATGGCCGATCACTCCGAAAATGCTCTTCGCGCAGTGATCAAGTCGCTGCGCGACGTCGTCGGCCCCTCGGTAGCCGCCGATGACCCGCTTGCCCAAGAACAGCTGGGCTTATCCCTCCTCCATCTGGAGTTCCTCGCCACCCGCCTGCCTCGATTGCACACGCGCGCAGTGTTCGAGCTGAAACATCACCTGCGCATGGCACACGCCGTCGTCGACCGGCTCGGAGAATCGCGGGCAGCCGACGCGCTCGTGGCGTCCGTCGAGGACGCAGACCATCTGGTATCGAATCCGACCGCTCGAACCGACACGCTGGGTAAGGCCGCGGACCGGATCTCCGCCGACATCACGGCAGTTCTACGCGCAGACCTGGAAACATCCGTCGTCGCCGACATCGAACGCACCATCGTCGACATCAGCGCGGAACGCATCGCCTTCGAACGTGCGTGGTACCTCCCCACGGGATTCGACCCGAACCCGGAATCGGTCCTATCACTGGATGATGCGTCGACCGCCAGAGCGTGATCCGACCCTTTCGATTCCGGCCGGCCCTTCTCGGGCCGGCCCACAACACATGGAGTATGTGACGATGGAAGCACTCGCAGCAGTCGCGAGAGAACCCCACACCGAGTTCACCCTCGAACCGATCACCATCGAGGGCCCTCGGGCCGGTGAAGTACTCGTGGAGATCGAGGCGGTCGGCATCTGCCACACCGACCTCGCCGCCCGCGACGGCGCCCTCCCCACCGCACTGCCCGCCGTCCTCGGCCACGAGGGGTGCGGCGTCGTCCGCGCCGTCGGCGACGGTGTCACCAAGGTCGCCCCCGGCGACCGGGTCGCCATCACCTTCAACAGCTGCGGCACCTGCCCCTCGTGCACCACCGGGGCACCCTCGTACTGCCACCAGTTCATGCACCTCGCCTACGACGGCGTCCGCGACGACGGCACCGGACCGATCA